>CANSXE010000051.1 GCA_947650875.1 uncultured Bacillota bacterium | reverse complement strand
CCCAGGCCAGGACCGACCGGGAGCTGGAGGGCGGCATGGCCATCTCCGCCGGACGTCTCCGCCCCGACAGCCAGTACGACTACAAGTTCGTCGGTCTGTCCCACAACACCCTCCGGGGCGCCGCCGGCGGCAGCGTCCTGCTGGCCGAGCTGCTGTGCGCCGAGGGATATATTGACCACAAATGATTGGCAGGGTGGGATATATCCATCTGTAGGGACGCATCATGATGCGTCCGCCGCAGTGCCAAGCAAAACGAATCCGGACGCTTCATGAAGCGTTCCTACATTATCATTCCAGAAAGGATGCTTAATATTATGAGAACTCCAGTCTTCACCGGCTCCTGCCCCGCCCTGGTGACCCCCTTTGACGACCACGGCACCATCAACTACGACGCCTTCGGCAAGCTGATTGACGCTCAGATCGAATCCGGCGTGGACGCGGTGTGCGTCTGCGGCACCACCGGCGAGTCGGCCACCATGTCCATCCGGGAGCACATCGCCGCCGTGGAGTTCTGCGTCAAGCGGGTGGACCACCGGGTAAAGGTGATTGCCGGCGCGGGCTCTAACGACACCTCCGCCGCTGTCTACCTGTCCCAGCACGCCCAGGACTCCGGCGCCGATGCCCTGCTCCACGTCACCCCCTACTACAACAAGGCCAGTCAGACCGGCCTTATCAAGCACTATGAGTACATCGCTGACCGCACCGAGCTGCCCATCATCCTCTACAATGTGCCCGGCCGCACCGGCGTGTCCTTCACCGCCGACACCTATAAGATTCTCTCGGAAAACCCCAAGATCAACGGCGTGAAGGAGGCCAGCGGCAACTTCTCCCTTTTGGCCCACACCCGCTACCTCTGCCCCGACGACTTCTACATCTGGTCGGGCAACGACGACCAGGTGGTGCCCATGATGGCCCTGGGGGCCAAGGGGGTTATCTCGGTGGCCTCCAACATCATCCCCGAGGTCATGGTGAAAATGAGCCATCTGTGTCTGGAAAACGACTTTGAAGCTGCTTCTCAGCTCCAAATCAGGTACATGGACCTGATCGACGCCCTGTTCTGCGAGGTCAACCCCATTCCCATCAAGGCCGCTATGAATTTGATGGGCATGGAAGCCGGTCCCCTGCGCCTGCCCCTGTGCGACATGTCGGAGAAGAATCTGACCATCCTCCGCGCTTCCATGGAGCGGATGGGTCTGCTGTAAAAACTCCCTCAGTCACCGCCTGGGGCGGTGACAGCTCCCTCTCTGAGGGAGCCATCGAAAGGAGCATACTATGCTGAAGATAATCATTTCCGGCTGCAACGGCCACATGGGCCGGGTAGTGGAGTCCCTGTGCGCCAACGATCCCGCTGTGGAGGTGTGCGCCGGCTTCGATGTGCTGGGCACCTCCGACCGGGACTTTCCCGTCTACACCTCCCCCGCCCAGTTTACCGGCGAGGCCGATGCGGTAATCGACTTCTCCTCCCCCGCCGCCCTGAACGGCCTGCTGGAGTTCGCCAGGGCCCGGCACATTCCCCTGGTGCTGGCCACCACCGGCTACTCCCCGGAGCAGGTGGCCCAGGTGGGCGCTGCTGCCTGCGACGTGCCCATTTTCCGCTCCGCCAACATGTCCCTGGGCATTAATGTGCTGCTGGAGCTGGTGAAGAAGGCCGCCGCCGTCCTGGGGGACAGCTACGACATCGAGATTGTAGAGCGCCACCACCGCCGGAAGGTGGACGCCCCCTCAGGCACCGCCCTGATGATCGCAGACGCGGCGGCTCAGTCCTGCGGCCATGAGATCGAGTACGTCTATGAGCGCCACTCCACCCGCCAGCCCCGGGACAGGAAGGAGATCGGCATCTCCGCCGTCCGGGGGGGCACCATCGTGGGGGAGCACGAGATCATCTTCGCCGGCCACGACGAGATTATGGAGATTAGACACACCGCCCTCTCCCGGGAGATTTTCGCCCAGGGGGCGGTGGAGGCCGCTAAGTTTATCGCCGGCGTGGAAAAACCGGGGCTGTATGACATGAGCTATTTAGTTAAATGAGTGAAAACGTCTCTGTTTTATGAAGCAGAGGCGCTTTTCTCATAAAAGGAGTTTACTATGACTGCCTGCCCATTCTGCGAAGAAGGTCCTATATATCAAGCAGTTGTGAAAGAAAATCAGGAGACGATCTATATCTGTGCTGAGTGTGACACTGTATGGAGGCTTTCAGGAGAAAACCTTGAACTTACAAATTATACAAGCTATATGCGCAGGCTTGGAAAAGGCCCGCTATGGGATGAATTAGAATTAATTTCTGTGGTGTAGTAATGAAAAACCTGTATTTAATTGGCGGTACAATGGGGATTGGCAAAACCACCGTCTGCCAGCATCTGAAAAAAGAGCTGTACAACAGCGTATTTCTGGACGGCGACTGGTGCTGGGACGCCAGCCCCTTTCAGGTGACAGATGAAACAAAAGGCATGGTGCTGGACAATATTACCCATGTGCTCAATAACTTTATCCGCTGCTCCGCCTATGAGAATATCATTTTCTGCTGGGTTATGCACGAACAGTCCATTATTGATGCCATTCTCGAAAAACTGGATTTATCAGACTGCCGTGTCAGGTCCATTTCTCTGATTGCCGGCGAAAAAGCGGTCAGGGAGAGAATTGCGTCTGACATAGCCAAGGGAATCCGAACGCCTGACGCAATGGAACGCAGCCTTGCCAGACTTCCGCTATACCAAAAGCTGAATACCATAAAAATTGATACGACCGGAAAATCAGTTCAGGAAATCTGCGGCGAGATACGGGTACTATAAACTCTACGGAGCGTCGATTGCTTTTTCCTCAAAGACCTGTTACCCTGTCTTCAGGAGGTGGAACACATGGACCAGACCAAAACCGGCGGGCTTATCCGGGCCCTGCGCACCCAAAAGGGACTGACCCAGAAGGCCCTGGCCGAGGCGGTAGGCGTAGGCGACAAGGCGGTTAGTAAGTGGGAACGAGGCCTGGGGTGCCCCGACGTGTCCCTCCTCCCGGAATTATCAAGGGTTTTGGGCGTCGGGCTGGAGACCCTGCTCTCCGGAGCGTTGGACGCCAATGACCAGGAAAGAGGAAATATGAAAAAACTAAACTTCTACGTCTGCCCCGACTGCGGCAATCTCATCACCGCCGCCACCGGGGCGGGCGTGTCCTGCTGCGGCAGGACGCTGCTCCCGCTGGAGCCCCAAAAGCCGGAGGAGCCGCTGTCGGTGGAGAAGATCGACGACAGCTGGTTTGTCTCCTCCCCCCACCCCATGACCAAGGACCACTACATCTCCCTCGTGGCCCTGCTCACCGGAGACACCCTGTTCCTCCGCCGTCTCTACCCCGAGTGGGACCTGCAAACCCGCATCCCCGCCTTCGGCCACGGGATTCTGCTGTGGTACTGCACCAAACACGGGCTGTTCCGGCAGATTATATAGCAGAAAACCGCTCTTAACAGGAAGGGGGTATAAAAATTGGAATTTTTTTATGCCTTGATTTTTGCTTTCATTTTTTGTACCCCGGCTTTCTTCTTCTGGCATCGCATGGACAACCTGCACGACAAATCAAAGGGTGAACCGGTATTAACTGAAAGAGCCCGGCTTCACGCCAAGGATGAATATCAATCTTCAAGGTATGGCACGACTAAATATCTCAACTTTTATATTCCAGAGAGAGACACTGTTGTGGTTTGCAAAGTTCCCTACAACATTTGGATTTATCTTCCAAAAGGAGATTGGGGCGTCCTGTGCCACCAAGGAGGAATTTTTTTCTCTTTCACACGGGACTGTGACGGAGAAGTCATAACCGCCAATACCATACACGGCAACAGCCTGAATGAATAAAGGAGAGCTACCATGTCCGACCAATTCATCCGCACCCGCCTGCTGGTGGGAGACGAGCCGTTGGAGCGGCTGAAAAACGCCAAAGTCGCCGTCTTCGGCGTGGGGGGCGTGGGGGGCTACGCCGTTGAAGCGCTGGCACGGTCAGGTATAGGTACTTTACACCTATTTGACGATGACACTGTTTCCGAAAGCAACCTGAACCGGCAGATCGCCGCTCTCCACTCCACCATCGGCCAACCCAAAGCGGAGGTGATGGCTGGGCGGGTCCGGGACATCAATCCCAGCTGCCAGGTGAAGGCCAAGCGACTGTTTTACCTCCCGCAAAATGCGGATCAGGTGGATTTGTCCCAATACGACTATGTGGTGGACTGTATCGACACTGTCGCCGCCAAGCTGGAAACTGTGACAAGGTGTAATACTTTACAGGTAAAAATTATCTCCGCCATGGGCACCGGCAATAAATTTGACCCATCCGCCCTAGTGGTCACCGATATCTCCAAGACCCAGGGCTGTCCTCTGGCCCGCACCATGCGCAAGGAGCTGCGAAAACGGGGAATTCACCACCTCAAAGTGGTCTACTCCACTGAACTTCCTACCTCTCCCCTGCGTTCCGCGGACTATGAACCCCCGCAAACCACTGAAACCCGCCCCGGCTCTGCCGCCCGGCGGGACACACCTGGCTCCACGCCCTTTGTCCCGGCCGCTGCTGGCCTGCTGCTGGCTTCTGTGGTCGTCCGGGAGTTGGGGAGATTTTAAGGATAACGTGCCGGCCTGTTGGGCCGGCACTTATGTATGTTTCTTTGTTTTTAAGGGGATACTACTTCCGTTTTTGTGGAGGAGGATTGCCTGTGAGCCTGATTGCTTGCACAGACCCATGCGTATACCAGCGGGATGGCTACTGTTCTCTGTCCCGCGCTGCTTCCTCTGGAGAGCCGGGCCAGTCGAAATGCGTCAATTTTGTGCCTGTCCAACACTCAAAGCAGCGCGGCCATAGCCTCCCGGATGTTGGCCACCCGGATCAGCTCTAGCCCCTCGGGGACAGCCAGCTTGCCCTGGGTGCGCTTTGGAATCATACACTTTGTAAAGCCCAAACGCTTTACCTCTGCCAGCCGCTGGCCCAGGGCGCTGGCCGCCCGGAGCTCGCCAGTGAGTCCCACCTCCCCAATGGCGGCTAGGTCGTTGGGGACGGGCCTGTCCCGAAAGCTGGAAGCCAGGGACAGCACCGCAGCTAGGTCGGCGGCGGGCTCCTCAAGATACAGCCCGCCAATCACGTTGACATAGGCGTCGCAGCCCCCCACCATCAGGCCGCCCCGCTTCTCTAGCACCGCCAGCAGCAGCATGGAACGGCTGTAGTCAAAGCCGTTGCTCACCCGCCGGGGGTTGCCCAGGCTGGAGGGCACCACCAGGGCCTGAATTTCGGCCAGCACCGGCCGCACACCCTCCATCACGCAGGTGACACAGGTGCCGGGGGCGTCGGTGGGCCGGCCAGCCAGCATGGCTTCGGAGGGGTTAGGCACCTCGGTAAGGCCCACGTCCTCCATCTCAAAGACACCGATCTCGTTGGTGGCACCGAAGCGGTTTTTTGCTGCCCGAAGGATGCGGTAGGCCATGTGCCGCTCCCCCTCAAAGTAGAGGACGCAGTCCACCATATGCTCCAGCACCTTGGGCCCGGCGATGGACCCCTCCTTGTTCACGTGTCCGATGACAAAAACGGTGATATTCTCCCCCTTGGCCAACTGCATCAGTGTCAAGGTACATTCCTTTACCTGGCTTACGCTGCCTGGGGCGGAGGTCACATCCCCGTGGTACAGGGTCTGGATGGAGTCCACAATCAGCACATCGGGCTGGAGCTGGTGAACGGCGTCCACCAGGTTCTCCAGGTTGGTCTCGGCCAGCAGGTAGAGCCCCTCGCCCCGCACGCGCAGCCGCTCCGCCCGCAGCTTGATCTGCCGCTCCGACTCCTCGCCCGATACATACAGCACCTTGGCAAAGCGGCACAGGTTGTCGCAGATTTGCAGCATCAGGGTGGACTTGCCGATGCCCGGCGCGCCCCCCACCAGCACCAGGGAGCCCTTTACCGCGCCGCCCCCCAGCACCCGGTCCAGCTCCCCCATGCCGGTGGCGAAGCGCAGTTCGTCGGTGGTCTCCACCTCCTTCATGGGCCGGGGGCGGTTGATGGCCACACCGGTCACGGAGCCACCCTTCACCGGTCCGGACCGCTTGGCGGGCTTCTCCGCCGGCTGCTCCACAATGGTGTTCCACGCCTTGCACGCCGGGCACTGCCCCGCCCACTTGGGCAGCTCGTTGCCGCAGTCGGTGCAGTAAAATAGGGTTTTTGCCTTCATAGACCTGTTCTCCTTTGTGTGACGGTTATAGTATTTCAAACACGCTTTTTCATCACATCATAGCATAAAAAGTCATGGTTATCGGTGGGAAGCATGTGATAGCTGACCGCTTCATATCCCCGTTTCAGATACATCCCTTTTGCTGGAAACGAGGCAGCCAGAACAATCTCAGAGGCCCGACCGGAGACCGTTTTTTCTGCATAATCAAGCATTTCCGTGCCGTACCCTTTTCCCTGAAACGCAGGCAAAACAAACAACCGGCATATCTCATTCCCCGATACCGTAACAGTGCCTACAACATTCCCCGCTGCGTCCTGACAGAGAAACACCTGATTCTGTTCGATATCATGGACAATATTGGTCTCGCTGTGATGGTTAAGGAAAAAATCCACCGCTCCTCTGGGGTAATAATGGGGATATACCTCAGATATTGTGCTTTTTACAACATATTTTACCGTATTCAAATCGGACAGGACCGCTTGTCTCAGGCACATTTTGTTCACCGCCGCCGTCTCATTTTCAGCCTGATTTTACCACAAACAGCGCCCGGATTCAAGGGGCAGTCAGCCAGGCGGCGGCGATGACGGCGGACAGCCTGCGCTGGTAGTCCTCGTCCCGAAGCATGGCTTCCTCCTCCGGGTTGGTGAGAAATCCACACTCGATGAGGATGGCGGGACAGGTGACGTGATTCATTATGTAAACTGTATCGGGAATCCGCTTTACAGCCCGCTCATTTTCGGGCTGTAGGGCGGCTTTTATGCTGTTCTGGAAGTGCTCCGCCAGCTCCTGAGACCCCTCGGTGGGGGCGTAAAACACGTGGGCCCCGTGGTAGCGGCTGCCGGGGTAGGTGTTCTGGTGGATGCTGAGCAGGGTCCCCCCCTCCACCGCCTCAACGGCCGCCACCCGGTTCTTTAAATCGGACCGCTTTTTCTCCCGCAGGGTGCCGGCGCCGCTGTCGTGGAGGGAAACATCCTCCTCCCGGAGCAGGATGGGGTCCACCCCGTACAGGCCCAGCACGTCCCGCAGCTTGAGCACGATAGCCAGGTTGATTTTGCTCTCCGGGACGCCGGTAATGGACACCGCCCCCCCGTCCTCCCCGCCGTGGCCGGCGTCCAACACCAGCGGGCCGGTCCGCTGAACGGCCGACGGCTCCATGGCCGGCTCCACCAGGCTGTTCAGCCGGCCCAGGGCCAGCGCCAGCAGCACCACCGTGCCAATGAGCGCCCCGGCCAGCAGGATACCTTTTTTCAATACGACCACCTCCTCCCTATCCTATGGGCGCCGACTTGTCCCCTATGCGTGTACCCATCGGCCGCCGAACTCATAGAATGGACTGAGGGGGATGCTGTGCGCTCCCCGCGCCCGTCCTCCTTGGATTGAATGAAGGAGAGAATTTCCCTTGTTTATGGAAAATAATACCGGTTCCCGGTCCGCTGCCGCTCAAAACGGGGCGCAGACCACCCCGGCCAGCTGCCCGGAGCCCAACGGCACCCTGCCGTCCTGCGCGGGGCTGGCGGTGCCCTATGTGCCCTTCCAGCAGAATAACCCGCAGAAATACGCTCAGACCGAGGCCCTGAGCAACGGCACCCTGTTCCCCGGCCTGAACCTTCCCTTCCGCCTGGCGGTGGAGGGCTCCACCCTGCCCGCCACCCCTCTGGCCGAGCTCCAGGCCCTGGAGTTCGTGGTGCTGGAGCTCAACCTCTACCTGGACACCCACCGGGACGACACCGAGGCGTTTGCCCTGTTTAAGCAGTTTTCCGCCATGGAGAAGGCGGCCAAAGCGGCCTACGAGTCCAAATACGGCCCCATTACCAAGGAGACTGCCGCCGCCGCTGACAGCTACCAGTGGCTGTCCGACCCCTGGCCCTGGAATTTTGCGCAGAATGAGGTGAAGTAAATGTTTCATTACGAGAAAAAACTGCAATTTCCGGTGAAGATTGCCACCCCAAACCCCAAGCTGGCCGCCTTTATCATCAGTCAGTACGGCGGGCCCGACGGCGAACTGGGGGCCTCCATGCGCTACCTGTCCCAGCGGTACGCCATGCCCTACGCCGAGGCCAAGGGCTTACTCACCGACATTGGCACTGGGGGGTCGTTCTGAGACTTGCACAGATTTTCCAGTACAAAAGTCCATTTTTGCGGCAAAAGATTTAGAAAAACCTCGATTTTTCGGTCTTTATGTACCACCATATGGTCCAGGACATTTTTGTAAAGCACCTCGCTGTCCACCCTACAATTGACGATCTTTGTCACCTGATGGCTCACGTCCTCCCTCAACTGATCCGTTTCATAGGTGACGCATTCTCTGGTCCGAGCCGACTCAAGCCGTTTTTGGAACGCCGCCAGCTCCCTGTCATACCGCTGATTGATCAGCTGCATCTCCTCTTTTGTAATCTGCTTGGAAAAGAAGGCGTCCAGCACATCCGCTTTCTTTTGCTTCAGCTGACTGATTTCATATTCCAACTCCTCAGCCCTGTCAGTGCTTCCTTCCTTACACATCTGAATTGCCTCTAATGCCAGAGCAGTGACATTTTGGATGATCCTGTCCCGGTCCATTCGCAAGGTGGTCAGAGACTGCTGGAGGATATCCAACGCCAATTCATCTCGCAGGAGTTTACCTACATCGCAGCCTACCTCATTGCCCCGAACATCGATACGTTTCTGCCCCTCTGACGTGGCAGTATAGCAGCTCCAACGCTTGTAAAGTGAACCATCCTTACGGCTTTTCTTGCGGGAAACAAAGCTGGCCCCGCACTCTCTGCACTTGATCTTACCGCTGAACACATAGCGGTTGGAGTGTCCCGCTCCCAATTCCCCATTGCGGTTCCGCTTTTTCAGTTCCCGCTGAACAGTGTCCCACAGTTCCCGGTCAATGATAGGCTCATGGTGGTCCCGTATAATCACCAGTTCCTCCTCCCCGTGGTTGTATTTCTTGGCGTGGCTCAGGTAATCCGGCGTGATGGTCTTCTTCTGCACCAGATCTCCCACATATTTTTCATTTTTCAGAATTTTGACAATGTGGGTGTTAGACCATTTCACATTTCCGCTGTGTGTCCGATACCCGGCCTCCCGAAGTTCCCGAGCGATGATAGTAGTTCCCTTTTTCTCCACACCATATTTGTAAAAAATCAGCCTGACGATCTCCGCACCTTCCGGATTTACTGTCAGGCAGCCACCCTTTACATCATAGCCTAAGAGCGATCTTCCGAATACTACCCCCTGTTCCATCCGCCGGGTCTGTCCCCACTTCACACGGGTGGAGGTTTTGCGGCTCTCCTCCTGGGCAATCGATCCCATGATGGACAACCGAAGTTCGGCGTCCGGCTCCAGGGTACTGATCCCGTCGTTCATAAACAGAACACCTACACCCAACGCTTTTAGCTCTCGGGTGTAGGTGATAGTGTCCAATATATTTCGAGAAAAACGGCTGACCTCCTTGGTAAGGATCAACTGAAATTTTCCCAAATTGGCGTCGGCAATCATTCGATTGAATGCGGCTCGTTTCTTCGTCGATGTTCCGGTGATTCCTTCGTCAGCATAAACCTGGTACAGTTCCCAGTCTGGCTGGCGATCGATGTACTCCTTAAAATATCGCTGTTGGCTCTCTAATGAATTAGCCTGGTCATCCCGGTCTGTAGATACACGGCAGTAAGATGCTACTTTTATCATGGTATCGTTCACCCCTTTGTTTTATTTTGACTGGTACGGCACACTCAATATACCGTACCAGTCGTCAAAAGTCTATTACTTTTTAGAATTGTTCCAACTGTTTTTTCAGCTTTTCTTCCACATATCGATACTGCATTTCATTTAATACACCTTTGTCCTTCAGCGTCAGCAGAACGGCTCTTTGATACTCAAACAAGAACTGGCTGTCGGTTTCTTTCGTGATCTCCCGGTCATTCTCGATATCAAGCAACCGCGCCTGTTCTGCCATCCTGACACTCCCCTTCGTTCCAAGGGTATGCATAGGACAGGCCTGCTTTGATTAATTTTGCCCCGTTCTTATTCTATTTTCATGTGACCGTTACTCTGGACATTATAAAATTGCATTTTACACCTCCAAAATTTTCACATGGACTATTCCCACCGTTGGCTGCCGCTGAACTTCTGCCCCATAGCTATCTTTTTGATGGTCTCCCGGCGACGCTGTTTGCTATCTGTCCAAGTCGGCAGTGTAGGGAGCGGCGGCAGGTCATCACTGCGCCCCAGTGATTTGCCCAGCTGAGTGAGACCGCTTGTCAAATCACCTATCCAACCCTCATCCAGTTCCACGCTGCTGGGGCAGAATCCCACGGCCTGCCGGTAGGCGAACAGCACCTCCAGATTTTTTGGGGGAAAGTCTCATCGTGGAGACTGCTGTCCCGGCACTTTCGTCCGTTGGGACAGGTGAAGGTGATGTGCTTCGGGTATTCGTCCAAGTCACCTCGTAACCCTCGTACTCCATATTCTCAATAAAGCTCTCTCGGTCAACTGCATACTCCAGCGCCTCGTTGATGGCCTGAATCAGATCCAGCTTCCAGCTATCCGCCCGAAGTCCCGCTTGATACTTGCCGGGCTTCATCCGCTTCTTCTTCGAATACTTCTCTGGTGTCTCCAGAATCCGCAGTCCGTAGGCCTTACAAATCTCGTCGTTGAGTTGCCGGTGCGCCAGCAAGGTTTCACGGTTCTGGTGGAGCTTTCTGCCACTCTCACAGCTGACACTGTTCACCACCAGATGGTTGTGGAGGTGACTGGTGTCCACGTGGGTGGCGATCACCACCTCATAGCCGGGAAACGCTCTCTGTGCCAATTCCAGACCGATGGCGTTGGCCTCCTGGGGCGTGAGGTCGTCATCTCCAGGTAGGACGCCCGCATCGCTGACGGCAGTAGTACCGGAGATGCGGTTAAACACATCGTCCGCCTTTTCCTTCCGCAGGTGGTGAATCAGTAGGATGGCGGTTTCGTGTATATAGGCCAGACGCTTTAAGGCAGAGAGATCACGGTAGTCGCTGGCATAGGTATGGTGCTTCGGATCATTTGCAGGGTGTCAATGATGATGAGAGAAGTGTCCATATGTTCACTGAGGAACTGTTCCAGCTGCTCCATCAGTCCGTCACCCAAGATACGGCTCTCAGTGCAGAAGTAGACATGAGCCGGTGTGTCCTCCGTCACATCGAACAGCCGATTCTGGATGCGGAGCTGGGAATCCTCCAAACAGAGGTACAGGGTTGTACCTCTGTTTGGAGGATTCCCCAGACCTGTTCACCTTTGGCAACCGTCACTGCCAGCCACAGAGCCAGCCAAGACTTTCCAACCTTGGGCGAGCCGTTGAGGATGTGCAGTCCCTGGGAGATCAGTGTGTCCACCACAAAGTTCAGCGGCTGGAGTGGACAGCTCATCAAGGTTTCACCGTTGATGGTGTTGAGCTTGTTCATTTCAATTCTCCTTTTCTGTATTGTTAGTCCACACACCATACCCGTTCCTGCGCTAGGCTTCTCTGCCGCGTAGTGTTCTCCTCTGGTATGCTCACCCACATCTGCGGAGTCGTGGCGGTACTGGAACTGAAGACATATCCTCTCTGGTGGTGGGGATTCAGTTGCCGAGGTTCGTCCAGACTTTCTTTTTCCTCGCTGTTATGCTACAATAATTTCAACCGTCTTTACATCATGAAGTGATCTTGGGGAGGGAGCGCCATGGCAGACAGTCAGAACCACCCGTAAAACGGGTGGCCCGCACTCGCCCTATAAGGGCGTGATATTGGCCGCGTCTCAAGGCGCGGTGAAACGG
>CANSXE010000050.1 GCA_947650875.1 uncultured Bacillota bacterium | reverse complement strand
CCGGCCGATGGGGTCCAGCATGGCGGTGGGCTCGTCCAGCACGATGCACCGGGGCTGCATGGCGATCACTCCGGCGATGGCCACCCGCTGCTTCTGCCCGCCGGACAGGAGATGGGGGGCATGCTCCCGGTGGTCATACATGTTCACCGCCTTCAGGGCGTCGTCCACCCGCTGGCGTATTTCCGCCGGGGGGACCCCCAGGTTCTCCGGGGCAAAGGCCACGTCCTCCTCCACCACGTTGGCCACAATCTGGTTGTCCGGGTTCTGGAACACCATGCCCACCGCCCGGCGGATGTCCAGCAGGCGGCTGTCGTCGGCGGTGTCGATGCCGTCCACGTAGACCGTCCCCCCAGAGGGGAGGAGGATGGCGTTCATGTGCTTGGCCAGGGTGGACTTGCCGCAGCCGTTGTGGCCCAGCACGGCCACGAAGGAGCCCTCCTCAATGGACAGGCTCACCCCGTCCAGCACCACCGGCGTGACCCCCTCGGCGGCGGGGTAGGAGAAGTGTAAATCTTCAGTTTTGATGATTGCTGCCATAGTTTCACCTTTTTTCAGTCCTGGGATTCGATGTGTATGAGGACGGCGCTTTGCAGATCCCTGCGGCTCCGGGCCAGGTCCAGCATGGCGGGGAGGGATTCGGTATACAGAAAGACCTTTCGTGCGCCGCACTGGATGGCGGCCTCAGCCAGGGCCACCTCCTCCACCTGGGAGGTATGCTCCTGCGTGTGGATGCACATTACGGGCTTGGGGATCAGGACAGCGCCGCAGCCGGCCTGCTTCAACAGCGCCTTCAGCAGCGCCTGGGCCGCGGGATAGTGGGCGATTTTCCCCTGGCGGAAGGGGGAAAACACGACGGCCTCCGGGTTGTTTTGATATTGCAGCGCGTCTTTGCCCACCGCAAAGAGCTGGTTGGGCTGGGAGGCGCGTACCGCCACCAGGGAGGGCTCCCGGACTTGGCGTCCGGTTTTGAGGCTGTGTATGGTAATCTGAGCGGGTGTAAATTCCAGATACCAGTTTTCCGGCAAAAGCTGTTTGGAGCAGGGGTCAAATTGTCTCAGCATAGGGTTTCCTCCTCAGTCGCGGGTCCACCGCCCGGTGGCGCCGCAGGGGAGGGCCAGGCCGCTCTCGGTGACGGGCAGGCCCAGCTCGTCGGAGACAGTATGCCCGCCAAAGCGTTTGGATACCAGCGTCTCCAGAATGTAGGTGACCACGCTGGGGGCCAGGCCGGTGGTGTAGGAGTTCAAAATGAGAAACAGCGGGTCGTCAGACAGCACGCCGGAAACCAGCTCTACAAAGGGGTACAGATTCTCCTCCAGCTTCCACACCTCGCCGGTGGGGCCCCGGCCGTAGGAGGGGGGGTCCATGATGATGGCGTCGTATTTCCGGCCCCGGCGGATCTCCCGCTCCACAAACTTGGCGCAGTCGTCCACAATCCAGCGGATGGGGGCGTCCTCCAGCCCGGAGCTCCTGGCGTTTTCCCGGGCCCACTGGACCATCCCCCGGGCGGCGTCCACATGGCACACCGAAGCCCCGGCGGCGGCGCAGGCCACCGTGGCCCCGCCGGTGTAGGCGAAGAGGTTGAGCACATTTACCGGCCGACCGGCGTTCCGAATCTGCTCCATGGCAAAATCCCAGTTGGCCGCCTGCTCGGGGAACAGGCCGGTGTGTTTAAAGTTCATGGGCTTGATATTGAAGGTAAGCCCGCCGTAGGCCACTGTCCAACGCTCCGGCATAGACCTGTTCTGCCACTGTCCGCCCCCGGTGGAGGAGCGGGCGTACCGCCCGGCATTTTTTTTCCAGCCCGGATGGCTGCGGGAGGTATTCCAGATGGCCTGAGGGTCGGGCCGGACCAGCAGCTGGTCTCCCCAGCGCTCCAGCTTTTCTCCACGGCCGCAGTCGATCAGCTCATAGTCGGCCCACTTGTCGGACAGCCACATAGACGAAGTCCTCCCCATAAAAATCCAGAAGTGGGACAAGTATACCATTCAAAGAGTGGCACGTCAATGAAATACTGATTGTAATTTACGGAAAACTGTGCTAAAATACCTCAGACATAGAAAGAATGAGGTGGGCAGCTTATGGAACATCCCTTCCGCTCTGCCGCGATCGGCGGCTTCAATAAAGAGGACGTGTTGGAATTTTTAGAGACTCAGGCCAAACAGTCCGCCCGGGCCCAGGAGGAGCTGCAAGGTCAGCTGGAGGAGTGCCGGAGTCAGGCGGAGACCCTGCGCCAGGAACGGGATGAGCTGGAACGCCAGCTGGAAAAGGCCCGGCAGGACCTGAAGGAGGCCGTTCAGGAGCGGAACAGTCTCAGTGTCCGGCTGGAAAAGGCCAACGAAGCGGCGTCCGGGGCTCAGGCCCAGACCGTCCAGCTCACCCGGGAGCTGGAGCAGGCCCGTCGGGACCGGGATGATATACAGGCCCAGCGGGACGCCGTTTGGTCCGACGCCCAGGCCTATATGGAGCTGAAAGAGCGTACCGCCGGCGTGGAGCTGGAAGCCCATCGCCGGGCCCGGGCCATCCAGGTCAAGGCGGAGGAGGACGCTCAGAGGGCCCGCCGCCAGGCGGAGCAGTGGCTGAAACGGGTGGAGCGGGAGTATGACGCGCTGTGCACCCAGGTGGAGACCACCGTTACCCACGCTGCCAGCGAGCTGGAAAGGGCCGGGGCCAGCCTGGAGCGGCTCAATGAGCTGATGGGCAGCCAGGGAGAGGCCCTGAAGGGGGTCCGCCGGGCCTACGACGAGACCAACCTGGGCCGCCCCGAGGCCCCCATGCCTATTGATGAGGAATGAATGATTGACAAGACAGCGCCTGCCCTCTATACTGAGGACAGGCGCTGTTGCAAAATGGCGGTTAGCCACTCCCTTGCAGAAAGGGGGTGAAGCGATGGGAAACGGGCGCTGGATGAAGGTCCTGCGTTTCGTGGTGTGTCTGATCATTACAGCTCTGCTGATGATTTTTACATCCCCAAACGCGCGTTAGCCGCCCGGCTAGGACCCGGACGGCTAACAATCTCTTGTTAGTACCAAAGGGCTGACCGCTATGCAGCAGCGCCTTTTATATATTGATTATACCTGTATTCCGGCGGCCTGTCAAGGATTTTACACTTGCAGAAGTGTCCTGCCGTGGGTTTTAAGCTGATTGATTTTTTATGACATCTTTAGATTGGAGGAATGTACATGTCAGGCAAGGCATATTTAGGAGTCCGAATGGAGGAGGAGCTGCACAAAAAATTCCGCTATGTAGCCGGAGCGGAGGGACGCTCGATGAATAGTCAGGTTATCCTGTTGATTCGGAAGTGTGTCCGGGAGTATGAGAAGGTAAACGGGGAAATAAAGTGTGAGCAATAATCAGCAAAAGATTGCAACAGACTGAGAAAGAGAGAAAAACGTATATTATGTATCCAAAAAGCACAAAATTGCGTGCGAGATGGAGCATGGTATACGATGAAAAAAGATGTAATAGGGGTGGGCCTGCGCGTCAGGCCTGAAATCCACAGAAAACTGAAATATATTGCCGAGTATGAGGGACGGACCATCAACGGTCAGGCCCTGTATTTGATGCAACAATGTATCCGGGAATTTGAAAAGGAACACGGCCCCATCCCGGAGGACGAGCTGGAATGAGCGTCCGGGAGAGGGTGCTGGACCTGCTCTTTCCGCCCAAATGTCCTTTCTGCCAGAAAATTCTGGCCGAGCCCCGGGCGCCGGTGTGTCCGGAGTGCCGGCCCGGGCTGCCCTGGCTGGAGGGGGCGGCGGCGGAGCGGCAGGTGGACTTTGCCGACGGCTGCTTTTCTCCGCTGGCCTACCGGGGGAGTGTGCCCGGGGCGGTCCACCGGTATAAATTCAGCCGGGTGCGGGCGCTGGGAAGGCCCTTCGCCGCCCTGATGGCCCCGTGTCTCAGCGGCCGCCTGCCGGAGGGGGCCGGCCTGATTACCTGGGCGCCCCTGTCGAAAAAGCGCCTGCGGGAGCGGGGCTTTGACCAGGCAGAGCTGCTGGCCCGGGAGGTGGGCCGCCTGCTGGACATTCCGGCCCTGCCCCTTCTGGAGAAGAAGCGGCACACCGCCCCCCAGTCCGAGCTGGAGGAGTCCTCCGCCCGCCGGGCCAACGCCCTGGGGGCGTATGCCCTGCTGCCCGGGGCCGGCCTGACGGGGAAGCGGGTAGTGCTGGTGGACGACGTGGTCACCTCGGGGGCCACCCTCAGCGCCTGCGCCGCTCTGCTGCGCCAGGCGGGAGCGGAGGGGGTGTACTGTCTCACCCTGGCCCAGGCCCGGAGTCATTAAATATGGCAGGTTCCCCCATAAAAAAAGGGGAAAATTGTTGGAAAAAACGGTTGAAAAGCGGGGACACTCAGGTTATAATACAAAGTGGCATTTAAGAGCCGTGCAGTTGGAAACGGCCAGAACATAATGACTAAATGATAAGGTGGAACGGAACATGGGTTTCTTTAGTAAGGATATTGGCATCGACCTGGGCACCGCCTCGGTCCTGGTATATATCAAGGGCAAGGGCGTAGTCCTCCGCGAGCCCTCGGTGGTGGCGATGGACAAAAACACCGGCAAGCTGCTCAAGGTGGGCACCGAAGCCCAGGCCATGCTGGGCCGCACCCCGGGCAACATCGTGGCCATGCGCCCCCTGCGGGAGGGCGTCATCTCGGATTACGACATGACCGAGCGGATGCTCAAGGAGTTTATGAAGAAGGTCACCTCCTTCTCTCTCTTCAAGCCCCGCCTGCTCATCTGCGTCCCCTCGGGCATCACCGAGGTAGAGGAGCGCGCGGTGGTGGACGCCGGCATCCAGGCGGGCGCCCGCCGGGCCTACCTCATTGAGGAGCCGGTGGCCGCCGCCATCGGCGCGGGCATCGACATCACCAAGCCCGACGGCCACATGGTGGTGGACATCGGCGGCGGCACCGCCGACATCGCCGTCATCTCCCTGGGCGGCGTGGTGGAGTCCGCCTCCATCAAGGTGGCCGGCGACAAGTTTGACGAAGCGGTGGTAAAGTATATCCGCCGCAAGCACAACGTCCTCATTGGCGACCGCACCGCCGAGGAGCTGAAAATCAGCATCGGCTGCGTCTTCCCCCGGCCGGAGGAGGTGGCCATGGAGATCAAGGGCCGGTGCCTGATGACCGGCCTGCCCCGGGTGTTCAATGTCACCTCCGGCGAGATGATCGAGGCCTTCGAGGAGACCTCCAACTCCATCCTGGAAGCCATCCACGGCGTACTGGAGCGCACCCCCCCCGAGCTGGTGGCCGATATCTCCAGCAACGGCATTATTATGACCGGCGGCGGGTCGCTGGTCTGGGGCTTTGACAAGCTCATCGAGTCCCACACCGGCATCGAGACCTATGTGGCCGACGACGCCATCTCCTGCGTGGCCTTCGGCACCGGCAAGAGCCTGGACAGCCTGGACCAGATGCAGGACGGCACCATGAACCTGTCCCGCCGCAAGCAGATGAATTATTAAGCGAACAGCCGGCCACTGGCCGGCTGTTTTCCTGAGAGGAGGACCGCTATGGAGATGGTGCAGGAGATTTTAAAGACCGTGGGCGGCGCGCTGGGGATGGAAAATCTGACGCTGTGGTCGCTGCTGCGGGTGGCTATCATGGTGTTGGCCGGCTGGCTGGTCATCCGGGTGCTGATGGGAATGGCAGACCGGCTGCTGGAGCGGAGCAAAGGACTTTCCGCCATACGGGTGTACATCCGGTCCACCCTGCGGGTTTTCCTGTGGTTTCTGCTGGCTCTGATGCTGGCGGGGACGCTGGGCATTGAGGTTACATCCATCATCGCCATGTTAAGCGTGGTGGGCCTGGCGGTGTCGCTGGCCCTGCAAAATACCCTGGCCAATCTGGCGGGGGGGCTGGTGCTGCTGGTGGCCAAGCCCTTTGCGGTGGGGGACTATGTGGAAGCCGACGGCATCAGCGGTACCATCGCCGCCGTAGACCTGGCCTACACCACCTTTATCACCCCGGACAACAAAAAGATATTTGTCCCCAACAGCCAGCTGTCCGCGGCGAAGATCATCAACTACAACACCCTGGGCCGGCGGCGGATGGACATGAAGTTTACCGCCTCCTACGACGCACCCACCGCCCAGGTGCGCTCCGCCATTGAGGAGGTGCTGGCCGCTGTGCCCGGCATTCTGGACGACCCCGCCCCGGTGGTCTACCTGTCGGAGTACCAGTCCAGCAGCATCGAGTACCTGGCCCGCCTGTGGACCTCCACCGACGACTACTGGACGGTCTACTATGCCCTGCTGGAGGGGGTGCGGGAGTCCTTTGACCGCTATGGGGTGGAGATGACCTACGACCACCTCAACGTACATATCGTGGAGAAATGAAGTCTCCCTCGGAGAGGGAGCCTGTTGGGGCTCACGGCATAGCCAGCCCGTGCAAAAATCCGTCCAGCTGGGGGGAGAGGACCTCGCCGCCCACTACGGTATTTTTGCAGATGAGCAGGTTGACCTGGACCCCGGTCTCGCCGGTGGGGTAGTTGAGCACCTCGTAGGTGTAGCGCTTTACCCGCTTGCCGGCGTACTTCTGCAAATCGAAGCCCTGGCTGTTTTGGAGGGCCAGATATTCGGCGTAGCTGCCGTCCATCTCCTTGGGGATGAGCAGCTCCTGGGTGGTGATGGGCTCCTCCGATACCTGCCAGCCGTAGGCGGACAGGTAGTCGATCCGGTCCTGGTTGGATTTGACCCCCTTGGGGCTGGGCAGAGCGGAGCCGGATACCTCCCGGCTGAGGGCGTGGCCGAAATTCAGGGCGATGGCGCAGCAGCACAGCAGGGCCGCCGCCGCCACCCCCAGAGTCAGCTTCCGTTTGGGCATTTTAGCGGTAACAATCAACACAGCGCATATCTCCTTCCCTGGCTTGTTCTCCCTTTACGGTATGCGGATGGGGGAGGGGTTATGCCTGCACATAGCGATGGAGGTGACAGAACCATGGACCGCATCGACAAACTGCTGTGCTCCACCGGGCGGTGGAGCCGGAGGGAGGTAAAGGACCTGGTCCGTCAGGGCCGGGTGGCGGCCGACGGCCGGACCGTCCTCAGGCCGGAGGAGAAGGCGGACCCGGAGACCGTCCGCCTCACGGTGGACGGGGCGGAGGTGGTCTGCTCCCCCTTCGTCTATGTGATGCTCCACAAGCCGGCAGGGGTACTCTCGGCCACGGAGGACCGGTCCCAGCCCACGGTGCTGGACCTGCTCCCCCCGGAGCTGAAAAGGCGGGGGCTGTTCCCGGTGGGCCGGCTGGACAAGGACACCACCGGACTGCTCCTCCTCACCGACGACGGCCCCCTGGCCCATGGGCTGCTGTCCCCGAAGAAGCATGTGGACAAGGTCTATCTGGCCCGGGTGGACGGCCGGGTGGACGGGGCGGACGCGGCCGCTCTGGCCGCCGGGCTGACGCTGGGGGACGGGACGGTGTGCCTCCCCGCCGGGCTGGAGCCCCTGGGGGACGGGAGCACCTGCTTGGTGACCCTGCGGGAGGGGAAGTACCACCAGGTGAAGCGGATGCTGGCCGCCCGGGGCAAGCCGGTGCTGACCCTCCACCGGCTGCGCATGGGCCCTTTGACGCTGGACGAGGGCTTAAAACCTGGAAAATGGCGGTTTTTAACCCCACAGGAGAGAGCGGAACTGTGCGGGTTAGGGGACACTACCTGAAATATTAGTCGATTTGAACAAAAAAATTGAAAAAACCTCTTGCCAAACAGGGGGGATACCCGTTATAATAGAGACAGCGCACAAATATTATGTAGGAGGGATCGCTGTGTCTAGCAGAATGTTCCAGGGCGTGGTGCTCCAGATGAAGGACAGCATCAGCCGCACGGTAGGTGTGGTGGACGCGGAAGGGATCGTGGTCGCCTGCAGCGAGCTCACCTGCATCGGCGAGCACTGGCCCGGCGCCGTGGCCGCCATCAACGGTGCAGAAAACAATCTGGCCCGGTTCGAGGGCCGCACCTTCAAGCCCCTGGCGGGCTGGGGCGCTCAATTCGACTACGCCGCCTTTGTCAAGGGGGAGGACGAGTTGGCCGCGTCGCTGTGCGCCGTAGCCGTAGTGGCCTTTAACGGAGCAAAGACCTACTACGAGGAGAAGCACGACAAGGCCACCTTTGTCAAGAATATCATCTCCGACAATATCCTCCTTGGGGATATCTACACCCAGGCCAAGGAGCTCCATTTCGTCTCGGAGGTGCCCCGGGCCGCCTTTCTGGTGCGGCAGCTGGGCCCCGCCGACGTGTCCGCCATCGATGTGATCCAGAACCTGTTCCCCGACAAGCAGACCGACTTTGTCATCTCCATCAACGAGACCGACGTGGCCCTCATCAAGCAGCTGCCCGAGGGGGCCGACTCCAAGGACCTGGGGAAGATTGCCAAGCAGATTGTCAACGCCGTCAGCCAGGAGCTGGGGGTGAAGGTGGTGGTGGGCATCGGCACCATCGTGCCCCACATCCGGGACCTGGCCCGGGCCTATAAGGAGGCCGGGGTGGCCATCGACGTGGGCAAGGTGTTCGACACCGAGAAGACCGTTATTAACTACGAGAACCTGGGCATCGGCCGGCTGATTTACCAGCTGCCCACCATCCTTTGCCAGATGTTCCTTCAGGAGGTCTTCAAAAAGAGCCCTATCGACGCCCTGGATCAGGAGACCCTGCTCACCATCAACAAGTTCTTTGAGAACAACCTGAACGTGTCCGAGACCGCCCGGAAGCTGTTTGTCCACCGGAACACCTTGGTGTACCGGCTGGAGAAGATTAAAAAGCTCACCGGCCTGGACCTGCGGGAGTTTGACGACGCTATCACCTTTAAGGTAGCCCTGATGGTCAAGAAGTACCTGATCTCCCGGGGCATCGAATCCTAACAAAATTTTGTCAGAACACCGGTGTTCTTGTCCTTTCTAGAAAGGACAAGAACACCGGTGTTCTTGTCCTTTCTAGAAAGGACAAACCGGGTTCAAAAAAAGTAGGGAGGAAATCAACATGAGAAAGAAACTATTATCCCTTGCGCTGGCCCTGGCGGTGTGCCTGGGCCTGACTGTCCCGGCATTCGCAGATCGAGGTTATGACTTCTCGGGTTACGACGAAAATGATGAAAATTGGGACTATAACTACAACTACTCGGCCAACGGCTACACCGACCCGGCAGCGGAGAACGTAAATTTCTCCGTGACACCCATTGGAGTGGCCAAAATCCGGTGGGTTTCTTCATCGTATACAAGAGAGTTTACCGCCTATGTGTTTGACCAGGACTGCACCATCACCCGGAAGGACGGTCTTCCCCTTGTGAATGTTGATGTACAAGCCGATGAGGGGTGTTCAGGCCCGATTAACAGTTCTTATTGGTGGCCGTATGAAAGGTGGACGCCGAGGTCTATAAGATTGACGGCAGCAACTATTTCAAGCTTCGCGACCTGGGCAAGGCTCTGAACTTCTATGTGGGCTGGAGCCAGGAACGGGGCGTGTATATCGAGACAGACAAGTCCTATTCCTGAGCAGAAAACAGCGCCGCCCAACCGGGCGGCGCTCTGTTTTGGTCTGTTTGGATCAGATCACTCCGGCCAGCACCAGGGCGAAGGTTACGAAGGTGGCCAGCAGGGCCAGGGAGAACAGCAGGAAGCCAAGGTTGAGCTTTTTACTCTCGGCGCTCTGAGAGGGGGGCACCAGTCCAGACTTGCGCAGAGCGGTCACCACCGGCTTGTAAAGCAGCAGGGTGGCGGCCATATTCATGCCGCCTTTGGCCAGATTGAAGGGGAGAAACAGGGTGGGCAGCATGGCGGCTACCGTCTCCCGTGGATAGCCCATGTAAATGGGGGTGACCAGATAATTCCACAACAGCATTACGACGACCAGGCAGGCTACGCCCAGGCTCAGGCCCAGCACAGCACCGCCTTTGGTGTGTTTTTTCTTGTACACGAAGGAGGCTGTACAGCAGAAGGAAGCGGTGGCCAGCATGTTCATCAGAAAACCCCAGCCGCCGGTGTGGCTGATGGTAATCATTTCAATGAAGGCGACTACAATGGAGATCATAGCGGCAGCCAGTGGGCCAAAGGTGAAACCGCCGATACAGATGACCACATCTTTAAAGTCGAAGTCCAAAAACATGACGGAGGGCATCAGCTTGGATAACAGCATGACGATGTAGGCGACGGCCGTAAGGGTGGCCAGACTGACCATAGTCTTGGTATCCATTTTGGATCGGGAGGAGGACTGAGAAATCGTGGGTGCGGACATAAAAAACACTCCTTTTTTGTATTTGACCGCTGGAAGAGACGTGTCTTCCAGGTGTCAAAACAAACAAGGAGGTGCGCTGACGCACGCCGAAACGGCGCGTGTTGTTTAAACACACATCTTCTTCCATCCGGACTAGGAAAAGTTCGGTATGCACCAGCGCCTGCGGCGCTGGGCAAGCCGGAATTTTCGTCACCGTTGGTCCCGGAGTTTCACCGGGTCAGCGGACACGTTACCGTGTCCGGTCGCGGACTTTACCGCCAGTGGGGAGTTTCACCCCGCCCTGAAGACATCGTATCCAGTTGTCGCTTTGCATTATACCGCATCCGGTGAGAGAATGCAAGCCCCAATTTCAGGCGCCGGGCAATTTATGGACAATTTGAAAAACTTTGTCTTACCCTCTATGCAAACGGTAAAAAATATATTAAAATAAGCATAAGAAAAAAGACAGGAGTGGTAAATACATGGAGCAGCCCAAATTCAAACGAGTTCTGCTGAAGATCAGCGGCGAGGCCCTGGCGGGCGAGGCGTCCAGGGGACTGGACTTCAAGGTAATCGGCCAGGTGTGCGACGCGGTCAAACGCTGTGTGGAGCTGGGGGTGGAGGTCGGTGTTGTGGTAGGCGGCGGCAACTTCTGGCGGGGCGTGAAGGACGGCGGCGACGCTATGGAGCGGGTCCGGGCCGACCACATGGGGATGCTGGCCACCTCCATCAACGCCCTGGCCGTGGCCGACGTGCTGGAGCAGAAGGGGGTGGAGGTCCGGGTGCAGACCGCCATCGCCATGCAGGCCGTGGCCGAGCCCTACATCCGCTCCAAGGCCATCCGCCACCTGGAGAAGGGCCGGGTGGTAATCTTCGGCTGCGGCACGGGAAACCCCTTCTTCTCCACAGACACCGCCGCCGTGCTGAGAGCCGCCGAGATCGACGCCGATGTAATCCTCCTGGCCAAGAACATCGACGGCGTCTACTCCGCCGACCCCAAAAAGGACCCCAGCGCCACCAAATACAGCAAAATCAGCTACGACGAGGTGTTGGCCCAGCACCTGGCGGTGATGGATACCACCGCCACCTCCCTGTCCATGGACAACAAGATACCCGTCCTCCTCTTTGCCCTCAAGGACCCGGAGAACATCATCCGGGCCGTGATGGGGGAGAAGATCGGGACCATTGTGGAATAACAGCCCCGGGCTTTCGGTGCGGATTTTGAAAGGAGTGAAAACGGATGAATATGCAGGAAAATGCCAGGCTTATTTTGGGATTGCGCGCCAAGGGATGGACTGACACGGAAATCAACGATTTGGTATTGTGGATTGAAACCGGCAATGAAAAATATAATCCGGAGAAGGAAGTAACAAAGAAAGGAAGTACCAACCATGAGCCCTGAAATCGTATCCTATGACGAGAAGATGCAGAAGACCATCGAGGTGGTCAAGAGCAATTTTGCCGCCGTCCGGGCGGGCCGGGCCAACGCCGGCGTGCTGGACCGGATCACGGTGGAGTACTACGGCGCCCCCACCCCTCTGAACCAGGTGGCCAACATCGGTTCCCCCGACCCCCGCACCCTCACCGTCCAGCCCTACGACATGTCCCTGCTGAAGGCCATCGAGAAGGCCATCCAGACCTCCGACTTAGGGATCAACCCCCAGAACGACGGCCGGGTAATCCGCCTGGCCTTCCCCCAGCTCACCGAGGAGCGGCGCAAGGAGCTGACCAAGCAGGTGCGCAAATACGGCGAGGAGGGCAAGGTGGCCCTGCGGAACATCCGCCGGGACGCCATGGACGACATCAAGAAGAAGACCAAGAAGTCCGAGCTCACCGAGGACGACCAGAAGAAGCTGGAGAAGGAGCTCCAGGACCTGACCGACAAGCGGTGCAAGGACATTGACGATCTCACTGCCAAGAAGGAAAAGG
>CANSXE010000049.1 GCA_947650875.1 uncultured Bacillota bacterium | reverse complement strand
GTCACCGCCTCCACCACCGGGACGGCCCGGTGGGCGATGCAGGGGTCGTGGCGGCCGTGAATTTGCAGCTTTGTATTTTCCATTTTTGACAGGCTGACAGTTTGCTGTTCCCTGGCAATGGACGGTGTGGGCTTAAACGCCGCCCGCAGAACAAGGGGCATTCCGGTGGTGATGCCGCCCAGGATGCCGCCGGCGTGGTTGGTCCCGGCGGAAATTCTTCCGTTTTCCACGGTGAAGGCGTCGTTATTTTCCAAGCCCCGGCGGGCCGCGGCGTTAAAGCCCGCGCCAAACTCCACCCCCTTGACGGCGGGAATCCCAAACAACGCCGCCGCCAGGCGGTTTTCCACCCCGTCAAACATGGGGTCGCCCAGCCCGGCGGGGAGACCGATGGCGGCGCACTCGATAACGCCCCCCACAGAATCCAGGGCGTTCTTTGCCGCCAGAATCACATCCTGCATCCGGGCTCCGTCGTTATCGCTCAGGGCAGGAAAGGGTTTGGCCGCAATTTCCTCGAACAGCTCCTTTGTGGGGTACAGGGGGAAGTGTTCGTCGCAGGCGGTGCCTACCGAGTCCAGGTGCGCCCCCACATAAATCCCCCGCCGGGCCAGAATCTGCTTGGCGATGCCCCCGGCGATACACAGGGGGGCGGTGAGCCGCCCGGAGAAGTGTCCCCCTCCCCGCATGTCGGCGTGGCCCTTCCACTTCACCCAGGCGGTGTAGTCGGCGTGGCCGGGGCGGGGCTTGTCGGCCAGCTCCGTATAGTCACTGGAGTGCTGATCGCTGTTTCGGATGATGGCGCACAGGGGCGCGCCGCAGGTTTTGCCGTTCTCCAGCCCGGAGAGAAATTCCGGCACGTCCCCCTCGTTTCGGGCGGTGGACAGGGGGCTTTTCCCCGGCCTGCGCCGGTCCAGGAAGCGCTGGAGCTCCTCCAGGTCGATGCTCTCCCCGGCGGGCAGGCCGTCGATATTCACCCCGATGGCCGTCCCGTGGGACTGTCCGAAAACGGACACCTTTAAAATTTTTCCAAACTCAGAGGACATCGAATATCCCTCCCAACCGCTTATACTCTTCCCAGAAATTGGGGTAAGATTTGCTGACGCACTCCGCCCCCAGCAGGGTCACCGGCTCTGCGCACCGGGTTGCAGCCACGGCGGCCATCATGGCAATGCGGTGGTCGTTGCAGCAGTCCACGGTGACGCCGCCAGTCAGGCCGTCCCGGCCCCGGATTTTCAGGAAGTCCGGGCCCTCCTCCACCTGAGCGCCCAGGGCGTTGAGGGTCTGCGCCACGGTAGTCAGCCGGTCGCTCTCCTTCATCCGCAGGCGGGCGGCATTGGTCAGACACACCGTCCCGGAGCGAACCGCCGCCATCAGAGCCAGGGGGGGAACCAAGTCCGGGAACACAGATGAGTCAAAGGTGTAATCCTGGGGGCGGCCCAGCAGTACAAACTGCTTGTCAATCGCCCTGTCCCCCTGAACCGAGTTGTAATTCATGCCCGCTACTTCCACGTCGCTTCCCAAAAACTCAGCCGCCATCCAGAACGCCGCCTGGGACCAGTCCGGCTCTATGGTGACGTCTCCCGACTGGAACGCCTGGTTTCCCGGGATCATATACCGCTCGTACCACTGACCCTCCGGCGCGGCCCTCTTCGCAAACCGGTTGTAAAACTGGTGCTCTGCCGTTACACCGAAGTTCTTCAGCACTGCCAGCGTCATGTTCACGTATCCTTTGGACTCCAACTTGGAGGTGAGGATGATTTCGCTGTCCCCGTCCAGCAGGGGCAGGGCGTAAAGCAGGCCAGTCACGAACTGGCTGGACACGTTGCCGGGCAGGCGGTACTCCCCTGGGGTCAGCGCCCCCCGGACAGTGAGAGCTCCGTCCTTCTGTTCGTAGAAAATGCCCTTCTCGTCAAAGATGTCGAAGTAGGGCTTCTGGGGCCGCTCCATCAGACGGCCCCGGCCGGTGAAAATACCGTCTCCCCGGAGGACCAGCGCAAGAGGAATCAAAAACCGCAGGGTGGACCCGGATTCGCCGCAGTCCAGCAGGGGCAGGTCCGGCCCCTCCGCGTTCAGGGCCGCGATACAGCGCCGGGTGGCCTCGATATCCTGAGACGCGGCCAGGTTGGAGATGGTCCCCCCGCCCGCCAGGGCGGCGGCCAGAATGGCCCGGTGGGCGATGGACTTGCTGGGGGGCGGGACGACGGTCCCGGCCAATGGGCCGGGGGTAATGCGGATATCCATCACTACCTCCCACACATGGCTTCCAGCTGTTCCAACAACCGGTCAAAGGTGACCGGATAGGGGATAGCGTGGCCCAGAGACTCCAGCACAATCAGGTTGATCTTACCCCCCAGATTCTTCTTGTCCCGGAGCACCGCCTTGGTCAGGGTATCCCAGGGGCAGGGGATGTTAATGGGCAGGCCGTATTTCTTCAAAATATTCTGAATGGGATACACAATATCGGGGGTCACGCCCAGGCCGACGCCAATCTGAGCGGCCCAGTTCATCCCGGCGGCCACCCCCTGGCCGTGGGTCCAGGTCTCGTAGTTCCCGGCCAGTTCAAAGGCATGGCCGATGGTGTGACCGAAGTTGAGCACCATCCGCTCCCCAGTATCCCGTTCGTCAGCCAGGACCACCTTCCGCTTGATATCACAGCAGGTGTAGATGACCTCCTCGATGTGCTCTGTGACCCCCGCCCGGCCACCGCAACGGTCCAGCAGGTCAAAAAATGCCCGGTCCCGGATACAGCCGTACTTGATGACCTCGGCCATACCGTCGGAGAAGGTACGGTCAGACAGGGTACTCAGGCAGTCCGGATCAATAAGCACCAGGCTGGGCTGCCAGAAGGCTCCGGCCAGATTCTTTCCGGCGTGGAGGTCGATGGCCACCTTGCCGCCCACGGAGGAGTCCACCTGGGCCAGGAGGGTGGTGGGGATCTGAACATAGTCCACCCCCCGCAGCAGGGTAGCGGCGGCGAAGCCCGCCAGGTCCCCTACCACGCCGCCGCCCAGGGCGGCCACCACATCGGTGCGGGTCATACCAAATTCCATCAGCTTTTCCCACAGCATCACCAGCTGTTCGGCGCACTTCGCCCCCTCCCCGGCAGGAACGGTCAGGCTCAGCACCTGGAATCCAGCCTGTTTCAGGCTGTTTGCCACCCGCTCCAAATACAGGGGCTGGACGTTGCTGTCGGTGACAACAGCCAGCTTTTGCGCCCGGGGCAGGGTCTCCCGGCACAGCTCCCCCACCCGGTCCAGCAGGCCGAAGCCGATTTTAATATCATAGGGCCGGGAGGTATCCACACGAAGGGTCTTGACCATTGCTCTCGCTCCTTTATCTGTTTAGTTTCCGCCTGCGGCGGCCTTCAGCTCCCGGCCCTCTTTCAGCAGGTCGTGGAGGCGCTGGGCGTCCCGGTTCTCCAGGGCCTCCCGGTACTCCTCCAGGTGCCCGATGAGGACCTCCAGCTCATGGGTGAGGAAATCCGCGTCGTCCAGAAACAGCTCGGTCCACATATCCTCGTCCAGCCGGGCTACCCGGGTCATATCCCGGAAGCTGCCGGCGGAGAAGCCCCTGCGCCGCTGGGCCTCGGGGGACTTCACATAGGCGCTGGAGACGATGTGGGCCAGTTGGGAGGTAAAGGCGATAATCCGGTCGTGCTCCTCAGGCTGGGAGAAGGTGAGCTTGGCAAAGCCCACGTCCAGGAAAAAGGCTTGCAGGGTCTCCAGCAGCTTCATGTCGGTGCGCTTGTCGGGGGTGAGGATCATGGAAGCCCCCACATACAGGTCGTCGGTGGAGGAGGTAAATCCGCCCCGCTCCTTCCCCGCCATGGGGTGGCCGCCGATGTAGGCGAAGCCCTGCTCCGCCGCGATGGGAGCCAGCTGCTCTACCACCACCCGCTTGACGCCGCACAGGTCCACCAGAATGGCGGACTTGCCGATCTGCGGGGCGTGCTCCCGCACCCAATCCACGGCAGCCTGGGGCCGGATGGCCACCAGCACCAGATCGCACTGGGGCAGGGTCTCCTCATTCAGCGGGCCGTCGATGGCCCCGCACATCCGGGAGAGCATCATGGTCTCCTGGTCCAGGTCGATGCCGTAGACGGTGTGTCCGGTGCGGTTTTTGATGCTCTTGGCCATGGAGCCTCCCATCAGGCCCAGACCGACAATGCCTACCTTCATGCCTGCCCCTCCATACCCCGAATGGTGGCGTGCAGGGCCAGCAGCTTTTTGGCCAGGGGGGCAAAGGCTTCGGGCTTCAGGGACTGGGGACCGTCGCAAAGGGCATGGGCGGGGTCGTTGTGGACCTCGATCTGGAGACCGTCCGCCCCGGTGGCCACCGCCCCCATGGCCAGGGGCTCCACCAGCCAGTACTTTCCCGTGGCGTGGCTGGGGTCCACGATGATAGGCAGGTGGGTCAGCTTGCGCAGGACAGGGATGGCCGCCAGGTCCAGGGTGTTGCGGGTGTAGCTCTCGAAGGTGCGGATGCCCCGCTCGCAGAGGATCACATTCTCGTTGCCCCCGGCCATGACGTACTCGGCGCTCATCAGCCACTCCTCATAGGTAGCGGACATCCCCCGCTTAATCATAACCGGCTTGTCCTGATGGCCCACCGCCTTTAAAAGGTCGAAGTTCTGCATATTTCGGGCCCCGATTTGGATGACGTCCACGTCCTTGAACAGGGGCAGCTGGGTCACGTCCATCAGCTCGGTGACGATGGGCAGGCCGGTCTCAGCCCGGGCGGCCTTCAGATACTCCAGACCGGTCTCCCCCAGGCCCTGGAAGGCGTAGGGGGAGGTGCGGGGCTTGAAGGCCCCGCCCCGGAGCATGGTGGCTCCGCTGGCCTTGACGGCTCTGGCGATGGCCACCACCTGCTCCTCGCTCTCCACCGAACAGGGGCCGGCCATAATGGTCAGGTTTCCGCCGCCGATCTGGGTGTTCCCCACCTGGATCACGGTGTCCTCCGGGTGGAACTTCCGGTTGGCATTCTTGTAGGGCTCCTGGACCCGCTTCACGTCCTCCACGATGTCCAGGGCGGCGATGAGGTCGATATCAATTTTAGACGTGTCCCCCACCAGGCCCAGGATGGTGTTGGCTTCACCGATGCTGGTGTGGATGGTGATGCCCTTGTCCTGGAGCCAGGAAATCAGGTTGTCCAGCTGGCCGGGGTTGTGGTCATGCTTTAAAATAACAATCATTGCGGTATCCTCCTAAAGGCTGACAGATTGGTACGAAAAAACCCGCGGCCGGTCCGGCCGCGGGTTCTCTGTACAGTGGTTTCTGCAAAACCAACCTTACACGCCCACATATTTGGCCAAACCGAAACAAGCCTTACCCTTAAAAAAGGTAAAGCTAAAGTAGCGGTAATAAGCATTGCAGGTCATGTTTGTCATGTTGCAGGTCCCTTCCGTTCTCAAAGGTTGTAAAAAGCATACCACTTTGCCCGGGAAAAGTGAACTGTCAGTCTCTCTAAAATTTAGCGGATTTATCTGTGCCAATTATAGCAATTTGCATTGCAGCGGGACGGCCCATTGAGGACCGTCCCGCTGTTTCCTGTATCTCCCGCCTTACTCAGGGGTTCAGGCCCAGGCAGCCGTAGTAGATGGCCCCCACGGCCTGGGCAAACTGGGCCACGGTATAGTCGGGGTGGGCGTCCAGCTGCTTCATGAGAAGTGTGTTGGCCAGGCCGCTGTCGGCGGCGTACTGCCGCAGGGCGGGCTCCCGGCGGCCCGCGCCCTCGCACATCAGCGCGAAGCAGGCGGGCAGCTTGACAAAGCGGCCGAACAGGGTGCGGTCGGGCGTCTCGGGCTTGAGGATATAGCCGGTCTCCCGCCAGGTGACGGCCAGGTACTCCCCCACCTCCCGGAAAATTTCCTGACACACCGGCTGACCCGCGGCGGCCTGGTTCATAAAGAACTCCAGGCAGGGCTTGCGCATGTCCTCGGGCTGGGTGGGCACTGTCAGCAGCTCCCCCTCCCAGCGGAACAGGCCCTTATCCTTCGCCTCCTGGAGGACCTCCGGGGCCTTCTCCGGCAGCCACTTGGCCGCCAGGCGGAAGACGCCGGACTGGCTGGTGTACCGCTGTAAGGTGCCGGGGAGGGCGGTGTTCACGTTGTTGACGCTGCGGGCGTCGTCGGAGCCGTAGCCCCGCTGGACATGGCTGCCCAGGTCGATGATAAAGTTGTAGACCTCCAGGGGGATCTCCGGGATGGAGCCGTCGGGCCGGACCCAGCCGGTGCCCAGCTCGGTGCCCAGGGTGTGGGCAAAGAAGCCCCTGGACACATCCCCGCCCCCAGCCGCCTGCTCCACTGCGGCGGCAAAGGCGGCCATGGGCCCGTCGTTGGTATTCATCACCGGACCGCCCTCTACCACATAGGCGGCCAGCCGGCTGTTCAGGGCGGTAATTTCCGCGAACTGCTCCTCGTAGTCCAGCTCGGAGTTGGCCCGCAGGCCGTGGGTCTTGTGGGTCTCACCGCCCACAATACGGTTTTGAATCACCACATCGGGGAAGCACAGGCCGATGGCGTCAAAGCTGCGCAGATCGGCTCCGGCGGCCCGTTCCATGGTCTCCGCCCCCCGCTCCATCTCGGCCAGGGTGGCGTGCTTGCCCAGGGAGGTCTGGTCAATCTCATCCTGCCGTCCGGCCCGGTACAGGCTGCCCGCCGCCCGGAGCAGGCGGGCCAGCAGCAGCAGAGGGCCGGTAATCTGCTCCGCCAGGGGGTAGGAAGCGGGGAACCAGTCAAATTCCTTGCACAGGGCCAGCTGTCCGTCCACGCTGACGGCCAGCTTTACATCAGTGCCGCCGATGTCCATGCCCAGCAGCATCCGGCCCTGGGTCATGGCGGGCAGCTTGGAAAAGACGGGCTGGCCCGTCACCCCACTGGGGGGCTCCACCTTCGGCTCCTCCTTCACGTCGTGGACCCCGAAGGAGAACTTCTCCTCTCCGCTGAACAGCACTTCCAGAATCCGCTCGTTTACGTTGAGACACTTGCCGTAGCCGGTGCGTGCGGTCTTGGTCCGCTCCAGCTGGAAGACCTGATCCAGCCCCTGGGCCAGGTCCAGGGCGGCCTTGTCCGACTTGTCCAGGTACACGTCGATGCCCACCCCTCCCAGGGAGGACAGCAGGTTATACACATTAGCATAGACATACTCCGCCACAAATTTTTCCTCGTCCTCCCCCGCCGTCTCAGGCAGGCGCAGGTCAAAGGCCCGGACAGACCGGTCGTAGAGGGTGACATGGAGGTGGAAGGGGCGGACGCCCTGGGCCTGGAAGGTCTCCCGAACATCGGTAATATACACGCTCTGGTCGTTGGCCGCCTTCTCCAGGAAGGTTTTCAGCATGGTCGGTCACTCCTTTATAATGTGGGTGATGCCCTCCTGAGCCAGAATGGTGTAAAACCGTTCCAGCTCCTGGGGGCTCAGCGCCCCGCCTGCGACAGGGTAGTCCTGTTCCAGGGCCGAATATTTGCTCCGGCAGAGGGGGTTGAAATTGAGCAGCTCATAGCGGGCTTCCGGGTCCACCAGCCGGATAAAGCGGGCGATGGAGCGGATGTTGTTCTCCGAATCGGTGTACCCGGGGATCAGGGGGGTGCGGGTAAGCACATTGGCCCCGTTTTCGCAGAGGAAGCGGTAGTTGTCCAGAATGAGACGGTTATCCACCCCCAGCAGACGGCGGTGCTCCTCCCCATCCAGGAGCTTGATGTCCACCAGAAACTGGTCCGTCACCGGCAGCAGGGCCTCCAGCGCCGCCCGGGGCCCCTGCATGGAGGTCTCGATGGCGGTATGTACCCCCTCCGCCCTGCACAGGGACAGCACCTCAACGGCAAACTCCCACTGGAGGAGCACCTCTCCCCCGGACAGGGTGACGCCGCCGTCCGTCCCGAAAAAGGCCCGGTCCCGCAGCAGCAGGTCCGCCGCTTCCCGGGAAGACACCTCCCGCCCGCACAGGGACAGGGCTCCCGCCGGACACAGGTCCACGCAGGTCCCGCACCGGGTACAGGCTGCCCGGTCCACATGGACCCGGCCGTCCAGGGTCAGCGCCCGGTTGGGACAGGCGGCCACGCAGCCGCCGCAGCCCAGGCATACAGTGGGATTATACCACAGGGCGGGGGCGGAGTCGATCCCCTCCGGGTTCTGGCACCAGGGGCACCGGAGGGGACAGCCCTTCAAAAACAGGGTGGTGCGCAGCCCCTCGCCGTCGTGGACGGCGAAGCGTTTTACCTCGAAGATGGTCCCGTTCATGCGCTTTCGTAGGTCTTGCGGGCGATGATCTCCTCCTGGAGGTCAGGGGCCAGCTCGGTGAAGTAGGCGGTGTAGCCCGCCACCCGTACGGTAAGGCCCCGGTATTTCTCCGGCTCCTTTTGGGCGGCCCGCAGGTCGGCCTCGTTGAGGACGTTGAACTGGATGTGACTGATGCCCAGCCTGCACACCGCCCGCAGCAGGTTGACAAACTTGTGGATGCCCGTGTCCGTCTGGAAGAACTGGGGCAGGAACTTCATATTCAGCAGGGTGCCGTTGCTGGCCTTGACGAAGGGCAGCTTGGCCACCGACTGGAGCAGGGCGGTGGGGCCGTTGGTGTCCCGGCCGTACATGGCGGACACGCCCCCGTCGGCCAGAGGGTCTTTGGAGTGGCGGCCGTCGGCGGATGCGGCCACGTTCTGCCCCATAGGCACATGGGCGGACACCGTGTACAGCCCCATCTGGTAGATGCCGCCCCGGCCGTTGCGGTACTGCTTCAGCCGGTCGGCAAAGTAGTTGACCCACTTGGCCCCCAGGTCGTCCACCCAGGCGATGTCGTTGCCGTATTTGGGGGCCTTGTTCAGCAGCATGGTGCGGATCACGGCATCGTCAGCGAAATCGGTCTCCAGAGCGTGGAGCAGCTTTCCGGCGGGGATGCGCTTCTCGTCGTAGACCAGCTGCTTGATGGCGGCCAGAGAGTCGGCCACGTTGGCCACCTGGATGGCCTGGACGCCGGCAAAGTTGTAGTGGGCGCCCCCCTGGGTGACGTCCTTGCCCAGGGCCATGCAGTCGTCAATGACGGCGGAGAGGAAGGGGGTGGGCAGCAGCTGCTCGTGCATCCCCTCCACGGCGGTGACGCACTCCACCATCCGGTCGGAGAAGTAGTCGATCTGTTGGGCAAAGGCCGCTTCCAGCTCCTCAAAGGTGGCGTAGCTGTCCAGACCGCCCAGGTCCGGGCCGGTCTTCTCGCCGGTGAGCTGGTCCACGCCGTGGTGGAGGGTAAGCTCCAGGGCCTTGAGCAGGTTGAACATGGCCGCGTCGCTCCAGGCCAGGGCGTTGCCGTGGGTGGTCAGCTCCACACAGCCCACAATGGCGTAATTCATGGCGTCGGCGTGGCTCACCCCGTGGCTCTCCAGGGCGGGGACCACCGCCTCGTCGTTGAACACCTGGGGCATCCCGCTGCCCAGGCCGATTACCCGGCTGGCCAGCTCCAGCAGCTCCTGGGGGGAGTCCTTGTACATACGCAGGGACAGGTTGGGCTGGGGCAGCAGCAGGTGGGCCTGGGCCTGAAGGAACAGATAGCTCAGGTCGTTGGAGGCGTCCTGTCCGTCCTCGGTCTGGCCGCCCAGGGCCACATTGAAGCCGATGGGGAAGCCGGCAAAATACCGGGCGCTGTTGGAGTTGCGCAGGTAGACCAGCTGGTTGAATTTCAGCCACAGGCACTCGGTGAGCTCCAGGGCATCTGCCAACGTCATGCCCGCTTTCCGGCTGTTCTCATAGTAGGGGTAGAGGTACTGGTCCATCCGTCCGGGAGAGAAGGAGGAGGCGTTGCCCTCCATCTGGAGGATGACATACAGGAACCAGCTGGCCTGGACAGCTTCGTGGTAGGTCTCAGGGGGTTCCTTGGCCAGCTTGGCGCAGACCTCGGCCACCTCCTTGAGGTTCTCCTTCCCTGTCTCCTCATACATGGAGCGGGCCAGCTCGGCATACCGCTGGATGAAATGGCAGGCCCCCTCCATAGACAGGGCCACGCTCTCATAAAAATTGCGCTGTTTCTCGTCCGCAGCCGTCTTCAGGTGCTCCTGGGCCTGCTCCCAAATACCGTGGGGGCCCAGAGCCAGCCATTTTTTGGTGTTGGGACAGATGTGGCCCTGGGAGTGGTCCTTCTGGTTGATCTTCACCACCTTGCCGATGGCGTCCACCTGGGGACCCACCGCCTGGCGGACCTGGTCCTCCAGAGAGCGGCCCTTCCAGTAGGGCAGGATGTCCCGGCGGAACTCGTCAATGTCCTCCTGCCGGACCTGGAACTTGTCCTGGGGACGGGTGGGCAGGGTCTCAAACTCCCGGTCCACCCAGGAAGCCCCGGTCTCCGGGAAGACCACGCCCCCCCGAACGCCGGCGGTGCGGTTGCCCACAATGCGCTCCTCCGGGTCGATGCGGATCTCGATCTCCTCCAGGGCGGCCTTCAAGGCCAGGGCGCGCTGGATACAGCGGGGCTTGCCCTCCGAAGCCTGGTAGCTCCTGGTAACAATACGCGCCTGCTCAATGGTGGCATAGCGGGGCTCGGAGACCATGTCCTCTTTCAGCACCCGAATCCGCTCCGGGCAGGACAGGTTGGTGATACTGCGGATCAGTTCCATCTCCATTAGGTTACCTCCATTTCTTGTGGGTCCCGGCAAGGTATCCCGCCGGGTACATAAACAGGAATTATTCCTTTTTATATACTATACCATGTCCCCGTCCCCCTTCACACTCACAGATTTGCCCAAAAGGTGAACGATACTGAACGATTTTTTTGTCACCCTCTTGACGAACAGGCAAAAATATGCTACAAATTAACCAAACGGAGGTGGGGATATGTCGGATAAACTGGCGAATTATTACCATAGCATCCGAGAGGGCCGTCCGCAGCTGAAATTCTGCGAGCGCTTTGACGATACCAGCCCCACCTGGAATTTTAACCGGCACAGCCACCCCTACATCGAGCTGATGTACTTTATGGAGGGACAGGGCGACCTGGAGGTGGAGAGCCACCGCATGTCCATCACCCTCTACGACGCGGTGGTCTACCCCGCCAACTGGGCCCACCAGGAGACGGCCGCCACCGAGCGGCGGCGGGAGGTCATCTGCCTGTGGGTCTCCCTGCCCGAGCTGAAGCTGACCGAACCCATCCAGCTCCACGACAAGGACGGCGGCCTGGGCCGGCTGTTTACCGCGCTCCATCAGGAGACCAAGCGGGACCGGCCTGAACCCCTGATTCTGGAGTATGAAATCAAGCTGCTCCTTACCACCATCCTGCGCAACCAGAGCGAATCCCGGGACCGGGAGGGCATTCTGGCCTATGTGCTGCAATACATCCACACCCACTACGCCGAGCCCATCACCCTGGACCAGCTGGCCTCGCTGGAGCACATCAGTAAATCTTACCTCTCCCGACTGTTCAAGCAGCAGACAGGCCAGACGGTTATTGCCTATATCAACAGCCTGCGTATTGAGACCGCTAAACGGCTGCTCACCGCCACCCGCGCTAATGTCAACGAGATCGCCTACCAGGTGGGCTTCGAGTCCCCCAAATACTTCTATCGTGCCTTCCGCACCCTTACCGGCGATACCCCGGCCGGCTTTCGCAGACGCTACCAGAACCAGGCTAACCGGTCGTCGGAAAACATACAATAAAGGTCCCTTCATCCCCTTACAAATTATCCGGTGAAAGGCTGGTTACAGACACCGCAAATCTATTGGTAAAGCGTTGGATTTTCAATGTTTTCGGGATTGCCGGAAAAAATTAAAAATACTCTTTACATTTCTTTAAAATCTGTTATAATATAGAAGCTGTTCAGGTAATATCGGTTCACATCATGTAATCGTTAGTTCTACAAAATGTGGCACACAGCTCATGTGCCACCCATATGGGCCTGTAGCGCAGTTGGGAGCGCATCACATTCGCATCCATAGCGAAGCACATCCGACCCGATTTTCCGCCCCCTGTTTTCCTGTCCGATTTGTTGGACTTTCCCCCGAAAATCGAATATTTTAGAAATCCAAAATTCGCAACTTTTTCTGCGTAAAAAGTGCCGATTTGGGCCTGTAGCTCAGCTGGGAGAGCGTTCGGTTCGCATCCGAGAGGTCGACGGTTCGATCCCGTTCAGGTCCACCAAACAGAGAATCACCCCGGTGAAAACCGGGGTGATTTTTCTTTTGACCACAGAAATACCACAGACGGGGTTCAGAAAATTTTCGGGCGGCGGGCGGTCACTTTGCTCGTCGCCCTATTCTTTGGTGGTATCAGCGCAAGTAGTGTCTCATAGAAATTAGCAGATTTATACCTGTGAAAGCC
>CANSXE010000048.1 GCA_947650875.1 uncultured Bacillota bacterium | reverse complement strand
TAGGCCGGAATCTCACCGACCCCACGGTGGACAAGGTGCGCAAGGCGGTGTGGCACCTGGAGCACGAAGCCCACATGTACAAGGGCTTCACCCGCTTTTCCGAGCTGGAGGGGACGCTGGTGGGGGAGATCGAGCCCAAAAACCGGGTGCTCCCCCTGCTGCGGGCCCACTTCAGCGGGCGGTATCCCCAGGAAAGCTTTGTCCTCCACGACCGCACCCACCGCGAAGCCCTGTTCCACCAGCCCGGCCCCCAGGGCTGCGCCATCCTGCCGGTGGAGGATTTTTCCATGGGCCCCGCCAGAGGGGAGGAGCTGGCCTACCGAAGACTGTGGCGAACCTTCTATGACACCATCGCCATCGAGGGGCGGTACAACCCCAAATGCCGCATGACCAACATGCCCAAACGGTACTGGAACATGATGACCGAGTTCCAGAAGGACTGGGACACCGCCCTGCCAGAGGTAAAGGGTGTGTAGCGGGCGGCCTTGCCTTTCTGTCTCAAATCAGGTATAATTCACCCCATGTAAACCGCCGGTTGACAAAAAAATAATCTCCAGTTGGTGGAAAATGGGGATTTCGGATGGTATGTTGGAGACAGAAAGGAGGGCGAAGCTTATGACATTAGGCCAACGAATCGCCCAGAAACGCAAGGAACTAGGACTGTCCCAGGAGGGTCTGGGGGAGCAACTGGGGGTGTCTCGGCAGGCTATTTATAAGTGGGAGTCAGACACCTCCTTGCCCGAGATCGACAAGCTTATCACCCTGAGCAAAATTTTTTCTGTCTCCGTGGGCTGGCTGCTGGGGGTGGAGGAGACCCCCTCCCCGGCGGAGCCCCCCTCCGGCGAACTCACCGAGGCCCAGCTGCAAATGGTCCAGGAGATTGTGGACCGCTACCTGGCCGCCCAGCCCAAGCAGGCGCCGCTCAAATGGCGGAGACTGATCCGGCTGTGCGGCGCGGCGGCGGTGCTGGCACTGGTCGTGGCCCTGTTCAACCTGTTTTCCAAGCTGGACCGGGTCACGCAGGACTATAACAATCTGCGCTACTCTGTGGACAACGTCAGCAACAACGTGAACAGCCAAATCAACTCCATCACCTACCGGGTGGAAAACATCCTCAAGAGCCAAAACAGCCTGACCGCAGAATATTCCACCGCTCTTGTCTCCACCGACCTGGGGGCCAACACGGCGACCTTTGATATCCGGGCGGTGCCCAAGACCTATGTTGACGGGATGACCGCCCTGTTTGTGGCCCGCAGCGGGGAGGAAACCGTGGAGCTGCCGGTGGAGCCGGGAGTGGACCACGCCTTTTCCGGGGAAATCACCTGTCCCCTCACCGACAACATCTCCCTGACGGTAGTCTTTGTCACCGGCGACAAGCGGGAGACCCAGTGGCTGGAGGACTACGACTATCTCTACTCCGGGAGCTTCCCCGAGTTGACTCTGGACGGCCGTCTCTGGTTCGATATGGTCCACAGGAAGGACAACCTCCTCCCTGCCTCAGAGGCACCTGGGATGCAGATTCAAAATTACAGTGAGGACAACGGCTTCACCTGGAGCTGGGACCCGGAGCCGCCGGCCAAGGTCCAGGTGGGCCTGTTCCAGGACCAGAAGCTGGTGATGTGGTATGAAAAACGGACGACGGAGATCAATCTCAACGGTGTACCCACCACTGCGCCTGCCTGGTTCCGCCCGCAGGACGTGGAACTGGACCCCGGCAGTGTCTACAGCGAGGTGCTGCTTTACACCGATGCGTATGGCCGCCAGCGAGTCTATGGCTCCGAGGCCATCGCCTATGACGCTGGGGAGGGGCGCTGGAGCAGCTCTCCCGTCCATGATTACGGCGAGGATCCGGCAGATTGGACGTTTTAACCCTTGCTTAACCGGCCATGTTGTGTTATAATCTGGAAGAAAAGCTCCCAAAACACAACAGGAGGTATGCGCCATGAAATGTCCCTACTGCGGCTACCTGGAGAGCAAGGTTGTCGATTCCCGCCCTGCCGACGAGGGGGCCAGCATCCGCCGCCGCCGGGAGTGCCTGTCCTGCCACAAGCGGTTCACCACCTACGAGACCATGGAGAGCCTGCCCCTGATGGTTATTAAAAAGGACGGCAGCCGCCAGAGCTTCGACCGGGGCAAGGTGATGGGCGGCCTGATTCGAGCCTGCGAGAAGCGCCCCGTCTCCTACCAGACCCTGGAAGGGCTGGTGGCGGAGATCGAGCTGTCCCTGCAAAACCAGATTGACCGGGAGGTCAGCTCCTCCCACATCGGCGCCCTGGTTCTGGAGCGGCTGAAACAGCTGGACGAGGTGGCCTATGTCCGCTTCGCATCCGTCTACCGGGAGTTCAAGGATATCAACTCTTTTATGGCTGAACTGAACCACCTGATGGAGAATAAATGAGAAAACAAGCCGCCCGGCTGGGCGGCTTGTCCTATATTGTAAAGTCCTCCTTAGGCAGCTTTTCCCAGGAAAAAAGCGGGATCAGCTCCTGTGGCGTCATGGGGTCGGGGCGGTCGGTGAGCCCGGCGGCAAAGGCCAGACGTCCCACCAGCTCCGAAGCGGTGAATTCCTCCTGGAGCCGTCCCAGCTCCAGGTCCCGGTCCCGCTTGGCCAGGCGGCGGCCGTCGGGGGCCAGGAGCAGGGGCAGGTGGCCATACTCCGTGTGGGGCAGGCCCAGCCGGTCCTGGAGCCAAATCTGCCTGGGCGCAGAGGACAGCAGATCGCTCCCCCGCACCACCTGGGTGACCCCCATGTCAGCGTCGTCCACCACCACAGCCAGCTGGTAGGCATACACCCCGTCAGACCTGCGGAGGATGAAGTCCCCGCAGTCTTGGGCCAGATTTTCGGAAAAACTGCCCTGGAGCAGGTCGTTGAACGACACCTCCTCCCCCGGCACCCGCACCCGCCAGGCGGGCCGGCGGGTATGGGCCAACTTCTCCCGCTCTTCTGCCGTTAACCGCCCGCAGCGGCCGTCATAGACTGCAATCCCGTCGGACCGGTGAGGAGCAGAAGCGGCCAGGCGCTCCGCCCGGGTGCAGAAACAGGGGTAAATGATCCCCTGTTGTTCCAATTTTTGAAATGCCTGCCTGTATAGCTCTGTCCGCTTGCTCTGGTATACCGGCGCGCCGTCCCAGTCCAGGCCCAGCCATTCCAGGTCCCGCATCACCTGGTCGCAGTACGCCTGCCGGCACCGGTCGGGGTCCAGGTCCTCCAGCCGGAGGACCATTCCGCCGCCGGCACTCCGGGCGGACAGCCAGGCCAGCAGGCAGGACCACAGATTGCCCATGTGCATCCGCCCGCTGGGGCTGGGGGCAAAGCGTCCCACCACCTTATTCATCTTCATACTCCGCCAGCGCCTCCCGCAGAAATTCCAGGTCCTTGTCGTCCAGGTTGTGGAGACCGGCATCCTCTTCCAGGTGGTGGGTGAACTCGTGGGCCACGGTGGCGAAAATCTCGTCCTTCCAGACCTCCTCATCCTCCTCCTCCAGCAGGGCGGCGAAGGAGCCGTAATACAGCAGGATATAACGCCCCAGGGAGTCGTGGACGTACTCCCCCATAATGTACATCTCCCCCGGGGGAAAGTCCGGGTCGGGCAGGGCCGTCTCCTCCAGCTGGATGCCGCCGTCCAGGTCTTCAAAGAAGGCGTCCGGGAACTGCAGGGCGATCTCCTCCAGCCAGTCCCCCATCTGTTGATAGCTCGGTACCATTTTCATTTCTCCTTTCCAGAGGACAACAAGGGCCCGCCTTTCCAGGCGGGCTCCTGTATTCAGTGCAAAATCCGGGGTGCAGCGGCTCAGACCTTGGCGGCCTTCTTCCGGAAGGGCTTGTTGTCCAGGTCCTTCAGGGTGAGACCCAGGGCGGCGAACGCAAAGTTCATAATGGGCATCATCCAGTTGAACAGAGCCCAGGGACCATAGTGGACGACATCAATTTTCAGCGTGTCGGAAATGAACACGCCGCAGGTGTTCCAGGGAATCAGGGCGGAGGTCACGGTGCCGGCACCCTCCAGAGCGGAGGACAGAACGGTGGGATGCAGGCCCATCTTACGGTACTCCTCGGCGTACATACGACCGGGGACCACGATGGAGATGTACTGCTCGGGCATAGTGGCATTGGAAATCACGCAGGTGACCTCGGTGAGGGCAACCAGGCCAGCAGGACCCTTTGCCAGCTTCTTGAGCTGGTTGACAACGACCTCCAGCTGGTGAGTATACTCCATAATGCCGCCGAACATCATAGCGATGATGGTCATGGAGACGGAGAACATCATGTTCAGGATACCGCCGCTCTCCAGCAACTCAATCATAGTATCCGCAGTTTCCTGAGTCAGGGTGGCGCTAAACATCTCCAGGACATCGTCGCTGAAGGAGTAGCCGTTGATGCCGAAATCAAACAGACTACCCAGATTACAGTTAGGCTGGAAAATCAGGCCCAGAATGGCGCCAGCGAAAATGCCCAATGTGATACCGGGAATTGCCGGGACCTTCATGGCCACCGCCACAATGACAACGACCGGAGGCAGCAACAACAGGGGGTTGATGTGGAACACACCGCCCTCCGCGGCGTTCAGCGCCTGAGCAAACTCGGTGACCCGGCTCATGTCAGCCTCTCCGCCGTGGTACTGCATGGCGCCCAGCACACCGAAAGCCACAAGGGTGATGCCGTAGGTGACGGCGGTGGGCAGCAGCATGGCCTTCACATGGCTCATCACGTCGGTGCCGGCCATGGCGGGGGCCAGGTTGGTGGTGTCGGACAGGGGGGACATCTTATCGCCGAAGTAGGCGCCGGACAGGATAGCGCCGGCGGTCATGGCGGGGTCCATGCCCAGGCCGAAGCCGATGCCCATGAAAGCCACGCCCATGGTGCCCATGGTGCCCCAGGAGGTACCGGTGGCCAGAGAGGTGATGGAGCAGATCAGCACAACGGCAATAAAGAAGATGGCGGGATGGAGGATCTTCAGGCCGTAATAGACCATGGAGGGCACCACGCCGGCGTCGATCCACACGCCGATGAGAATACCGACGATAATCAGGATACAGCAGGACTGGAGGGCCTTATAGATGCCGTCCATCATGGACTTCTCGATCTCTTCCCACTTGTAGCCCAGATACAGGGCCATCAGGGCTGCGGCACAGACGCCCACAAACATGGGCACATGGGGGTCAACCTCAAAGATAATAATACCAACAGCCAAGACAACGATCAAAATAGCCAGGGTAACCAAGGCCTCCCACAGCTTTGGCATGCGTCCGGAAGTTTTCTTTTCTTCACTCACTGATTTTACCAACCTTTCTTAATGCACACACTCCCTTGTCCGGAGACCCGGCGGGCCCCGGGACAAACAAATGCATTTTTTGGATAACGTTACGTTTTCTGGTAATCCGTGGGCAGCTTGGGCAGGGTCAATCGCAACACCTCTCCTCCCAGATTTCCTCTCCTCTTTCCGCCGCGTCCGGACGCGGCGGACGGCCCGTTCACGGGCCGTTAATTTATTATACTACAGCATTGATAAAAACGCAAGCCTTTTTCTGATTTATTTCAAATTTTCAGAGGGAAGACAGGATTTCGCCCATAATATCAGAAGTTTTTGCCAAAAGAAAAAGAGGATTTTATTATTTTGTTATGTGTTGTTACAACCGCCTGTGCATTGCAGTGTAAAATTTGCAGTTTTTCCTGCAAAGTGTATCCTGCCGCCCCTGGCGGGCGGACCCTCTCCGTGTCCGCCCGCAGGGGTGGGAAATGGATTACTTGCCCAGCTCGGTGAGGGCCTTATCCACAGCGGCGACCACGATGTCGCACTCGGCCTCGGAGGCGATCAGAGGCGGGATGAAGCGCAGCACGTTGCCGGCGGTGCAGTTGATGAGCACATCCTGCTCGAAGCACTTGTCTACTACCTTGGGGCCGATCTCGTTGTCGGTGAGCTCTACGCCGTTAATCATGCCCAGGCCGCGGACCTCCTTCACGGCGTCGGGGTGCTTCTCGGCCATCTTCCGCAGCTGGGCGCGGAAGTGCTCGCCGGTCTTGACAGCCTGGTCCATCACGCCCTCGTTGAGCATGGTGTCCAGGGTGGCGGCGGCCAGGCCGCAGGCCAGAGGTCCGCCGGCGAAGGTGGAGCCGTGGGTGCCGGGGATCAGGGTCTTGGCGGCGTCGCCCCGGGCGCACACCGCGCCGATGGGCACGCCGGAGCCCAGCGCCTTGGCCATGGAGCAGGTGTCGGGCTCCACGCCGTAGTTCTGGTGGGCGAACAGCTTGCCGGTACGGCCGGAACCCACCTGCACCTCGTCGAACATGAGGAGGATGCCCCGCTCGTCGCAGATGTCACGCAGGCCTTGCAGGAACTCCTGGGTGGCGGGACGGACGCCGCCCTCGCCCTGGACGGGCTCGGTGAGGATGGCGCACACCTTGTCGTCCAGCTGCTCCTTCACGGACTCCAGGTTGTTGAACTCGGCGTAGCGGAAGCCCTCAGGCAGGGGGGAGTACCACTTGGGGTTGTGGACGATCTCCTGGCCGGTGGCGGTGGCGGTAGCCAGGGTGCGGCCGTGGAAGCTCTTCAGCATGCTGATGACCACGTAGCGCTCGGGGTGGCCGTGGTCCACGGCGTACTTCCGGGCCAGCTTGATCTGGCCCTCGTTGGCCTCGGCGCCGGAGTTGGCAAACAGCACCTTTTCAAAGCAGCTGTTTTCCACAATCATCTGGCAGACCTGGATGGCGGGGGCGTTGTAGTAGTAGTTGGAGCAGTGGAGCATGGTGTGGGCCCGCTCCTCCATGGCCTTCACGATGGCAGGGTGGCAGTGGCCCAGACCGTTGACGGCGATGCCTCCCACGAAGTCCAGGAACTTCCGGCCGTCCAGGTCCCACACATAGCAGCCCTCGCCCCGGTCCATGACGATGGGCATACGGGCGTGGTTGCCGTACAGGTACTTGTCAGCGGCGGCGATGGCCTCGGCGTTGCTCTTGAAATTCTGAAGCATAGAGATGACCTCCTAATAATTTATAGTGCGCTTGCGCGCGTTGGCTCGTTTTCGTGCGGGCGGATTGTATCCGTCCTTATTTGTTCCACTTGATGCCCACACTGGGCTGGGCGGTGCCCACGGTGGTGCCGGTGCCCTCAGTGGAGAAGGCCTCATACAGCATGCTGTGGGGCTGGCGGCCGTCGATGATATGTACGCTGGTGACCCCCTCCTCAATGGCCTGCACACAGCAGTCCACCTTGGGGATCATGCCGCCGGCGATGGTGCCCTGGTCCTTCAACCCCTGGACGTCGGCCACGTTCAGGTAGGAGATGACGTCCCGCACCTTGATGTCGTTGCACAGGCCCTCGATGTCGGTGAGGATCATCAGCTTCTCGGCCTTCAGCGCCCCAGCCAGCTTGCTGGCGGCGGTGTCGCCGTTGATGTTGAAGCTGGTCCCCTTACCGTCGGTGCCCACGGGGGCCACCACGGGGATGAACCCGGCGTCCAGCATGGCCAGCACGGGCTCGGCGTTTACCTGCACCACGTCGCCCACATAGCCCAGCTCCTCGCTGCGCTGGACGCACTGGAACAGGCTGCCGCTGATGCCCGACAGGCCCACTGCCCTGCCGCCCTGGGCGCTGATGCGGCCCACCAGCTCGCTGTTCACCTGACCGATGAGCACCATCTCCACCACCCGGATGATCTCGGCGGAGGTATAACGCAGGCCGTTGATGAATTTTACAGGGATGTCCAGCTGCTCCAGCATCTTATTGATGCCGGGGCCTCCGCCGTGGCACAGCACGGGCTTCAGGCCCATGGCCTTGAGGAGGACTACGTCCTTGATGACGTTGGCCTTCAGTTCCTCGTTAATCATGGCGTTGCCGCCGTACTTGATGACCACGATCTTGCCGGCGTATTTGCTCAGGTAGGGCAGAGCCTCCAGCATGGTCTCCACTTTATTGGCGATCTCATTCACGGTACTATCCCCTCCCCGATCAAGAGCGGTAGTCGCCGTTGATCTTCACATAGTCGTAGGTCAGGTCGCAGCCGAAAGCGGTGGCCTGGCCGTCGCCGCTGTGGAAGTCCACAATGACGGTGATATCGTGCTCGGTGAGGACGGCCTTGGCCAGCTCCTCGCTGAAGTCGGTGCCGAAGCCGGTCTCCATCACCACCACCTCGCCAGCGGCGCTTTTCAGGATGCAGTCGGCCTTGGTGGGATCCACGTCCGCCCCGGAGTAGCCGGCGGCGGCCATGATGCGGCCCCAGTTGGCGTCCCGGCCAAAGACGGCCGCCTTAAAGAGGGTGGAGCCGGCAATGGACCGGGCCACCAGGCGGGCGTCCTGCTCGGTGGGCAGGCCCTTGGCCTCCACGATCATCAGGTGGGTGGCGCCCTCGCCGTCAGAGGCGATGCGGCGGGCCATGTCGATGCAGATATCGTCCAGCAGGGCGGCGAAGGCGGCCTTGTCCTCCTCGGTCTCAATGGCCACACCGGAAGCCCCGTTGGCAAAGAGGAACAGGGAGTCGTTGGTGGAGGTGTCGCCGTCTACGGTGAGCATGTGGAAGCTCTTGTCGGCGGCCGCCTTCAGCAGGGGCTGGAGAACGGAAGCCTCCACCTTGGCGTCGGTGGTGACGTAGCTGAGGGTGGTGGCCATGTTGGGGTGGATCATACCGGAGCCCTTGGCCATGGCGCCGATGCGGATGGTGCCGCCGGACAGCTCCAGCTCATAGGCCACTTCCTTCTTCACCAGGTCGGTGGTCATAATGGCCCAGGCGGCGTCGGTGCCCTGCTCCACGGTCATGTTGGGCACGATGCGGCGCACGCCGTCCAGCACCTTCTCCACCGGCAGCTGCTGGCCGATGACGCCGGTGGAACTGACGAAAACCTCGTCCTCCCCCAGGCCCAGCAGCTCCTCGGCGAGCAGCTCCACCTTCTTGGCGTTGGCCAGGCCCTGCTCGCCGGTGGCGGCGTTGGCGTTGCCGCTGTTGATAACCACGGCCCGGGCCTTGCCCTTCTTCAGCACCTCCCGGCCCAGCAGGACGGGGGCGGCGCAGAACTTGTTGGTGGTGAACAGGGCCGCACAGGCGGCGGGCTCCTGGGAGTAGAGGATGGCCACATCGGGCTTTTCGCTCTTGCGGCTCTTTACGCCCACATAGCAGGCGCCGGCCAAAAACCCCTTGGGGCTGGTGATGCTGCCGCCTTCGATAACTTTATACGCCATGTAACATTGCTCCTTTCCAAATCGCTTCTATGTATATCCGGCCCGCAGGCAAATCAGGGATACATCGGGGGGATCATCAGGCCGGTGGTCTCGGGCAGGTCAAAGATGATGTTCATATTCTGGATGGCCTGGCCGGCTGCGCCCTTGCCGATGTTGTCAATGACGGAGCTGATGACGGCGCGTTTGGTGCGCTTGTCGAAGGTGGGGGTGATGCAGCACAGGTTGGTGCCGGCAGTCCACTTGGTCTGGACGGGCTTGCTGGCGGGGAACACATGGACGAAGGGCTCGTCCTTATAGTAACGATTGTAGAGCTCAAACAGCTCCTCGTCGCTGGTGTCCTGGTTCAGAGTGGCGTAGATGGTGACCTCGATGCCCCGGATCTGAGGGGTGAGGTGGGGCTGAAAGTTGATGAACTGCCAGGTCTCAGGCTTCATCAGGTCCTTGCCGGTGATGTAGGCGATGTTCTGCTCGATCTCGGGGGTGTGGCGATGGCTGCCGCCCAGGGCGTAGGCGCAGAAGCTGTTGCTGGCCTCAGCCAGCAGCTTGTTGGGGGCGGGCCGGCGGCCGGCGCCGGTGAAGCCGCTCTTGGCGTCCACGATGATGGTATTCTCCACCACCATGCCCTCCTTCAGAATGGGCATCAGGCCCAGGGTGGAGGCGGTGGGATAGCAGCCGGGGTTGGAGATGAGACTGGCGCCCTTGGCCAGGTCCCGCATGACCTCGGGGATGCAGTAGACGGCGTCCTTGGTCATCTGGTGGTCGGGGTGCTCCAGGTGATACCACTTCTCCCAGGTCTTGGCGTCCCGGAAGCGGATGTCGGCGCCGAAGTCGATGAACTTCTTGCCGCCGGCCAGCACCTTGGCAGCGATGCCGGGCACGGTGCCCGCGTCCACGGCGGTGAAGACCACGTCGCTGTCCCGCACGATCATATCCAGGGTGGTGTCGTCCAGGGGGAGAATCTCCTGGTCGTAGAAGCCCACCAGAGCGGGGTGCTCATCTTGAATCTTGCGCCCGGCGGCGAAGCTGTCGGCCAGGTGGGCCACCTGGGTCTCCGGGTGGTTCACCATCAGGCGGAGAAGCTCACCCAAGGCATAGCTGGCAGCGCCGCAAACAGAAAAACGGATCATGATACATTACCTCCTTGAATATTCCACCCGCGTTTTTTGCAGGCTTACGGAAAAATTTGGGGGACTCAAACCCCTAGTGCCGCAATCATTCCCGGTTCTTTTCTCTTTTTTTCAAAGATGCCGATATAGATTGTGTTGAATTTTCCTGCTTTCTATTATATAATCATTAGGCAGAATATACAAGACAGGATTTTTTCTGTGAAACATTCCGCTTTGGAATGAATTCTTGTGCGAACTGTACAAAGGGAAAGGGGTCGATTCCCATGAGTATCCAGAAATACATCGCCTATCTCAAAACCATTGAGACAGGCAGTATCACCAAAGCCGCTGCCCAGCTGGGCTACACCCAGTCCGCCGTCAGCCGGATGATCGCTGACCTGGAAAAGGGCTGGGGTGTCACCCTCCTCACCCGGAACCGGTCCGGCATCGAGATCAGCTCCGAGGGGCTGATGCTGCTGCCTAAGCTCCAGGTTATCTGCTCAGGCTACGAGTCACTTAACCGCACAGTGGCCGAACTGCACAGCCACGCCTCCGGCTCCATCCGGGTGGGCACCTTCTCCAGCTTCTCCTGCGGCCTGCTTCCCGCCATCATCAAGGCCTTTCACGAGACCTACCCCCACATCACCTTCAACCTGCTCAACGGGGAGTACAACGAGATTGCCGGCTGGCTGCGCAAGGGGTTGGTGGACTGCGGCTTTGTAGCCCTGCCCGCGGCTGACGATTTAGATACCGCCTTCCTGCTCCAAGACAGCCTGGTGGCCGTCCTCCCCATGGACCACCCCATGGCCGATGCGCCCTACTTTCCAATAGAAATGCTGTCTTACGAGGATTTTATCAATGTGCGTGAGGAGCAGGACTACGAGATTGCCAAATTTTTGGACGAGCTCCAGCAGAAGCCCAAAATCCGCTACGAGAGCAGCGATGACTACGCCATTCTGTCCATGGTAGAGTCGGGACTGGGCATCAGCGTCATCCACGACCTGATGCTTGTCCCCAACCGCTACCATGTGGTGGCCAAGCCCTTCGATGTTCCCATCATCCGGGATATCGCCGTGGCCGTAAAAAAGGACGCCGCCCTGTCCACCATTACTCAGCTCTTTGTAGACCACACCAAAACCTGGGCCAGACAGCAATTTCTCTCCTCTATCCACGCCTGAGCTTACAGTTTTAACCGGAATTCTGCACGTTCCAGACGGTTAATCCCGCGGAATCAAAGCCAGTTCCGCGGGAATTCTTTCTGTACAATTCGCACAATTCCTTAAATTTGACATATCTTTCAAATACCATAACAGATATTAAAAGAACAAGATTGACTTTTTCAATTCATTCTTGTATGATAGTATTGTAAAAACAGCAACCTGGATTTCTGCTGTAAACATGCGCCTGTGATGGAATTGGCAGACATGCGAGATTTAGGTTCTCGTGCGGCAACGCGTGTGGGTTCGAGTCCCTTCAGGCGCACCAAAATGTGTTGATAAAAAAGATGCACAGCAAAAACGCCGCATAAAAATGCGGTGTTTTTGCGTAAATGAGAAGAAATCAAGAAAATATAGGTTAAAAAGTTTGAAAACCAAAAATCAGACTCCGTTTTTTCAAAATAACGAAACCGGAGATGCAAAAAGCCCTTTTTTCTCAATAAGGTGAGTCGAACTCCCCACCACTCCGAGATCAGTCTTTCATAAAGGCAAGCAGCCCTCTGTGGTTCGCCGGAACCTATCCGGTGAACTATAGAGGGCTATTTTTCATTTCCCGCCATTGTTACATTTGTGAACACGCCAGAGGATAAAATGCCGCCCACGGCTGCCTGAGTAAGCGGCAAACCGTGGGCGGCAGATTTCTTCTTTTTTGAATGGTGGGGGGGTCGAGTTATGTGTGTTTCCAAAAAACCCAAAATCCAAGGAATTTGCATCTCCGGTGCGTTATTTTTGTTTTACGGACCCAAAATTTTGAAATATCCGAAAATTATTTCTTCTTTTCTGTGCTATCGCTGTTTTAATGCAAAAATCCCGCACCGAAGTGCGGGATTTTTGTCTGCATCTTTTTT
>CANSXE010000047.1 GCA_947650875.1 uncultured Bacillota bacterium | reverse complement strand
TGACGATGTTCTTTACATTTTCAACGTGGGCCTCCACGTCCTCCACGGACATGGTATCCACCTCCAGCAGCATGGTGTCATGCAGCCAGTCGGCAACCTCCTGGTCGGCCAGAATCTTGCCGTAGAGCTCCTTCAGCTCCTTTACCTTGCCCTCGTCAGTGCCGGCGCGGGCCATGACGAAGCAGCGGTTGCGGAAGTAGGGGTAGCCGTGCTGGCCTACGCCCTCCACGCCCTCAAAGGGGCCGTTGGCGATGTCGTTCTCGTCGAAGGCGCACACTACGGTCACACCGTTCTGCTGGAAGGTCTCCAGAATCTGGGACTGGTGGGAGACGGCGAACTGGGTCTCGCCACGGGCCACGGCCTGGGCAGCCTCAGCGGCGGACTGGTAGGGGGTGAGCTTCAGCTTGTCGCCGGCGCCCATGGAGCCGAACAGAGCGGCGGCCAGGAAGGCCTCGGAGCTGGTGGCGCCGTTGACGGCCACGCTGATCTCGTTGCCCGCCTCCACATAGGCCTTCAGGTCGGCGATGTTATTGATGCTCAGCTTCGCGTCGGCGGAGAGCACGAAGATGGAGGAATACAGGTTCTCCACAAAGACGAAGTCCTCATAGCCGAATTGCATCTTGCTGGGGTCCAGGATGGAGGTGATGGACAGCAGGCCCTCGCCCACAAATACCAGTTCGGTGGCGTTGGCCTTGGTGTCGGCCACCCAGGTGTTCACGGTGGCGGCGTCGCCCTTAATGGCCTCGGCCACCAGGGTGATGGTGTCGGAGTACTCGGTGGACTTGGTAGCGGCCTTCTGGCTCACCATGGCGGCCACGCCGGAGGGGGCCCAGGGGCAGGTGACCTTCCAGGTGGCGTTTTTCTTGCCGCCGCAGGAGGCGAGCAGAGCCACACACATGGCTCCTACAAGGGCAAGGCTGAGAATTCTCTTTTTCATAATCTTACTCCTTTTCCGTTTTGTTATCAGATACGGGCTGTGTCGCTTCATCCCGCATCTGTGGTATCCTCAATTTACCACAGCCCCAAGACTCGTTCAACACCTTTTAACGGAAAATCAAAAAAGTTGTATGCTCATTGTTCTTGTTGTGAAAACTTGTCTGTAAATTTTAAAAACTTCCTGCATTTTATACAATTTTCACGATGAGATTTTAAGCGTTTCACTTTCCCTCAGTGTTCTCTCAGCCATTCAACTTCACCCGGAAAAAACCGCCCTGTCCCGCTCCAAAGGCGTCTTCCCCGGAGTCGGGCGGGGCACAGGAGGAAGAGCTTTCATTCCTCCTGATCGAAATATGCCGTGAGGTTCAAAAGGAGTGTGGTACAAAAATATCTTGCAATCCATCTCCAAATCCTCTATCCTATGTATTGTAAAGCCTTTATAAAACATGCAACGGATGGTGAGCAAATGAAAACAACTCCCGCCAGTAATATGGACGTGAAGCGCCGCAACCGCACCAACACCCTGCGCTGCATCCTATCCTGCGAACGCATTTCCCAAATGGAGCTGTCCCAGCAGCTGGCATTGAGCTGGCCGACCATTTTGCAGAATGTCAAGGAACTGGTCGAGCTGGGACTGGTGCAGGAGGTGGGACAGTACGAGTCCACGGGTGGCCGCAAGGCGAAGGCCTACGCGCCAGTCCGGGATGCCAGGCTGGCCATCGGGCTGGACCTGACCGGGAACCATGTGAGCGTTGTGCTGGTGGACCTGAGCGGCCAGGTGGTGCGCTATCAGCGGAAATCACGCCCCTTTTCCCTGGACGACACCTATTTACAGGGGCTGGGGGAGCTGGTCCAGAGCGTGATGGGGGACGTGTGTGCCGGTGAGACCCTATTAGGCGTTGGAATTTCTCTGCCCGGCATCGTGGACAGCGAAGCCGGCCTGCTGCGGTACTCCCACATTTTAGACCTGCGGGACGTGCCGCTGGATATGCTGAGCCGCCATATCTCCTTTCCCTGCGGCTTCATCAACGACGCCAACGCCGCGGGGTTTGCCGAGATCTACGGGACCTCCACCGCCGGAAATCTGGTCTATCTCTCATTGAGCAACAGCGTGGGCGGCGCAATTCTGGCAGGCGGTTCCCCGTACATGGGCAATCACCTCCGGGCCGGCGAGTTCGGCCACAATACCCTGGTCCCCGGTGGACGGCGCTGCTACTGCGGAAAGGAGGGCTGTCTGGACGCCTACTGCTCTGCGCGGGTGCTGTCAGACAAAGCGGAGGGAAACCTGGCCGCGTTCTTCGACGGTCTCCGGGAGGGCGACGGGGAAAAGCAGGCGGTCTGGCGGGCATATCTGGAGTATCTGGCTATCGCCGTCAATAACCTGCATATGAGCTTTGACTGTGACGTGATTGTGGGCGGCTATGTGGGGGCGTTTCTGGAGGAATTCGGCGGGCCGTTCCGGCCGTTGCTGGAGGAGCGCAACACATTTCAGCCGGAATCCTCCTACCTCAAATACTGCCGCTACCGGCTGGAGGCCTCCGCCGTGGGGGCGGCGCTGACACAGGTGGAACGATTTTTACAGACACTATAAAAGGATGCCGCTCCGGAAACAGGGCGGCGTCCTCTCTTTTTGCACAAAAATCACATCCTAAAAATGTGTGAACTGCCGAAAATCATTTGCCCTCTTGACAGGTGCGCCGGGTCTGTGTTTTAATGTAGACACTTACATAAATACTTTATGAAAGCTATAAAATATCAAGGAGGACACAGCAATGGACGGAACAATGAAGGTAGCAGTGATGGAGGGCATCGGCAAGATGGGGTACACCCAGCGGCCCATTCCCGTGCCCAAGGCGGACGAGGTCCTGGTAAAGCTGGAGTATGTGGGCATCTGCGGCAGCGATATGCACTACTATGAGACAGGCGCCATCGGGGACTATGTGGTGAAGCCCCCCTTTGTCCTGGGCCACGAGCCCGGCGGCACTGTGGTGGAGGTGGGCAGCGGCATAACCCACCTCAAGGTGGGGGATCGGGTGGCTCTGGAACCGGGCAAGACCTGCGGCCACTGCGAGTTCTGCCGCCAGGGGAAATACAACCTCTGCCCCGACGTGGTGTTTTTCGCCACGCCCCCGGTGGACGGCGTGTTTCAGGAGTATGTGGCCCACGAGGCGGCGCTGTGCTTCAAGCTCCCGGAGAACGTCAGCACCCTGGAGGGGGCGCTGATCGAGCCGCTGGCGGTGGGGTTCCACGCGGCCAACCAGGGCGGCGCTCACGCGGGCCAGACCGCCGTTGTAATGGGCGCGGGGTGCATCGGCCTGGTGTCCATGATGGCCCTGAAGGCCGAGGGGGTCAGCCGGGTGTATGTGGTGGACGTGATGCCCAAGCGCCTGGAAAAGGCGCTGGAACTGGGCGCGGACGGGGTCATCAACGGCAGGGACGAGGACGCCGTTGAGGCGGTACGGAAGCTGACCGGCGGCGCGGGCTGCGACCTGGTCATTGAGACCGCCGGCACGGAGATCACCACCCGTCAGACCATCCATATGGCAAAGAAGGGGGCGGTCATCGTCCTGGTGGGCTACTCCAAGACTGGAGAGATCACCCTGCCCATGAGCCTGGCCCTGGACAAGGAGCTGGCCTTCAAGACCGTGTTCCGCTACCGCCACATCTACCCCATGGCCATTGACGCCGTGGCCGCCGGGAAGGTCAATCTGAAGGGCATCGTCACCGATATTTTCGACTTTGACGACATCCAGAACGCCATGGACCGGAGCGTGGCCGACAAGGCCAGCATTGTCAAGGCCGTGGTCCGCATCGCTGGGGAGGGCTGAGGATGGAAGCGAACAAGACCGCCCAGGACATGAACGTAAAGGTCCCCCTGATCAGCAAAATCGCCTATGGCTTCGGGGACGTGGGCTGTAATTTCAGCTGGATGTTCGTGGGCAATTTCCTGATGATCTTCTACACGGACGTGTGCGCCATTCCCATGACGGCGGTGTCCCTGCTGATGCTCATCTCCCGGTTTTGGGACGCCATCAACGACCCCATCATCGGCAGTCTCAGCGACCGCACCAACACCCGCTGGGGCCGCTACCGCCCCTGGCTGCTCATCGGCGCGCCGCTGACGGCCATCATCCTGGTGCTCACCTTCTGGGCCCACCCCACATGGTCCAACGGGTCCAAGACGGTCTATATGTATGTCACCTACTGCCTTCTGGTATGCGGTTACACCTGCGTCAATATTCCCTACGGGACCCTCTGCGGAGCACTGACCCAGAACATCGAGGAGCGGGCCCAGATCAACACCTCCCGCTCGGTGTGCGCCATGGTGGCCATCAACATCATCAATATCATCACCCTGCCCCTGATCGCAGCCTTTGGCGGGGATAATCAGGCCCAGGGTTATCTGCTGGTCACCATTCTCTACGGCGGCATCTTCACCGCCTGCCACTGGTTCTGCTTCGCCAAGACCAAAGAGGTGGTGACCCCTCCGGTCAAGGAGCGCATCCCCCTGGGCATCCAGCTGAAGGCCGTCATGCAGAACAAGCCCTATCTCATCGCCCTGGCCGGCCAGCTTCTCTTTGGGGTGACCCACTACGGGCGCAGCGCCAATCTGCTGTACTACTTCAAGTATGTGGAGGGGAACGAAGCCCTGTTCACCACCTACTCCATGGTCCTGATGGTCCCCTCCATCCTGGGTGCGGCGGCATTTCCCTTTGTGTTCCGCTGGCTGGGGAACAAGGGCCGCACCGCCGCCCTGTTCTCCGCCGGAACCGGCGTATCCATGCTGGCCCTGTACTTCTTCAACGCGGTGGAAACGCCGGTCCCCTTCTACGTCTGCGCCGCCCTGTCCCAGTTCTTCTTTTGCGGGTTCAACACAGCCATCTATGCCATTATTCCCGACTGCGTGGAGTACGGCGAGTGGAAAACCGGCATCCGCAACGACGGCTTCCAGTACGCCTTTGTCTCCCTGGGCAACAAACTGGGCATGGCCATCGGCACCGCCGCTCTGGCGGGCGTGCTGGGCATGCTGGGATTCAAAGCCAATCAGGCCCAGGGTGCGGCGGTCCAGTCCGTCATACACCACTCATTCTCCACCATTCCCGGTGTGCTGTGGCTGATTACGGCGGCGGTGCTGTTCTTCTACCAGATCAATAAGAATTCCTACAACCGCATTATCGCGGAGCTTGCCGCCAGAAAGGAGGTACGGTAATGGAGGCAGTGACCATTTCCCTCACCCAGGTCAACCAGGTTCAGCAATTTGTCAATGTGGTGAGCAAAGTCCCCTATGATGTAGATATGGTGTCCGGGCGGTACACCATAAACGCAAAATCTTTGCTGGGGATATACAGCTTGGATTTGAACCGACCCTTGCAGGTGGTGATGTACAGCGACGACTGTGAGGATCTGAAAAAAGAGCTGGTGGAATTTATGTAAGCAGAAATACTCTTTGGTCAATAAAGTATTCCAGTCCAGCGAGAACCTCCTCGCTGGACTGGTTCAAAATATCCTCGGGAAGCTGGCCAATCGGAAAAGCAGCCCCGTCCAAAAACACTTTATCTCCGGTACTGTGCAAATCGGCTCACTCATCCGTGCTGTCCCAGCTACAGGACCATCAGCGCGGCAACGCAGATGAGCGCGTCTGCTCTGCACCATGCACAACTGAACAGCAATCAGGAAGGGTCGTCCAGGAACTGGATGGCCTTTTCTGGTTATACCGGAAAGACAGTTTACCTGTCCAAATATTACAAAGCGAAGGTGTTCCCGAGAAGAAGCCGCAGGATTGTACAAAAGGCACAAATTAAGAGGGATATTTGTGCCAGCTACCATGTACAGTAGTGATAAACCTTGATAAAATTTCTATGTATAGAAAAGCTGTCCCGTCAAAACTAACAACTGTAGTGAAAGGAAACATGATTTATGAAAGAATTTGCTGGAAAAGTAGCGGGAATCACCGGTGCGGCCAACGGAATCGGAAAGGCGTTCGCGGAAGAGGCGGCGCGCAGAGGCATGAACCTTGCGCTCATTGATATCGAGACGGAAAATCTGGAGACGGTCAAGAAGGAGTGTGAAGCCCTGGGCGCGCCCAAGGTAGTTGCAATCACCACCGACGTTACAGATGCAGAGCAGGTCCGTTTCAGTGTTCAGCGCATCATGAACGAATTTGGTAAGATCAATGTATTCCTTAACAACGCCGGTGTGGCCGGTGCCGGTTGGGTCGATAAAATTCCTCCGCAGGATTGGGAGTGGATCATGGCTGCGGACTTTTTCGGCCAGGCCTACTATGTACATGAAGTGCTGCCGATCATGGCCGCGCAGACAGAGGATTGCCATTTCCTGTTTACCGCATCCATTGCGGGACTCCACCCCGGCTTCCGGTATCAGTCGGCGTATATGGCGGCCAAGCACGCATCCCTGTGCCTGGCGGAATCCGTTCGCAACTATGCGGATAATGTTATGTCTCATATCGGTGTCTCCGTCTTCTGCCCGGAGTATGTCTGTACCGCAATTCATGACAGTGAGAAGCGTCGGGTCAAAAAATTCACCAAGCCCGGCGATCCTTTCTATGCCACAGATAACTATTTGGATTATATTGCCCAGTTTAGAAGTAATATTCTGAACAAGGGCGCCAATCCGAGATTTGTCGGCCCCCGCCTGTTCCGCGCAATGGAAGATAACCAGATGTATGTTGTCCCGCATATGCACACGCACGATAAGATCGTTGAGCGCCACCGCATGATCGAAGCCGACCTGGAAAAGGACAAGCAGATTGATGCTGAATTTAATGCAGAGCTGATGGGCTGGGACGACTGAGCTAATTGAAAAAAGGCACACTCTGTGAACGCAGAGTGTGTCCTTTTTGGCTCAGCTTGGGCCGCAGCAAAGGGGGAAGCCACACGGATTCATCCGCGTGGCTCCCTTGAGGGGATCAGTTCGATGCGATTTAATTCCCCTTTTCCACTTCCTCAAGCGCACGCCGCTTGGGCTGCGGAATGGTTACATATGCCGCCACCGCAATGATACAGCCGATAATGGCATAGATCATGGATGCAGTATAGCTGCCAGTGGAGGCAACCAGAGCGGAGCTGATTCGGGGAGACAGGAAGGTGCAGATGCTCATATAGCCCAGCATGCACACACCGAAGATACCGCCGGCGTACTGGGAGCCGAAGGTCTCCTGAATCGCCACAGGATGGCAGCAGTTGGTGGAACCAAAGCCGATACCCAGCAGAAAATACGCAATATAGAACATCGGCAGACTGCTTGCAAACATCAGGAATACGGAGGAGGCGACGGAACAGATGCCACAGATAAAATATACCTTGCGGTATCCGATCTTATCAATCAGAGCGCCCATGGCCAGACGGCCCACTACGTTGGCAACCGAGTAAATGGAGATACCGATGGTCGCCGCGCTGAGGGAGAATCCGGCTTCGGAAATCAAAACGGAAAAACGGGGATAGCAGATGATATACATGGTGGGGAAGAAGCCCATGGCCAGGAAGAAGTGCCAGTAGCCCCGGGTCTTAAACGCCTGGTTGGGCTTCAGGCTCTCCAACTGGATTTTGCCGGTGTTTTTTGGGCCGCTCCAACCCTCGGGCATGTAACCGGCAGGTGCGGTCCGCAGGCCTGTCGCCGCCGTAAGTCCAATTACAAATATGGCGGAGCCTACGATAACCAGTGTGATTTTAATTCCCATGACCACAATCAGCCGCGCCACGATGGGGGCCAGGAAGGTGGCGGAGCCGCCGTTGAACGCCATGCACAGGCCGGAGGCCAGGCCCCGCTTATCCGGATACCAGCCCGTTGCACAGTAGGTGCCGCCAGTATAGATAAAGCCGACCCCTAAGCCCTGAAGCACACTGAATGTAATGTACAGCATCCAGGGCGCGCTTTGGGGAACAAAGCCAGACAGCAGGAATGCCAGTCCCAGCAGAGCGCAGCCGGTCATCAGCGTCGTTTTTCCGCCAAATCTGCCCAGCATCCAGCCGCTGAGGATATGACCAGGCGTCTGCATGAACGCCATAAAGGTCGCCACGCCGGCGATGGACTCCACCGTCCAGCCGTAGCGGGCGGCCAGAGGGGAAACAAACACCGCCGCAGAGTTGACAACGCCGCTCATAAACAGAATAATCAGTGCGCGGACTAAAACGCCGGTGCGGTTCACAGTTTTCTCATTGCTCATATCTCATTCTCCTATCTGAATATTAAAAAATATTTTGTTCTCTGACAAGCTTACAGATAGAAGCAGCTCTCATAAGCGGTACGGGTCGCGTCCGCAATGGTGCCGGCCTTGGCGGCGTCGCCAATGATGACCACATGTTCAAAGGCGGCCCGGAGCTCGTCCTCATATGTTCGGTCCGGCCGGTTCCCCAGGGCCATCACAACAACCTCTGCCGGGAGATGAACCGTCTCGCCGGTATCCATCTTTTTCAAGACTGCCTGCCCGTCCTCCACGCCGGCAATCGCGTGCTCTGTCAGGAGCTCCACGCCGCTCTCCTCCAGCAGCGCCAGCAGCTTAAACCTTGCGGTGCGATAGATGGACGTGCCTACCTCCTTCTGCATTTCCACCACCGTCACCCTGTTGTCGGCACAGAGGAAATGTGCCGCTTCCAGGCCCACATGGCCGCCGCCGATCACCGCGATTTTTTTGCCGGAGAACTTCACCTTGCCCAGGAGTACATCGTCGATGTAGTACACATTTTCCCCATCAATGCCCGGGATCTGGGGAACAATCTGCTCTCCGCCGCAGGCCACGACCACACAGTAGGGCTCCAGCGCGCGCACGTTGTCAACCGTCGCCGCCGTATTCAGACGGACCTCAACGCCGTATTCCTCCATCTCAGCGATCTGGGTGTCCACAAATTCCTGTGCCAACTGCTTGCAGGGGGCTTTGGAGGCTAAAATGGTGCTTCCGCCCAGGGCGTCGCTCTTTTCAAAAATCACGGGCTCAAAGCCCCGCTTTTTCATCAGCAATGCTGCCTGCATACCGGCGGGACCGCCGCCAATCACCGCCACTTTGCGGCCGCCGCCGTTCTTTATCAGCATATCATCACCGAACCGGAGCTCCCGCCCGGCAACGGGATTCAGGGCGCAGTGCAGATTCTGGCCCGCCACTATGGACTTGTTGCAGTTCATACAGCCAAGACACTTGCGGATCAGGTCCTCCCGGCCCGCCCTAGTCTTCTTTACAATATCCGGGTCCGCAATGTGCATCCGGGCCATGCCTACAAAATCGCTGACCCCGTCCTGAAGCTGCTGTTCCGCGGCCTGGGGGTGCTTGATGCTGTTCACCGCGATGATGGGGACCTTCACATTGTCCTTAATGGCCTTGATGAACTCCGTTCTCCAGCTCTCGGGGTAGTAGTACGGCTCAATCATGGTGGACGCGCTGGCATACACGCCGCAGCTTACATTGAAGTAATCCACATAGGGCTCCAGATATTTGGCAATCTCGACGCAGGCCTCCTGGTCGTTGCCGCCTTCCACAAAGTCATTCCCGTTGATGCGGGCTCCCACTACGAAAGCGGGGCCTGCCGCATCTCGAATCCCTTTCAGAATACGGACCATGAACCGGCAGCGGTTTTCCACCGAACCCCCGTACTCGTCTGTACGCTTATTGGTATAGGGGCTCAGGAACTGCTGGAGGAGGTACCCGTGGGCGCCGTGAATCTCTACACCGTCAGCGCCGGCGAGCTGAGCATTCAGCCCGGCCTGTATGTACAAGCCCACCAGACGGTCAATGTCCTCCACCGTCATCTCCCGGGGCAGAATTGTCTCGCGGCCCACCACGCTGTTAAGCTCCACGCTGGGCGCCATGGCCTGTTTTCCGCCGTTGCAGGCGGGGGGCGCTTCCCGGCCGCCGTGGTGGAGCTGGGCAAATATCTTCGCCCCGTGACAGTGCACCGCCTCGCAGATCAGCTCGAAGCTCTTGATGTGGCGTTTGTCGTAAAGCCCCAGCTGGATCATATCACAGTGCCCGCTCTCGCCATCCACAGAGGTAAATTCCGGAATGATCAGCCCGCAGCCGCCCTTTGCCCGCTCCTCATAAAAACGGATTTGGCCGTCGTTGGTACTGCCATTCCAGTCCCCCATGTGCGTCCCCATGGCCGTCATGACCACCCGGTTTCGCAATTCCACCCGTCCAATTTTTCCTGGTTCAAAAAGCTTTTCATATTTCATAGCATTACCCCATTTTCTGTTGTTTTTCGCTGGAATTGGCGGAGGAGAACCCTCACAATATGGTCTTCCATTTCTATTTTATCCGGCGGGCGTCCTTTCGCCTATGTTACCAGTGTAAAATAGCAGGCAGAAACCATGCATTCTGCACAAGGTTTTGATAGCTGTTTATCATTTTTCTGGAATATGGTATAGTGGATTGTCTGGATTACGGTGTTGGCGCTTTTAATACACAGGAGGTTATGTATATGTTATTTTCATCTCTGTCTCAGCTTCTCGCGGATAGGTATCCGGGCACTGTATCCTCGTATCCTCTCGACTGTGAGCTTTCACATGTATCCATTCTGGAAGCTTCTTCATCCGTGCTGCCGCCTGACCAGCTTGGTATCTATACAAAAACGGAGCTTACCGACGACCTGCCGCTGCCGCTCTGCCTGTTCTGCGCCGGTTTCCCCTCCCGGCAGTTGATTGACCGCCTGGTGGCCAACGGCACAAACTACATCCTTGTTCCTGAGAATAGTTCCCACGAGGCCGTTGTATTTATTCTCTCCCTGTTCCAAAAACAGCAAAGTCTTTATGCGGACCTCATGTATATGCTGGCATCCGAGGAAAATCTTGGCACCGTTCTCTCAGAGTTTTCCAACCGTTCCGGATGTCAAATGCTGGCGGTGGACATCTCCGGAAAGGTACTGGCCCACTCAACACCCTTTTTGGTGGATCATCCCCACTGGCAATACAGTGTGCAGGTGGGATATCTGGACGATTATCTGATCGAATATATCCTCTCTTTCCGGCGCAAAAACAATCTGGAGGTCCACCCAAGACCCTTTGTCCTGTATTGCGACCACATGAAAATGTATATTAAAGCCATCCGGGTCATGACGAACATGGAGATTGTCGGCTATATCTTTATGGGCTGCCACTCCGACGCATTCCCCCACTTCAGCGATACTTTTATGATTCTGCTGGCAAAAAAGCTGCTGGATATGCTTATCAACCGCAGAAGCTATCCAACAGCCCATTTTAATCTGTATCACAACATCCTCACAGATATCATCTGCGGTGCCACCGAAGACGAGATTACCCGCCGAATCGCTGCCGCAAGAATCACCTTTCCACCCCAAATGCGTGTGGTTGTCCTGCAAACAAATTATTTTGTGGGGAACAAATATCTGCAAGATACTCTCATCCCCAAAGTATCCGCTGTTTTTCCGGGGACTCCAAAGCTGTTGAAGGACGGTGCACTCATCCTATTTTTTGAGGTCAGCGAAGCCGGCAGCATCCCTCCCGAGGTTTATCAGAGACTGCAGCAGCTGGCCAATGACAGCAAGGTCCTGGTGGGTATCAGCAATGTGTTTCAAAAGCCCAGCGACCTGTACAGCCATTATCAGCAGTCGCTGCAAGTGCTCTCCATCGCAAAGCGGAGCAGAGAACAGCATCGAATCTTTTTCTTTTCTGACTACGCCTTCTATGTTCTGATCGACAGCCTGGAAGACAAAAGTGTTCTGCCTCATTGCCTGCATCCTATCCTGCCCAAACTGGAGACGTATGACACAGAGAAGAACACCGAGCTCTATAAGACGCTGAAGGTGTATGTCCAAACCGGGTACAGTAAAAATCTGACCGCTGACCTGATGTTTCTGCATCGAAATACCGTAAACTACCGCATCCAGCAGATTACAGATCTGTTCTCGCTGGATTTTTCAGACCACACGTTATTGTTTAAACTTCAGTATTCATTTTATATCGATTCCTATTTAAAAAATCAATATATCAGTATGACCTCCTGCCCTAAACAACCAGAGTACGAACCAAAAAAACAGATGAGCGAATGATACCTTACCATCTGATTTCCCACATACCGAAAAAACTAATGTAGACTTCCTGATTCACGTTAAGCAAAAACCGCTCTGCTATGCGCGAGGTGGCGAAACCACCTATGCTGGAACTGGATTGTAACATCTCGTGCTTACCCTAAAAATTAACAACTCCGGGAAACGTCGATAAAAAAGCGGGAAAGTCCGTTTTTACAGACTTTTCCCGAAAACGCCCTTGCAATTTCTTCCGTGATAGGTTAAAATAGCCGTGGAGACATAAATAGCGGCAGAGCATAGCGGGCTGCAACCCGCTATGCTCCGATGAAGAGTGATAGCCCACTCAACACCATAGTCTATCCAGACTACACCGTACCTCTCATTATACTGTCATATCGCCCAATTTGCAACAGGAAATGGGTTTGGTGTTTCGCTTTGATTGAAGTTCAGTCAGGCGGTGTTGAGTTATACGCTCAACACCGCTTTTATGTTTCCAACAGACCCCCGGGCGGGGATATTCCCCCCCGCCCGCCCTTCGGGGCCTTGTTGGAAAACTAAGATTGAGAGGAAGAAGCATATGAAACAAAAGATGATATCCTTGGCACTGGCGTTGTCCCTGTGTTTGGGACTATGCGTTCCCGTTTTTGCTGCTGACGATGTGTTTGTTATTGAAAATGGGATCTTGGTGGAATACAACGGCAGTGGAGGAGATGTAAAAATCCCGGCCGGAGTAACCGAAATTGCCCCCGGGGCCTTTGCTATCAACCGGTCCTTTGTTTCTTCTGTGGTCATTC
>CANSXE010000046.1 GCA_947650875.1 uncultured Bacillota bacterium | reverse complement strand
GCGGCAAGATGTCCCAGGAGGAGATCGAAAAGCTCCTCGCCGCCAGTTCCCCCGCTCCGGAGCCCGAGCCGGCCCCTCCCGCTTCCTCCGGCGGCAAGATGTCCCAGGAGGAGATCGAAAAGCTCCTCGCCGCCAGTTCCCCCGCACCGGAGCCCGAACCGGCCCCTCCCGCTTCCTCCAGCGGCAAGATGTCCCAGGAGGAGATTGAAAAACTTCTCTCCGCCAACTCCCCCGCCGAGCCCGCTGCACCCGCGCCGGAACCTGCTGCAGCGCCCGCGCCGGCAAAGCCCGTTTCAAAACCTGCGGCTCCGTCGGAGGAGGATATATCCTATACCAATATTATGCAGGTACTCGTAGAAGAAAAAGCACCCGCGTATATCAAAAAATTCGGCCTGTGTTCCTGCAAGCAGTGCGAAGCGGATGTAAAGGCCCTCACCCTTACCAACCTGGTGCCCAAATATGTCGTGCTGTCCAAGCTGGACCGCATTCCTATGCTCACCGTCTACGAGGGCAGATTTAACTCCACCGTTTTCGCCCAGCTCACCCGAGCCTGCAAGGTCGTTATGGATCACCCCCACCACAACCGCAATCAGCTCTGAATCTAAAACAGCAAAGAGCCCGCCGAAGGCGGGCTCTTTTGTTACGCGTTTTTGTCGTGCAGCAGGTGGTCCATTACATCAACCAGATGGCCGATCTCCGGCTTGCTCATCTGCTCGTCGGCGCCCAGCTGACGGCCCTTGATCCGCATCTCCTCACTAATGAGGGAGGAGAAAATGATAAGCGGAATCGGCTGGAACCGGGGACTGCTCTTCACCAGCTTGGTCAGCCGGTGTCCATCCATCTGTGGCATCTCAATATCAGTGATAATCAGCGCCACCTGGCTAAACAGGTCCTCCTCCTCGGGCAGATCGTTCAGCGCATCCCACAGCTCCCGTCCGTTGGGGAACATCCTCAGATTGCCATAGCCCGCCTTGCGCAGACAGTCCCCAATCATTCTGGACAGAAGAATGGAGTCCTCCGCAATCCAAATCGGATCGACACTCTTGGAACGGGGGCCCATCTGGTCAATCTCCTCCTCCTGAATGGTAGTTTCAGGAGCAATTTCGGCTACAATACGCTCAAAATCCAAAATCGTCACCAAATCGGTACCGCATTGGGCAATACCGGTGGCAACCCCCTCCGAGCCGCCAGATACCGTTTTATCCGGCTTATGGATATCGGTCCAGGAGATGCGGTTAATGCCCACCACGGTATGCACCCGGAAGGCAATATACATTTTATTAAAATTTGTCACAATGAACAGGTCCTTGGATGTCTTTTCCTGCTCCACTCCCAGGTACCTGGGCAAATCCACCACGGTAATCACAATATCCCGCGGCTTGAAAATGCCTTCCACCGAAGGGTGGGCGTGAGGCATGGCCTTGACAGGCGCAGCCATCATGATCTCCCGCACCTTGGCCACATTAATGCCATACAGATTTTCATCAATGGTAAACTCCATGATCTCAATTTCGTTGGTGCCGGACTCCAAAAGGATGCCGCTGTTATGTACCTCCGCCATTTTTGACACTCCTCACTCTATTTAGGATAGCGCCTCCAGCGCTTTAGAAAATAATGTCTTTCTGCCCATAGGACCGGATACATGCCTGACCGCTGCCCACATCGAACAGCAGCGTCCGGGCCACTGTGCCCCCTGTGTATTCACCACACAGCCGCAGATTGTCCCGCTTTAAAATGGCATGCACGCTCTCAATATTCCGCTGCCCGATATTGCCCAGCCCGCTGCCGCCGGCAATTTCAAACATTTTGGCGCCGCCGGCAATCTTTACTGTCATACGCGACCGGGAAGCGCCTTTCGCCTCTAACTGCCGCAGTGTCTCTTTAATTCCGGTATCGGCATATTTCATCGGGTGGGTCCGTCCGGCCTCCATATTCAGCGGCAGCATGATGTGGAGCAGTGCGCCCAGCCGCAGCCTTGGATCATGAAAACAGAGACCGATGCAGGAACCCAACGCGTAAGTTATTAGGATGCCCTCCCCCTGAAGCATCTTCATATCAGCAATTCCTACTGTCAGTTTTTGCTCAGCCATCGTTCACGCCCAGCTTCCTCAGTAAGAAATCTAAAGAGCGCAGGTCGGGAGAGAGCAGCAGGTGGCTGGGGATCTCCTGCCCGTTGCATACAAAATTCCCCCCGATGGTCATTAAATAATCGGACATGCCGCCATACTCGGCCATAGGTACCGCTAAAATGGCTCCCTGCATGTCCACCGCAAAGGCCGGGACCGTCAAATTAATGTCGACGCCGGCCAGGCCAGACAGAGCCGTGACAAAGGCGGAGATCATAATGTTTCCGATTTCAATCAGCGCAGACTGCTGAAGATCTTCCAGTTCCTTATAGTCCTGGATATTCCGGTCCAGCATGGTCTGCAAAATGAAGTTAATCAGGTCCAGCTTCTGCACCGAAAGCATGATGCCGCCTACGTCGCCGCTCATCTTCACCAGCACCCCGGCCGTTACCGCCTCAGGTCCGCCAATCCACTCTATGGCCTCATTGTAGCCCATGATGCGCACCTCCGGCATGGTAATGCGCACCTCTTTGCCCAACATCTGGGAAAGGGCAGTGGCGGCGTTTCCGGTGCCAATGCTGCCGATCTCCCGCAGGGTATCAATTTCCAGCGAGGTCAATTGGTCATAATTCCTTATCATACCTCTGATCCCCTTCTTTCTTTAATTGGGCAGTCCGTTAATGGTCTGCTCGATCTCATCTGACGTTTGAACCATCCGCAGCGCGTAGCCGTATGCCCGCTGAGACTCAATAACCTTGGACAGCTCCTGGGCCAGGTCTACATTCGACAGCTCAATCATTCCCCGCTTTACCTCGCCGGTGCCCATGTACAGGTCGCCGTTTTTTTCAATGGGTATGAACCGCCCGCTGTCAGCGTGGAGCATGCCGTCGTAGATACGGTAATCAAAGACGCCGACATCCAGTTCCGCCTGCCGGTCCTGGGGATCAATCACAATAAAGTTGCCATCCCGATCCAGAACGCAGCGCCCCTCATTGTCGGACAGCCGCCACTCCAGCGTATTTTCAGGGGGAATTTCCTCACCGGTAATCGGGTCGATCTCCGGCTCCGCATCCTCGTCGGGGGGGACCTCAAAGCTGGCCATCATAAACGCGCCGTCCCGGGTGAAGGAGACCTCCTCCGTTTCCAGATCATACAGGGCAAAAAATCCGTTTCCCACAATGGCAAAGTCGAAGGTACGGCCCGTATCCTGATATCCGTTGCTGCTGTAAAAGTCCACGCTGGCCTTTGCCATCTTGGTGCCGGTACCCCTGGGCAGGTTTTCGTTGTCGATGCCCATTACATTGCCGTACATCAGGTGATGGAAGGTGGCCCGTTCCGCCTTGAAACCGTAATTATTTACGTTTGCAATGTTGTTGGCCTGGACATTCATGCGCTCCTGCTGCTGCCAGGCGCCTACAGCGCCAGTGTAAAAGGACATATTCATTGCTTATTCACGCCTTCCTTTCCTCTGGGAATTACTGCATCCGGCCGATATCGTTAACAGCCCGGGTGATGATCTGATCGTAAATCTTGCTCATCTGGGCTGCGCTCTGAAGGGCCCGCTGCGTGGTCATCATACTGACCATCTCCTGGACCAAATTCACATTGGAGCGCTCCACCCACTTGTGTAAAATGGTCACATCCTCATTGACCTGCGCGCCATCACCGGTAAACAGACCATAGGGGGTACGCTCCAGCTCGCCGTTGTCCTCAAACATATACACACCCAGGGTAGCCAGATATTCCCCGCCCTCGGTAAGCAGATTGCCCTCGGCATCCGCATCCAGCCTGTCGGTGGGCAGCTGAATGGGGTTGCCCTCCCGGTCCAGCACCCGGCCCAGCTCAGACAGGCACAGGTAGCCGTCGTTATCCAAGGTAAAGCTGCCCGCCCGGGTGTAAGCGACGCCGTCTTCGGTCTGGATGGCGAAAAAACCCTCTCCCTGAATGCAGAAGTCCAGGGGCAGGTTGGTCTCTTCCGGGGCGCCCTGGGTAAAATCAGTGTACAGCTGGTCCGGAGCCAGAATGTGGCTCTGATAGGTCTCCATGGTCTGATAGGGAGACTTGATTATATTGCCGATGCGGGACACCATCACCTCATCAAAGGTGCGGTCAGTGTACTGCTCGGCCTTATAGCCTGCGGTAGAGATGTTGGTCATATTGTTGGCCACCACATCCAAACGCCGCCCCTGGGACAGCATCCCGGAGGTCAGATTGTAAAACCCCTTTAGCATAGCAAAAAACTCCTCTCATCCCCGGCTCTCACTTGTTGCCGGTCATATACTGGTTCATAAACAGCTTCAACTTTTGAATGGCCCGGGAGTGGAGCTGGGAGATGCGGGGCTCACTGACCTCCATCACCTGGGCAATCTCCTTCATGCTGAGATTTTTGTGGTAGTACAGCGAAATGACCGTCTGTTCATTCTCCCGCAGGGACTCAATTCCTTTGGTAAGCATCTCCAGCAGCTCCTGCCGGAGCATAGAGTCCTCCGGACGGCTGTCGGACACGTTGTCCGGCACCTCCGCTCCGCCATTCTGCTCCCGGTCCTCAAAGAGGGCGTCCAGTGAGAGCACATTGCACATAGAGGAGTTGGCCAGGTCCTCCTGGTACTGATTCTGGGTAATGCCCAGCCGCCGGGCCATCTCCTGATCAGTCGGATAGCGGCCCAGCTCAGCAAACAGCTCACTGCTGGCCTGGTCGATGTCCCGGGCCTTACGCCGCACGCTGCGGGGCACCCAGTCCTGCCGCCGGGCCAGGTCGATAACGGCCCCCCGGATGCGCTTGGAGACATAGGTCTCAAACTTAATGCCCTTGTCCGGGTCAAATTTGTCCACCGCCCCGGCCAATGTAAGCAATCCCTCATTGACAATGTCGTCCACCTGAGCAAAGCTGCTGTAAACGCCCCGCACCTGGAGCGCAATGGTTTTCACCAGACCCATATAGCGCATGACCAGGGGCCATTTCAACTCCTCGTTTCCGGTGCGCTTGTAAGTCTCAAACAGCTCCTCCGTGGTGAGGGCATCCAGCTCTTCCTGGCTCCAGGTCAGCTTTTCCCGCCCGGAAACCGCGCCTCCCCCGCTCATACCGCAGCCGCCCTTCTTTCAGGCCGGGCTGTACTTGACTCCAGTGTGATATTGCCCAGGGACTGAATCTGCACATCGCTGGTAATCTCGTTAAAGGAGAGCACATAGACGCTGGGATAGAATTGGGCCAGCATCCGGCTCAGGTAAATTCGGATCACCTGACTGGTGAGCACAATGGGGGTCTGCGACAAGTCGCTGAACTTTTTTAAATAGTCGGCCAGCTGGGTGACGATACTCTGCATGAGATCGGGGCCCATGGCCAGGTAGATACCCTGCTCGTTCTTGCTCAGGGAGTTGATAACCCGTTTCTCCACCTCGGCGTCCAAGGTGACTACGCGCAGCTGTCCATGCTCGCAGAAGCGTCTGGTAATGGTGCGGCTGAGGGCCACACGGATGTTCTCGCACACCATATCCAGGTCCTTGGTGGTCATCAGGGAGTCCACTGCGGTCTCCAAAATGGTAGCCAGATCCCGGATGGGGACCCCCTCCTTCAGGAGACTGCGAAGGACACGCTCCAAATTGGCATAGGACAGCACATTGGGGATGGCCTCCTCCACCAGCTCGGGGGCGGTCTTTTTCAGGTTCTCCACCAGCTGCATGACCTCTGCCCGGCCCAGCAGCTCGTAGGCGTGGCGGCGGACCACCTCGCTCAGATGGGTCTGCATAACGGACAGGGGGTCGATGACGGTGTAGCCGTAGATCTCCGCCATCTCCTTGTTCTCCGGCAGAATCCACCGGGAGGGGATGCCGTAGGCGGGCTCGATGGTCTCGATGCCGTCGATCTCGCCGGCGGGGTTGACGGGCTCCAGAGCCAGGTAGTAGTCCACCAGAATCTCGCCCCGGGCGACCTCCTCCCCCTTGATCTTCACCACATACTGGTTAGTACCCAGCGCGGAGGAGTCGTGCAGGCGGATAGAGGGGATCACGAAGCCCATATCCTGGGCATACTGCCGACGGAAAATCACAATACGGCTGATGAGCTTACCGCCGCTGCTCTCATCCACCAGGGGAATCAGGCTGTAGCCAAACTCCATTTCAATGGGGTCCACGGTGAGCAGCCCGTATACATTATTGATGTCCTTGTAGTAGTCTGTCTCGCTGGGCACAGCCGCCATATCGGACACTGCCGGCTCCTCCGACTGGAGCATTTCAACGGCCTCCTGCCGCTCAATTCGGCCGCTCATGACATAGCCCAACACGGCCAGACCCACGCCAACCACCAGCAGGGGCATTGTGGGAGTACCGGGAATAATCCCCAGGATAACCAGCACCGCGCCGGCGGTGAGGATGGCCCGGGGCTGCCGGGCAAACTGATTAATGACATCGGAGTTCAGGCTGCCGTCAGACACCGACCGGGTGACAATCATGCCGGTGGCGGTGGAGATCATCAAAGCGGGAAGCTGCGAGACCAGGCCGTCACCGATGGTGGCAATGGAGTAGGTCTGGGCCACGGTGCCCAGGTCGCCCACACCGTTCATGGAGCCGATGATGATGCCGCCGATGAGGTTAATGGCGGTAATAATCAACGACATAGTGGCGTCGCCCTTGACAATCTTTGTGGCGCCGTCCATAGCGCCGTAGAAGTCGGCCTCACGCTGGATTTTGCCCCGGCGCTCCCGGGCCTGCTGCTCGTTGATAAGGCCGGAGCTGAGGTCGGCGTCAATGGCCATCTGCTTGCCGGGCATGGCGTCCAGGGTGAAACGGGCGGCCACCTCGGCCACGCGCTCAGCGCCCTTGGTGATAACGATAAACTGCACCAGCACGATGATAAAGAAGATAATAATACCCAACACGATGTTGCCCTGGGTAATCAGCTCACCAAAGGTCTGGATAACCGGCGTACCGGGGGCGCCGCTGGCGCCGCTGCCGTCGAAGCCCAGAATGGCCCGGGTGGTGGACACGTTCAGCCCCAGGCGGAACAGGGTGGTAATCAGCAGCAGGGATGGGAAAATAGAGAACTCCAGCGCCTCGGAGATGGTCATGGTGACCATCAGAATCACAATGGACAGGGAAATATTGGTAATAATCAGTATATCAAGAAGAGTCTCTGGCAGGGGAATAATCAGGAACATGACGATGACCACTACCATAAGCGCTATGCTGTTTTGAAAAATACGCCGCATGGTGTCATCCTTTCCTGAAAGCTATCAAAACGCCCGTAAGGGCCTTTGCTGTCGAATTTAATGGACCTCCCGGTCCAGCTTGAGGACATAGACCAGAACCTCGGCCACAGGGCCGTAGAGTTCGGGGGGGATCTCTTTGTTCAGCTCTACGGAGGCGTACAAGGCGCGGGCCAGAGGTACGTTCTCCACCACAGAGACGCTGTTCTCCTCCGCCACCTTGACAATGCGCAGGGCCAGCTCATCCACTCCCTTGGCCAGCAGCACCGGAGCGTTGTCCTTCTCCTCATGGTAACGCAGCGCCACTGCAAAATGGGTGGGGTTACGAATTACTACATCGGCCTGGGGCACCTGCTGCATCATACGCTGCTGGGCCCTCTGGCGCTGAATCTGCTTGATTTTGCCCTTGACCTGGGGGTCGCCTTCCGTTTGCTTATACTCTTCTTTGATCTCCTGCTTCGACATTTTCAGCTGGCGCTCATAGTCCCACCACTGATACAAATAGTCGAAGAATGCTAAAACGGTAAAGGCCACCGCAATCTGAAGCACCAAAGAGACGATGTCCTTGACAAGAATGGAACAGGACTCCCAAAGGCTCATGTCCAGAAACCGGCCAAAGGTCAGGGCCACATGGCTGAAATAATTGTAAATCAGAAAGAGCAGAATCGAGATTTTTAAAATTCCCTTGAGGGCCTCGATCACGCTGCGCAGGGAAAACAATCGTTTAAATCCCTGAATGGGATTGAGTCGGCTGAACTTGGGCTTGAGCGGGTCCGTTGTCACCAACATCTTGGTCTGGAAGAAGGTTACGCCTATCGCCAACAGGGCGGTAACAGCCAGAAAGGGGCCGGCCATCATGGCAAAAGCCAGCACAGTCATTTTAAACAGCTCGCCAAGCAGCCCTGAAAACGTTTCAGCAACGCCGACAGACATATAGTCGAAGCAGCGGTAGATAACCATTTTAATCTGCTCCACCATCACGCCGCCCATAATCTGAACCATAAACAGACTGCCAATCAGGGTAGCCACGGCAACAGCGTCTTTGCTCATCAGGACGTTACCCTTTTTCCGTTCGTCCCGTCGCTTTTTTGGCGTTGCCTTTTCGGTTTTGGATTCGCCGGCCATGGAATGATCCCCCCTTTGTCAGCCGCTTTTTGGTTCGCTCAGCCCGACATCAGGGGCAGAATATGCTGGAGGGTGAGTAGCATCTCGGTCTCCACACGCAGCAGAAAGTCGCTGAACGGAGCCATCAGAATTACGATCATTGACAAACCGACAATTACCTTCAACTCAATGTTAATGGCAAAGACGTTGATTTGGGGGATAACCTTCATTAAGATTCCCATTCCCACCTGCCCCATCATCTCCGCCGCCAGAACCGGCATAGCCAGCTTGACACCCAGAAGGGTACAGTCAATGAAAACCTGGATCATGGCGGCATAGAAGTTTTCTCCCAATACCACCTCTCCAAAGGGGACCGCCAGACCGGATGCCGCGAAAATGCGAATCATCGTGTGATGTCCGTTTGCTGCGAAAAACAGCAGAGACATCAGCACGTTGAGCAGAGTTGAGGTAGCTGTCACCTGAATGCCAGAGGCGGGGTCGTAGGTGGAGGCCATAGACAGACCCATTTGCATATCAATGACCGAACCGGCCATCAGGGGAACATAGAAGAAGAAATTGACAATCAGGCCCAGAACATAACCCAGGAACAGCTCCATCAAAAAGGTAAACGCAAGGCCCAGCAGGGTATTCGGCACCTCAATCCGCGTGGGCGTCATGGCGAACACACACAGGGACAGCATCAGGATAAAGCCCGCTTTTACTATGTTGGGGATTCCCCGCCGCCCGAAGATAGGGTTGAAGACCACAAAGCCGGCCATGCGTCCGGTAATCATCAAAAACAGGGTAAGCGCAGTCCAATCCATGACAGCCTCCCCTAACGCAGGACCATCAGCTCAAAGATCCCTTTGGTATAGTCCAAAAGGGTCTCCATCATCCAGCCGCCGCCTAGCAGGAGTACCAGTACAATCACGATCAGCTTGAGGATAAAACCCAGCGTCTGTTCGTGAATCTGGGTAACCGCCTGAAAGATAGCGACAAGCACACCTACCATCATACTCAGAACAAGCATGGGACCGCCCAGCTTAATGACGACCCACACGCCTTCCCGCAGCTTTTGTGTTATTAACGATGTGTCTATCATGGCTCCTCCTTACCCAAGTCCAAATCCCCGCGCCAGCGTCTCAAACAGCAGCTGCCACCCGTCCAGCAGGATAAACAGCAGCAATTTAAAGGGCGTGGAAATCATAGAGGGCGGGAGCATGACCATGCCCATGGACATCAGGGTGGAGGCCACCACCATGTCGATAAGCATAAAGGGGATATACAGCAGAAAGCCCAGAATAAAGGCCTGCTTCAGCTCACTGGTCACAAAGGCCGGAATAATCACCGTCAGCGGAAGCTGAGGGACTTCTTCCTCCGTCGCCGGAGCATTCACACCGGACATGTTGCAGTACAGTTCCATGCTCTGCAATTCAATATGATGCGCCATAAACCGTTTTAACGGCACCTGTGCCCGGTCAAAAAACTCCTCCTGGCTAATCTCTTCCTCCTGATAGGGGACAAACGCCTCCTCATTGATGGCGGCCAGGGTAGGGCTCATGGTAAAGAGGGTCAAAATCAGTGCCATGCCCACCAGTACCATGTTGGGGGGCGTCTGTTGGGTGCCCATCGCGTTGCGCAGGAAAGAGAAGACCACCACATAACGGGTAAAGGAGGTCATCATGACAATCAGCGAGGGCAGAAGCATCAGGACGGTGGTCAGGAACAGAATCTCCAGCGTCTGTACGCTTTCCCCATTTACATTCACCAACGCGTCAGTCGGCATCCTTCCTCACCTCGATCCATTCACCGGCATCTTCGGGTTATTTCTTCTCTTTCAGCCGCTGCATCAAGGCGCGGAAATCCGGGGCTCTCTTCTGCTCCGGCCCCTCCTGGGGGGCAGGCGGGCTCCAGTTCTCCCCCTCCTCCTGGGTCAGCTCAGCCAACAGGGTCAGCCCAGCGGGGCTGCTGCCCAACAGCAGGCACCGCTGGCCGGCCTTGATTACCAGCACGGCCTGGTCCCGGCCTGTCGAGACACGGTCCACCACCTGGAGCTGGCTTCCCCGGGCAGCTAAAAATCCGCTGCCCAGATTCAGCCCCGCCCAGCGGGTGAAAAGGTAAGCCCCGGCCAGCACCAGCAAGACAACGGCCAGCAGCCCGAGAACGGAGAGAACCTGGCGCCAATCCATCAGGGCTCGCCCACGATAGAGGTAACGGTCTTCAGCACGCGCTCAGGTTTGAAGGGCTTGACAATAAAGTCCTTGGCGCCGGAGCGGATCGCGTCGATTACCATGGTCTCCTGACCCATAGCGGAGCACATTACCACATTGGCGTTGGGATCGGCGGCGCGGATGGCTTTCAGGGCCTCCAGACCGTCCATGTTGGGCATAGTAATGTCCATCAGTACCAGATCGGGCTTGACCTCATTGTACTTTTCCACCGCCTGAGCGCCGTCCTCAGCCTCAAAAATATCAGCGTAGCCCGCTTTGCTCAGAGTGTCTTTGATGACCTTGCGCATAAAGGCAGCGTCGTCAACTGTAAGAATTTTAGCCATAGTTAAACCATCCTTTTTTCAAAAATAGTTGTTTGCCATTTATTTTATATGTTCAAAGGGCTCAGCCCTGGGTCAGCACATTAATGTCCGGTTTTTGCAGGATTTCGGTGATTCGGATACCAAAGTTGTCGTCGATTACCACCACGTCGCCCTTGGCCACACACTGCCCGTTGACCAGCAGGTCCACCTGGTCGCCGGCCAGTTTGTCCAGCACCACCAGGGAGCCCTTGGAGAAGGACAGGATATCCTGAATCTTCCGGCGCGTCCGGCCGATCTCTACAGCCACCTCCAGCGAGACGGACAGAATCAAGTCCAGATTATCCTTCTGCTCCTGATTCAGCTGTGTCTCACTGCTCAGCTCCTTCATGCGGTTGGGCTGGGCGTTAACCACCTTTGGATCAGGCGGCGCGGCCGGTGCCTGGGGCGGATACATGGGATAGGGCGGATAGGGGTAGGGGTAAGGGGGATATCCTGGGTAGCCGGGCATCTCCGGCATCCCAGGAGGTGCCGCCTGGGGCATGGCCGGCGGGGCCGCCGGAACACCGGGCGCAGGAGCAGCCGGAGCGGCTGCAGGAGTCGGCGGAGCGGCGGCAGCAGGAGTGCCGCCAGCCATCATCTTTTCGATCTCCTCCTGGCTCATAACCGCTCCACCGCCGGCGGGAGCCGGCGCGGGGGCGGGGGCCGGTTCCGGCTCCGCTGCGGGCTCGTCCAAGCCAAACCCGGCGACCAGCTCCTGTGCCAGCTCTATCGACATGACGTTCATAAATTCGCTGTCCAGCACATTCTCGATGGTCAGGTTAAACCGGACTACCACCACAGGACCCTGGGTGACGGGGAAATGCTCCTCCTTCACTTTATCCAGGTCGTCCAATTCAAAGGATTCGGGGGTAGAGATATTTACCATGCGGCCCAGCAGGTCGGACAGGGCGGTGGCGGAGGAGCCCATCATCTGGTTCATTACCTCGCACACCGCGCTGATGGACAGCTCGTTGAGCTCAAACTCCTCATCCGGGGTCTCAGTACCCAGCAGGATATCTACAATGGCCTTCACGTCGCTGCGCTTGAGGAGCATGATGTTGCTGCCCTCCAGGCCGCAGACATATTTAATCTCCACACCTACCGCCGGTTCGATTTTGCCAAGGGCAAAATCTTCCGCGTTGACCACGCTTACCCTGGGCGTTGTAATATCAACCCGGTGGTCCAGCATGTTGGAAGCCGCAGTGGCAGAGGAGCCCAGGCTGATATTCATGATCTCCCCGATGGCGTCGATTACCATCGGGCTAAAAATAGTATCTTCCATCCAGATTCGCTCCTTCTTGCCTACATTTTAATGTAGGTCTCTCCAATTTTCACGGCCACCTGCCTGTTGCTGGTGCCCATTTTGCCATCAAACCACCTGCGGCCTCCGATGTTGAGGAAAACGGGGGAATCCTTCGACCGCTTAATATCTACCACATCGCCCACATTCAGGTGATACAGGTCGCTGAGTAAAATCCGGGTTCGGGCCAGCTCCGCCACAATTTCCAGTTCGGAATCCCGCAGGGAGTCGAAGATTTCTTCCGACTTATCCTCACCGGTACTGCGGCGCGTGGTGTTCTTGCTGATCTCACTAAAGACATTGGTCAGCATTTCACCGGGCAGACACAGGCTCATCCGGCCCGTGCAGTTGGGAAACTTGATATTCAGCCCAATAATAACCACCGTCTCATCGTAGCCGATGAGCTGAACCAGCGTGGGGTTTACCTCAGTACGGACATAGGAGAAATGCAGTGTAATGTAGTTCTCCCAGCTGCCGCCCAGAATGGGAACCAGATCGGCAATCAGGTCCTCATACATGTTCAGCTCCAGGTCGGTGAGGTTATAGTCGCCGGGCACCGTGGGGTCCGGGTCGCCCTCGCCGCCCATCATCCGGTCCAGCATGGACAGCACCACCG
>CANSXE010000045.1 GCA_947650875.1 uncultured Bacillota bacterium | reverse complement strand
GGCTCCGGGAGGAGGGGGCGTAATAGCAGTGCTCCCACAGCAGGTTCAGGGCCACCTGCCGGTTGTAGAGGGCGTCCCGCTTGCCGGGGTGATACCAGAGGAAAAACCGCTCTGCCAAGGTCTCGATGCCCTGGTTTTCCACCGTCTCCCGCATCCATTTGGCGGAAAAACGGCCCACCGGGGTGACCACTGTGCCGGGCACATCCTCGGGCATATAGGCGTCCAGGTCCCAGCACATGCACACGTTGGTGTGGTCCTCGCTGAACTGGCCGGTGAGCATGTCCACCATGGTTTTCAGCCAGGGGTGGAAGTGCTCCCGGAGCATCCGGTCGAAATCCCGGTGCTGAAAATACTCCGTCTCGTCCTCCACATGCAGCTTCTGGATGGGCAGGGCGTCCAGCACCTCCACCGCCGCCTTGTGCAGCCCAGGCCCGGCGGGGGTGGAGACGCACTCCCCCTCCACCGTCCACTGGCCAAGCAGACCGCCCTCCTTCTTCCAGGTCATGTACACCCGGCCGTCCAGCGGGCACAGGGAGAGACTCAGCCCATCCTCCCGCTGGTAGACGCCGTAGCTCCGCTCCTCCGCCAGCTTTTGGGCGGCCACCAGCAGGGTCTCTGGCTTTTTCACCCTTCCGGTAAAGGTAAATCCGATGCTCATTGACACACACTCCTCTATGTTTATGTCTGCCGGGGCGGATATTGTCCGCCCTCAATTTGCAGTTCGTATTTAATGGGATATGCGGACGCCTACTGTGCGCCCCTACAGATTGGCATGAACGGTCTCCTCCCGGGCTGTGCCGCTCACCACTGAGATGCGGCTGATAAGCTCCGCCGCCTGGCCCAACCCCCCGGGGGAGGTGCAGGTGGCTGTGATAAAGTACAGGCTTGGGCCGGCGATAACCTCGCACTCCGCCTGATAGAGCCGTTCTCCGCCTTCAAAGATCTCCTTCCAGCCCCAGCGCAGGGCGCCCCCCTTCAGGGTCTGGCTCTCCACGCCGTTGATGGCGTCCAGATTGCCGGTGAAGCGGGCTTCCCCCTCCCGCATCCGGTAGGCGCTCACCCGCCAGACCAGGCCTTCGCCGGTTCCGTCGCTCCAGAGGTGCGCCCCTCCCCCGTTTTCCCACTGCTCCCAGCCATACAGGCAGGAGCCGGGCAGGGTGAGCCGCAGCGTACCCACCCCATAGGTGACGAGCCCCTTCCGGTAGCCGGGGGCAAATTCCTCTTCCAGGTCCGGCCCCTCCGGCAGCGCGGGCTCCCGCTCCGCCAGACCGCATACCTCCCGGTAGGCCTCGTGCGGCAGGGGCAGGTTGGGGTCCATTTTATACGCCCGTTCCAGGTCGTCTAAAATGGAGCGGTTGACGGCGGCATCCTCCAGGCTGCGGGATGAGGGAGCAAAGCAACACTCCTCCCACAGGGCGTGGATAGCCCGGTTGCGGTAGAATTTTGCGTCCTGTGTCCGGCCGTCCCAGAGAAAAAACCGGCTGGCCAGGGTCTCGATGCCCCGCTCCTCCAACTCGATCAGCTCAGTCAGGTGAAAGCGGCCCATGGGGGTGATCACCGTGCCGGGGATGTCCTCGGGGGCGTACTGCCCCAGGTCCCAGCACAGCTGCATACTGGACGCCCCCCTGTCCCGCTCCTGACGGCAGACATCCACCAGGGTGCGCAGCCAGGGGTAGAAATGCTCCTCCTTCATGCGCTGAAAGTCCCGACTGCGGTAAAAGCCGGTCTCATCCTCCACCGTCAGGGCGTGAATGGGCAGACTGTCCAGCAGCTCTGTCGCTGCCCGGTGCAATCCGGCCCCAGCAGGGGTGGACATGCAGCCCCCCCGCACCAGCCATGGCCCGGACGGGTCCCCCTCCGGTCTCCAGAGAATGCCCAGCTCGCCCCCCAGGGGACACATAACCACCTTCAGCCCGTTTTCTCCAACGGCAAGGCGGTAAGCTCTCTCCTCCGCCAAAATTTTCGCCGACTCCAGCAGCCTTTTGGGATGGTCTATTGTTCCGGTAAACGTTAACCCAATACTCATGCTCAATTCCTCCATCGGGTTTCCCTCAAGGAGGGAGCCCTCACTATCCTTTCTGACTGTTTAAATAGGCCGCCGGACCGCTCTGGTACAGGTCGCCCCCGTGGGGGTCCAGAATGACGGTGAGGGGCATGTCCTCCACCTCCAGCCGGCACACCGCCTCGCAGCCCAGGTCCTCCCAGCAGATGACCTCCAGCTTCTGCACGCTGGCCGCCATCAGGGCCCCCGCGCCCCCCAGGGCGGCCAGATAGACCGCGCCGTTGCGGACAACGGCGTCCTTGACGGCCTGATTTCGGGCCCCCTTGCCGATCATGACCGCCTGGCCCAGGTCCAGCAGCCGGGGGGAGTAGGCGTCCATCCGCCCGCTGGTGGTGGGCCCGGCGGAGCCGATCACCTCCCCCGGCCGTTCCGGGGTGGGGCCCACGTAGTACAGCGCGGAGCCCACCACCGGGAAGGGCAGGGACTCCCCCTTGTCCAGCAGCTCCATCATCCGCTTGTGGGCGGCGTCCCGGGCGGTGTACACCACCCCGGACAGCAGTACCGTGTCCCCCGCCCGCAGGGGGGCCAAATCCTCCCGAGTGACGGGAGTGGTCAGTTTATATTGCATGAAAATCCCTCCGTGATTTGGGTGTGGGACCCGCCCACCTGGGCGGGTCATTCTACTGAGAACCGACCATCAGGATATGGCCCGCCCAAGTGGACGGGCCCCACAGATTGTTACAGCACCTCCGTTGCCCTCCGGGTGACGTGGCAGCTCACGTTCACCGCCACCGGCAAACCGGCCACATGGGTGGGGGCGGTCTCGATGGCAACGTTCAGGCAGGTGATCTTCCCCCCGAAGCCCTGGGGGCCGATGCCCAGGGCGTTGACCTCCTTCAGCAGCTCGTCCTCCAGATTTTCGTAGAAGGGGTCGGGGTTGGGCTCGTTCAGGGGACGGAGCAGGGCATGCTTGGCCAGGGCGGCCACCTTGTCGAAGGAGCCCCCGATGCCCACCCCCAGCACCACCGGCGGGCAGGGGTTGGGCCCGGCCAGCCGGACGGTGTCCACCACAAACCGCTTCACGCCCTCCACCCCGTCGGCGGGTTTGAGCATCGCCAGCCGGCTCATGTTCTCTGACCCGAAGCCCTTGGGCACTACGGTGATGGCGCACTGGTCCCCGGGGACAATACGCACGGTAATAGACGCCGGGGTGTTGTCCTCCGTGTTGACCCGGCGCAGGGGGTCGGCCACGATGGATTTTCTCAGATAGCCCTCTGTGTACCCCTGGCGGACCCCCTGGTGGATGGCCTCCTCAAAGCCCCCGTCGATGTGGACCTCCTGGCCCAGCTCCACAAAGACGCAGGCCATACCCGTGTCCTGACAGATGGGCAGATTCCGCTTCCAGGCGTCCAACTGATTCTGCTGGAGCAGCTTCAAGGTCTCCTCAGCCAGGGGCCAGGTCTCGCTGCACCAGGCCAGCTCCATGGCGTCGGTTACGTCCTCGGGCAGGACGGTGTTGGCCCGGATGCACAGCCGGGCCACGGCGGCGGTAATCTCAGCGGCGGATATGGTCCTCATGGCGGAAACCTTCCTTCTGCAAATAGTCCCCCTTATTTTACCACAGGAGGGGGCCGCTTTCAACGAAGGAAGCAGAAAAAAGGGACCGATGCAGAAATTTCTTCCGCCGGTCCAGAACGGGGCTCACCCCACATATCACACAGCAAAATGCCGGGTTCTTTTGGGGCTGGATTGACAAAATTGTATATTTCGCATATAATAAATTTGCGTGGAAGCAGTCGAAACATGATCTGTTCTAAGGAACAGATTAGCCGCAAAGGAGCAAAGCTATGAATTTACGCCGCTGGAAAAAGACAGCCTTTTGCCTATACGCCGTTGTATTGCTGATTCCAATTGTGTTTATCAATACATTTGACGCAAGCTCTCTGTCGCTTTCTCTTTCACTTGGCGCGTCTATTATTGTGTTGGCCGTCATTGTAATCGGGTCCTTAAAATTTGGGCGCTGTCCCCATTGTTCCTATCTGCTGGGCAGAGATTTCTATTTGTACGGCATGAATCATTGCCCCAGATGCGGCCGCCGGATGTAAAGATTAACACGGGAAGGAGCGCCCCAATCGGGGCGCTCCTCTATTTATATTTTTATTGACAAATTTATTGTTTTGGATTATAATATGTTTATAAAATGCGACAATCCCACACCACCGAGGGCACGAAAGGTAACAATATTAACAAGACCACAAAATATAAAGTAACTGTATCTAAGGCAAATAAATAAAGCAATGGGAATACAAAATGAACATAACACATAGAAAACAACTTATTTTAGCCGCCGTCACTGCGGTGGCGGTTATCCTGCTTATCGTGCAGCCCTGGGATTCCGGCAGCATCCGTTTGCTCTGGGACGGCGAACGCCCCGGCTATTGGGGAGACGATTATTCGTTATCAGCGTTAGAATGGGTAAATGATCCCGAATTGCATAATCTTCAGATTATCCCCCGCCGTGTAACAATTACTCGAACCGAAGTCAGTACGCTGAGTTCAGAACATATTATGGATATTCACGAATACGCCGCTCAGGATAACGCACTTTTCTCTATTGAATCTTCTGATCCACTTACACTGACATTTTATGAAAAAGCGCATGATGCGGCTGGAGTAAATTTCTATTATAACGACCGCTGGGGCCGGCCCAAAATCTATGGTTTAAGTTTCAATCAGTCCTATCAACGTGGAATGTTACAGATAGCGGGATGGCGCTATGGTGTACCCTCTGGAATATATGGATAAGGCCAGCCAGTCCCGTCAATGCCCATATTGCGCTGAACCCTTTGAGCCACGATATTTATATACATCCGGAGGGTGCGGGATATTCATTACTCAAACGAAAAAAATCAAACGTCCAGTTGTGTCCATTTCCAAAGGAATGTTAGAGGACTTAAATCCTGCTATGGAAGTATTGGCAGGTCCACATCTCACAAGATTTAGTGAATCAGCAGTTCCAATTTTATATTGTCCTAAATGTAAAATCATAATCATTAAATAGTTAAAATGAGAGCGCCCCACCGGGGCGCTCCTCTATTTATATTTTTATTGACAAATTTATTGTTCTGGACTATAATATGTTTATAAAACACGCCTATCCCACACTACCGGGGGCATGAAAGGAGCAAGCCAATGGGCAGATAAGCCGGCCAGTTTATGGCCATCCGCAACAACGAATCCTATGCCGTTACCGTGACGGGGACGGTGAGGTATTGATTTCTTTAACGAATTAGATTGACGGAACTATATGGTCCATGTATAATGAAAGGAGAAGCCATGAAAAAAGTTGTTAGTTTTTTAGTTTCCATTTCTATGGCAATAGCATTATGTGTCCCAATTGCAGCAGAAAATTCGCAAACACTTGATGTTTCTCAAATGATTGATTTCATTTATTCCGAAGAAAAAGATGGAATTTTCGAATACCAGTATAAGACCGACAAAGGAGACTTTGCAAGCGGGAGTATAACAAAAGAAGTGACTATAGATGGAACAACCAAATTGCTCTGCCGAGAAGGCGAAAAAAGTGATTTGGTGACAATTACATATAATGGAGAAGTGTATCTAAACGGTAATCTTATCAAAGTCACAACAGAGGTAAACATTATTGAAAATGAGATTTCTCCATTTGCCCATAAAGTTCAATATTTAAATAACCCGCCCAAAGGGACTACTGCTGCTGAGTATAATACGCTGATTCGTACTGAAAAGAAAAACATTGAATTTCTGCAAGATCTTCTTGATCTAACAGAAAGTGCATTTATTACAGTAGTCGTTACGGCATTGGGCTTTAATCCATTAGGGTCCTTTGCAGCAAGCTATGTTCTTAATAAAGTTATTGATATCGGCGGCACCGTACATCCAGATGGCATTCATGCACTATCTGTTATAACGTATGTATATCAGCGGGAAAGCGGGCCAAGAGTTGTAGGCTATGGCACAGTATCTAAACTGGTTACTGAATGGTATGCAGGCAGAAACCAAACATACCATATAGAAGACGCACAAACCGTAGTTTACCGCTCTATGACGGGCTGATAAAAGGCTTATGAAAAAAGTACAAAAAATATTTTTAAAGTGGAGATCTTTTTTAAATGAAGAAAAACCTTATTTCATTCAAAGCACATTGGCTTGTATTCTCCTTTTGGTTTCGACTCCCTTTTTCCCGCGATCGGATGGGAGCTGGAGCTTGACGGTTCCTGCTGTGGTGATGTTGTTTTTCGGGCTGCGTGCGGCAGAGAAGAAATCCAAACGGGCCTGGTATGATTTTTCTTGCGTTGTCCTTTGGGTGCTTGAAATTGTGATTTTAATTTGGATCAAGGCCTGATTGTCAAAAATGTAAGCGGCCCCGCCTTCCAAAACGGAGGCGGGGCTGTTTTTTGTTAGTTGGAAGCCGTATCCGGGTCAGTGTCGTCGCCCCAGAGCATATTCTTGCGCAGCTCGGCGCCCACGGTCTCCATCTGGTGCTTAGCCAGCTGGGCCCGCTTGGCGTTGAAGAAGGTGCGGCCATTCTTGTTCTCGGCGATCCAGCGGCCGGCAAACACGCCGTCCTGGATGTCGGTGAGGACGGCCTTCATGTTCTTCTTGGTCTCCTCGTAGGGCAGGATGCGGGGGCCGGAGACGTACTCGCCGTACTCGGCGGTGTCGGAGATGGAGTAGTTCATCATGGCCACGCCGCCCTTGTTGATGAGGTCGATGATGAGCTTCATCTCGTGGATGCACTCGAAGTAGGCGTTCTCGGGGGCGTAGCCCGCCTCCACCAGGGTCTCGAAGCCCAGCTTCATCAGCTCCACCACGCCGCCGCACAGCACGGCCTGCTCGCCGAACAGGTCGGTCTCGGTCTCGTCCTGGAAGGTGGTCTCCATCACGCCGCCCCGGGCGCCGCCGATGCCGGCGGCATAGGCCAGGGCCAGCTTATAGGCGTCGCCGGTGGCGTTCTGCTCCACGGCGATGAGGCAGGGCACGCCCTTGCCCGCCACGTACTGGGAGCGCACGGTGTGGCCGGGGCCTTTGGGGGCGATCATGGCCACGTCCACCCCGGCGGGGGGCACAATCTGCTTAAAGTGGATGTTAAAGCCGTGGGCAAACATGAGCATGTTGCCGGCGGTGAGGTTGGGGGCGATGTCCTTCTTGTAGACGTCGGCCTGGACCTCGTCGTTAATGAGCATCATCACGATGTCGCCCCACTTGGCGGCCTCGGCCACGGTCATCACCTTCAGGCCGGCCTTCTCGGCGTTGACCCAGTTCTTGGAGCCCTCCCGCAGGCCGACGCACACGTCGCAGCCGGAGTCCTTCAGGTTCATGGCGTGGGCGTGGCCCTGGGAGCCGTAGCCGATGATGGTGATTTTCTTGCCGTCCAGGTAGTTGATGTCGCAGTCCTTCTCATAGTACATTTTTGCCATAGTTGTATTCCTCCTTGAGTTTGTTGTCGTCGTATATGGTGCTGCGCCCTCTTTCGATGGCGATGGTACCCGTCTTTGCGATTTCCAGAATGCCGAAGTCGGCCAGCATCCCGGTGAGGGCGGCGGTCTTCTCCTTGTCCCCGAAGATGGCCACGGTGAGGGTCTCCCGGCTCACGTCGATGATCTTGGCCCGGAAGATGTTGGCCATCTGAATCACCTCGTCCCGGGCGTTGCGGTCGGCGGCCCGGACCTTGATGAGGGAAAATTCCCGCTGGATGGAGGTGCCCTCGTCCAGAATCTTCACCGCCAGCACGGGGATCAGCTTGCGGCACTGGGCGGCGATCTGGTCGATCATCAGCTCGTCGGCCAGCAGGACGATGGTGATGCGGGTAATGTGGGGCTTGTCCGTCTCGCCGGAGACGATGGACTCGATGTTGTACCCCTTCCGGGAGAACAGCCGGGCCACCTGGCTCAGCACCCCGGGGATATCCTGCACCAGGATAGACAGGGTATACTCCTTTTTCTCGGTGTTAAATTCACGTTTCATCCTGTCCACCCCCCTATTTCAGCAAGAAGTCGGTGATGTGGGCCCCGCCCGCCACCATGGGCCGGACCATCTCGTCCATGTCCAGCACGCAGTCGATCACACAGCCCCGGCCGGCCTCCAGGGCGGCGGCAAAGGCCTGTTCCATCTCCGCCATAGTGGTGGCCCGGAAGCCAGCCAGGCCGTAGGCCTCCGCCAGCTTGACGAAGTCGGGCCCCCGGTCCAGGGTGGTCTCGGAGAACCGCTTTTTATAAATCAGGTTCTGCCACTGCCGCACCATGCCCAGGGTGCCGTTGTTAAACACCACCGTGATGATGGGCAGGTGGTAGTGCTCCACGGTGGCCAGCTCGTGGCAGTTCATGCGGAAGCAGCCGTCGCCGGTGGTGTGGACCACCACCTTGTCCGGATTGCCCACCTTGGCCCCGATGGCCGCCCCCAGGCCGAAGCCCATGGTGCCGAAGCCGCCGGAGGTGAGGAGCTGGCCGGGGTAGTCGAAGTGGAAGTGCTGAATGGACCACATCTGATGCTGGCCTACGTCGGTGGCCACAATGGTGTCCTGGGGGGCCAATTTGCGGATGGTCTCCAGCACCTGCTTGGGGGTGAGGGTCTCGCTGTCCCGGGGAACAGAGGGCTCCCGCAGGGGGAGGATGTGCTCCTTCCAGGCCGGGTGGCTGTACTGGGGCAGGCGCTCATTCAGCAGAGCCAGCACCCGCTTGGCCGAGCCGATGATATGGTGGTCGGTGAGGACGTTCTTGTCAATCTCCGAGCGGTCGATGTCGATATGGACGATTTTGGCCTGGCTGGCGAAGGTTTCGGGCTGGAGGGCCACCCGGTCGGAGAACCGGCAGCCCACGGCGATGAGCAGGTCGCACTCGTTGCAGGCCACGTTGCTGGCCTGGGAGCCGTGCATCCCGATCATGCCGGTGGTGAGGGGATGCCCGCCGGGGAAGCCGCCCCCGCCCATGACGGTGATGGCCACCGGGGCGTCCAGCTTTTCCGCAAACTCCTTAAACTCCTCGTGGGCCCGCCCCCGGACCACGCCGCCGCCGCAGATGAGCATGGGCTTTTCCGACTGGGCGATCATATCCACCAGGGTGTTGATATCCCCGATGTTGGGCTCGGGGGCCTTTAAATCGTGGCTGGTGGACAGGGAGCGCAGACTGCCGCACTTCCGGTTCTCCGTCCAGGGGACGAACTCGTAGTCGATCTCCACGCTGGGGAAGGTGACGTTTTTCAAAAAGTCAATCACCACCGGCCCGGGCCGCCCCGTGGCCGCCACGGCGAAGGCCTGGCGCATCACGTCGGGGATGGTCTGGGCGTCCCGCACCAGGTAGGTGGCCTTGGTGATGGGCATGGCGATGCCGGTGATGTCCACCTCCTGGAAGGCGTCCTTGCCCAGGGTCTGCTCGGTCACGTTGCAGGTGATGAAGACGATGGGGGAGGAGTCCATGTAGGCGGTGGCGATGCCGGTAACCAGGTTTGTCGCCCCGGGGCCGCTGGTGGCGAAGCACACCCCCACCTTGCCGGTGGACCGGGCGTAGCCGTCGGCGGCGTGGGAGGCCCCCTGCTCGTGGGCCGTGAGAATGTGGTGGATTTTGTCCTTGTAGTTGTACAGCTCGTCATAGAGGTTCAGAATGGTCCCGCCGGGATACCCGAAGACGGTGTCCACCTCCTGCTCCAGCAGGCACTCCATGATGGCCGCGGTTGCTCTGATTTTCATAGTTTCGCCTCTTTTCGGTGATTCTTTCGTCCCCCCGCAGGGGCAAGCCTCCCTTGCCAAAGGGAGGGGGACCACCGGGCAAAGCCCGGTGGTGGAGGGATTCCGTTTGAGCGGGACGCTTTCGGGAAATGGAATCCCCCAGTCACGGCTTCGCCGTGCCAGCCCCCTTTAGCAAGGGAGCCTTTTTGGTGCGAACCTATAAGTCTTTCTTGTTGATGACACCCAGATTTTTCACCCGCTCTAGAAACCACTCCCGCTGTTCCTGCTCCTCCGGGAGGAAGAACATATCCAGCAGGCCCTGGAACAGCGCCGGTTCCTCTTGTAGGTAAACAGGGGCGGGAACTCTGCGCCCGCCGCCCTCATACCAGCCGATGATGTAAGCGACGGCCTTGGGCCGGAACAGGTCGATGGCCCAGCACTCCGGGTAGGTCAGCCGCAGGCAAAGGGCCGGCTGCTTCTCCTTTTCCCGATAGACCCGCAGCTCCCGGTATTGGGGCCGGTCCAGCAGGGACCAGCGGTAGACCCTCTCCCCGACTACGATGTTCCGGGGGATCTTCCACCAGCGTTTCATGATCTCGCTCAAGGGCTAAATCTTCCCCCCGCCCTTTTGCAGGGCGATCACGCCGGTGCGGACCACCTCCAGGATGGAGAAGGGCCGGAGCATGGCCTCGAAGGTGTCGATGCGGTCGGGGGTGTCGGACAGCTCCAGGGTGAGGGAGTTGGGGGAGATATCGTCCACCTTGGCCCCCATAATGTCGCAGATGGTCATAATATCCTGCCGGGTCTTGTTGGTGGCGTTCACCTTCAGCAGCACCAGCTCCCGGCCGATCATCTTGTCCTCGGGGATAGTGCGCACCTTGATGACCTCGATCAGCTTGTTCAACTGCTTCTCCACCTGCTCCACCACGCTGTTGCCGCTGTCCACGATAATGGTAATGCGGGAGATGGTGGGGTCGTCGGTGACGCCCACGGCCAGGGAATCAATGTTGAAGGCCCGGCGGGAGAACAGTCCGGTGATACGGTTGAGCACGCCGGCCTGGTTCTCCACCAGCACAGAAATGGTCTGTTTCATCCTGCTCCCTCCTTTAATCAGTGGTGGAAACGTCAGGGTGGACCTGACAGATCATCAGGCAGGGCCCCGTCTCAGACAGGAAGCGGTCGATGGAGGAATCCAGCTGGTCCTCCTCGCTCACCGTTACGCATGGGATGCCGTAGGCGGCGGCGATGGTCTCGAAGTCGGGGGAGCCGTCCAGGCTGACCCCGAAGGGGCCGTGGTAGGGGGGCCGGCTCTGAATCTGGTGGACCAGCCCCAGTGTGTTGTTGCGGAACAGGACGATTTTCAGGTCCATGCCGGCATATTTCACGGCGGCCAGCTCGTTCATGGCCATCTGGAAGGAGCCGTCCCCGCAGATTACCACCGTCTGCCGCTCCGGCTGGGCCACCTTAACACCCACCCCGGCGGGCAGGGCGTAGCCCATGGTGCCCAGGCCGCCGCTGGTGAGGAGACGGCCGTGCTTCTGGGGTAAGTACTTGCAGGTAAATATCTGGTTCTGGCCCACATCCACACACACCACCGCGTCGTCGTCCAGCTTCTCTCCCAGCCTGCGCATGACGGTGCCGGGGAAGACATACCCGGGGCAGCTGGGGAACTGACGGCTCAGCTCAGCTTTACGGTAGTCGGTCAGCTGGGCTCGCCAGTCTGTGCAGTCAGGGGCAGTGACGCCCAGGTCCAGAATCTGCCGCAGAATCACCTTCACATCCCCCACCAGGGGGACGGCGGCCTGCATGTTCTTGCCGATCTCCGCCGGGTCCACGTCGATGTGGATGGTGGCCATCCGCCGCTGAATTTCGTCTGGCTGGATGATGGCCCGGTCGGCCGCCCGGGTGCCCACCATAATGAGCAGGTCGGACTTGGCCAGGGCCTTGTTGGCGCAGTGGTTGCCGTGGGCCCCGATCATCCCCATGTTCAGGGGGTGGTCGGTGGGCATGATGGAAATGCCCATCATGGTCTTCACCACCGGGATGCCGGCGCCCTCGGCCAACTCCAGTAGCTCGGCCTGGGCGTCGGCCAGCCACACGCCGCCGCCGGCGCAGATAATGGGCTGCTTCGACCTGCCGATGGCCTCGGCCACCCGCTTGATCTGTAAATCGTTGCCCTTCACACTGGGCTTGTAGCCCCGGATATTCACCGTCTCCGGCCAATCGAAGGATTTTACCGGCTGCTCCTGCACGTCGATGGGAATGTCGATGAGCACCGGGCCGGGCCGGCCGGTGGAAGCGATATGAAAGGCCTCCCGGACCACCCGGGGGATCTGGTTAGGGTCCTTCACCAGGTAGCTGTGCTTGGAGAAGGGGGCCACCGCGCCGGTGATATCCACCTCCTGGAAGATATCCCGGCCCAGCAGGTGGCTGGGCACCTGGCCGGTGATGGCCACCATGGGGATGGAGTCCATATAGGCGGTGGCGATGCCGGTAATCAGGTTGGTGGCCCCCGGGCCGGAGGTTACCATGCACACCCCCACCTTGCCGCTCACCCGGGCGTAGCCCGAGGCCATGTGCCCTGCGTTCTGCTCGGTCCGCACCAGAGTGTAGCCGATCTCGGGAACGTCCTTCAGGGCATCCACCGCCGGGCAGATGGTGGCCCCGGCGTAGCCGAACATGTGGGTCACGCCCTCCCGCTTTAAGCTCTCGATCAGCGCCTGCGCTCCGTTCATATAAACGTCACCTCCATAAAATGCCAAAGAAAAACGGCCCCATCCTACGTTCAATAGGACGAAGCCAATACTCCGTGGTACCACCTAAATTCATGGCATGCTGCCATGCGCTCGTTGCCCTGTAACGGAGGGGACCGTTCCAACCTACTGCGGCCTTCCGCCGGTTCAGAGGGACTGCTCACGGGTGAGGTTCGGCGGGAGGTCCTTCACAGGCGCTTACACCAGCCGCGCCCTCTCTCTGCATCCAGACAAGCCTACTATCCCGATCATTGCTTTTATGAAATGATTAGCTATTATCTTACTCCATCCCCCCACATTTGTCAATTCCCTTTTTTGGGTTTTCTGCCATATTTTATAGACATACCAACCATAGCCGCCAAAAATCCTGGAGCGATGCCTGTATTTTTCCCCGTCTACCAAATGTCTACCAAAAAAGCCGCCAACCCCCTGCGCCGCAGGAGGTTGGCGGCTTTCCATATTTTAGGACGTCTACCAGATGTCTACCAATTTAACTTTTTTAT
>CANSXE010000044.1 GCA_947650875.1 uncultured Bacillota bacterium | reverse complement strand
CGTGGTCAGCGTCACCGCCGTCAGCGGGGACAACTACCTGGGGGGCCGGGACTTTGACGAGCTCATCGCCCGGGGGTTCTGCCAGGACTGTAATCTCAACTTCGACAGCCTGTCCCGCCAGCGGCAGGAGACCCTTATCCGCCAGGCCGAGACCTGCAAAATGGCCCTCACCAGCCAGGAGCCGGTGATTATGGCGGTGTCCGACGACGAGATCTCCGCTTCCCTGGCCCTCACCCACGAGTGGGTCATCCGCAAGAGCAGCGCCCTGTTCCAGCGGATGCTGGCCCCGGTGCGCAAGGTGTTTATGGACGCCGGCGTGGGGGCGGACGAGCTGGACGAGCTGGTGATGGTGGGCGGCTCCAGCCACATGCCGGCGGTGCGCCGGTACATCGCCAGGGCCCTGAATCGGGAGCCCGCCGCCGGAGCCAGGCCCGACACCGCCATCGCTGTGGGGGCGGGCATCTGCTCCGGCATGAAGGCCCGGGCCGGCGATTTGAAGGAGCTGGTCCTCACCGACGTGTGCCCCTTCACTTTGGGCATCAACGTCATCAACGAGGCCCAGCCCGACAAGGCCCTTATGTCCCCCATCATCGAGCGCAACAGCGTGCTGCCCACCAGCAAGGAGGGCACCTACTACACCGCCCGGGACAACCAGCAGGCCATCGACGTAAAGGTGTATCAGGGAGAGCAGCGCTACTGTGACGACAACACCTATCTGGGCCATCTGGAGATCGCCGTGCCCCCCGGGCCCCGGGGGCAGCAGTATGTCCGGGTGCGCTTTACCTACGACATCAACGGTCTGCTGGAGGTGGACGTGGTGTCCAAGGAGGGGCAGTCCGCCCGGCTGGTCCTTCAGGGCTCGGGCATGACCGAAGCGGAGGTGGAGCAGCGCCTGAAGGAGCTGGAGACCCTGAAAATGCACCCCAGGGACCAGGAGGGTCCCCGCACTCTCATTGCCCGGGGGGAGCGGCTGTACGCCATGACAGTGGGCCAGATGCGGGACCAGGTGGCCGCCGCTCTGGACTGGTATCAGATGCAGCTGTCTACCCAGGAGGGGCTGCGCATCGCCAAGGCCAGCCGCCGGACAGCCGCCTTCTTCGACCAGGTGGAAGCCTACGTCGGCCTGGACGACCTGCCGCCCCTGGACCTGGACCCCCTGGCCGGGGATGAGGAGGAGGACGCATGAGCTGGCCCTGGAGTCAGCTGGGCCTGCCCGGCCCCTCTGACCTGCCGGAGGTCCGCCACGCCTACGCGGAAAAGCTGAAGACCACCCACCCGGAGGACGACCCGGAGGGGTTTCAGCGTCTCCACTCCGCCTATCAGCTGGCCAGCCGCATGGCCCGCCAGCGGAAGCGCCAGGCCGGGGGACAGCCCCCTGAGTCCCAGGCGGAGCGGCCCGTTCCGCCGCCCCAGCCCCCGGAGGAGCGGGAGGAGTTCGACTTCGACCGGCTTCTGGAGGATAAAGAGGAGGACCCGCGCCGGCCCCACAGCGGGGACGAGGATCAGGATTTCGATTTTGACCGGCTGCTTCAAGAGGAGGAGAGCCCGTCCCGTTCCCCTGAGACGGAGGAGCAGGACTTCGACTTTGAACGTCTCTTTGCCGAGGGGGAGGCGGAGCGGGCAGAGGCCCGCCGCCGCCGGGGCGAGGAGCGGCGCCGGGCTCAGGCCCAGGTCCGCGCCTGGGCCCGGGAGCGCCAGAGGGCCCAGGAGTGGACGCAGAAGCGGGAGTACTGGCAGCGGCAGGAGCAGCAAAACAACTACGACCGGGAGCGCCGGGAGCAATTCTCCCAGGAGGAGGAGCGCTGGCAGGGGACAGAGACCATTCTCCACACGATTGAGATGATGTACAACGCCCAGGCAGGGGTGGAGGTATGGCAGAGATTTTTCATGAGCCCGCTGTTCCAGCAGCACAAGGGCGGCCTGGACCTGATTTTTGGTCTGGAGGACTTTGTAAGCGCCAAAAATCTGTCTCAGGAGGTGCGGTTGGCCCTGTTCACGGCCTACGGCTTTGACAAGGGGGTGGCCCGGCCCGAGCTGCGGCCCCTGTATCAAATGCTTCTCCCCGCCTGGAGGGCGGCGGGGCGGGAGAAGAATCGGGAGCGGAGCCTGGTCATTTTGGGTGTGGCCCTGGGGCTTGTCCTCCCCTTCCTCCTCGGTCCTCTTCTGGATTGGGGCCTGATCCCCGCCTTTGGCGTCAGTCTGGGCATTGTATGGATTATCTGGGTGGTACGAAAGATTGTCATAACCGGCAACATCGGGCGCAATGTCAGCAAAAAACAGGAGCGGCGGTCCATTATTAAAGGGACAGTCTGTGTGCTGGGGCTGGTTCTGCTGCTGTCCTGGGTGCGGACAAAGCCCGAGCTGGATTGGAGAAAGCTGCTGCCCGCCGGAGACCCCCGTGAACAGACCTGCCGGTACATTGAAAAGGACTTCGGTGTGAAGGTGGGGTCTCTGTACAACCTGAGCGAGACCTATGCCGACGAAGCCCATGACAATGTATTCTATCTGGAGGGCGACCCCACCAACAGGCGGTTCCTGGCCGGGCCGGACGGCGAACGGGACATAAAGAACGGCAAGAGGGGCTACACCACCAACCTGCCGGAGATGCTGCTGCTGTGGGAGCTGAAGGAGTTTGCCCGGGCGCACAAGATGGAGCCGGTAAACAGCCTGGACCAGGACATGGAGCCGTGGGAGACCAGCGGGACCTTCCTCATTGTCCTGCCCATCAGCGAGGGAGAGGAGATCATCAGCGAGCTGGGCGAGCTGATGGACGAGCTGCGCCAGGAGAAGTGGTACAAAGCGCTGGCAACGCGGTGTGAGCTGGTGCTGTGCAGCGCAGAGATGGAGGAGGGCCGCGTCGTCCTGATCCGCATCCAGCCCGGCCTGACGGTATATTCCACGGCCCAGTGCCTGGATGTGTATGAGGAGACCTTTGCCCACAGCTGCTGCGCCCAGATTCTCAAGGAGCTGGAGCTGGACCGGGATTTCCTCGGAGATGGAGAGGAGCGCTACAGCCTGACCAACGAGGGAATGGCACAGATGAAGGGGGATAAGTGTGTCAAGCTTTACGGCCTGAATGAAGAGGGCGCAGTGGCCATGGAGTACTATATCAATCCGAAGCTGCGGAATATCTACTGTGTGCCCGGGAACTTCTGGGAGACGGGTAATGCAGAGGAACAGATCGGCTTTTACCGGCTGCTCTATTGGGGGGACAGAGGTACATTCAACCTGTTTTATCCCTGGCTGCGGGTGGATTAACCCGGGAATCTGTGGGGATTATGGTAGCCATTCTGCTGATTCAAAAATTTTCAGCAAATTTCACGAAAATTCATGATTTTGTAACACATCGCGGTCATAATGGGGCCGAGGTGATTATTGTGACGTTCAGCGATAGGCTCCGGCAGCTGCGCCAGGAGAAGAAAATGACACAGACGGTTCTGGGCCGGGCAATTGATATTTCGCCCCGGATGATTAGTTTTTATGAGAGTGGAAATCATTTTCCCAGAGATGAGATTATTCTCAAGCAGATGGCTGATCTGTTCGGGGTGAGCCTGGATTACCTTTTGGGTCATTCTGACCTGCGGGAAGAGGATTCGCTGAAAAAGCTGTGCGGTACCTACCGGAGCCTGCCAGAGACTGACCGCAAGACGATTATGGACTTTATGGAGTTTCTGGCCGCCCAAAATCACCACCAGGACTGAGCAATGGTTCCGATGTGTATGTTTGAAAGCCCACCGGTTTCTCGGTGGGCTTTTTGTATAAACCGCTTCGCTGCTGCGGCGGCAACTGGGGAATTCTTTCGCAAAGGGGCTTGCATTGCTCTGCCCGATATGCTACAATGAACGCAGAAAGGCGCCTTTCTAACCTTTTGCTAAGCAAAAGGTTAGAAAGGCGCCTTTCTAACCTTTTGCTAAGCAAAAGGTTAAGGCGTTCAGAAAGAAAGAGAGGTACAAACTATGAGAAAACTGAAAAAAGCGTTTTCCCTGACCTTGGCATTGGCGCTTTCCCTGTCCCTGGCCGTTCCCGCATTTGCAGATTCGACCGACGACTATTCTGCCAACGGCTACACCGACCCGTCGGCGGAGAATGTGGAATTCTCTGTGGCGCCCATCGGTGCGGCCACCATCCGAATTTCTTCATGGGAGACAGAAGAATTTACCGCCTATGTGTTCGATCAGGACTGTATCGTTACCCGGAAAGACGGTCTCCCCCTCACGCATTTTATCCTGCAAGATGGCTCTGAGGGCTTTTACGTTAACATAGGCAATAAAGATTTTCCATATGCTTATGTTGACGTTGCTGGGATCTCCGCAGACTATGATCATTACGCGGCATTCCAATTTGGCCCCGACGGAAGAAGTGTTGGCGAAACTGACTGGAGCCCTTATATGATGTCCAAGAAAGGCTTTGACAGCTTACCTATTGAGTCTGATTATGATGATTTTTCCGTCACCGTGGTGGAGTACCGTCCCTTGTCCGGCCAGCCCACCACGCCCACCCAGCCCGAGCAGCCCGCCGAACCTGCTGCGGCCAATCCCACCAACGACAAGCTGGAGGTCAACGGAAATGCCGCCGACCCCACCGTGTATAAGATTAACGGCAGCAACTACTTCAAAATCCGGGACGTAGCCGCCATGCTGAATGGCACAGAAAAGCAGTTCGCCGTGGGCTACGACGGCGGGAAGAATGCCGTCACCGCCACCACCGGGCAGGGCTACGCCAAGCAGCCCGGCGACCTGGCGGGGGCTCCCGCCGGCGGCAGCCAGACCGCCGAGCCCAGCAACGATGCTATTTATGTAAACGGCGAGAAGATCACCGCCGAGGTCTACAAAATTGGCGGCTCCAACTACTTCAAGCTCCGTGACCTGGGCAAGGCCCTGAACTTCTATGTGGGCTGGAGCGCAGACCGGGGCATGTACATCGAAACCGACAAGCCCTACAGCGAGTAAAACAGAAGCGGTCCCCGGCCGGGGCCGCTTTTTGTTGCCTTCTTGCCGAAAATCCGGTATAATGATCCCATCGAAACAGAAAAGGAGCTGACCATTATGCCCCAGTACGATCCCTGCAAGTATACATACCCCTCCCGCCGCAATGTGGTCTATGCCAAAAACGGCATGGCCTGCACCTCGGTGCCCCTGGGGGCCCAGGTGGGGCTGGAGGTGCTGAAGGCGGGCGGCAACGCCATGGATGCCGCCGTGGCCATGGCGGCGGGGATGCCCCTCTTTGAGCCCACCGGCAACGGCCTGGGGTCTGACGCCTTCGCCCTGGTCTGGGTGGAGAAGGAGAAAAAGCTTTATGGTCTCAATGCCAGCGGGGTGGCCCCGTCAGCTCTGAGCGCAGAGCTTGTGAAGCAATCAGGATTTACGGAGATGCCCAAAGCGGGCTGGCTGCCCACCATGGTCCCCGGCGCCCCCGCCGGCTGGGCGGAGCTGAACCGCCGGTTTGGGACCAAGCCACTGACCGAGCTCTTTGCCCCTGCCATCGCCTACGCCCGGCAGGGGGTGCCGGTGCCGGTGAATGTGTCCCACCAGTGGGCCAGGGACAGCCAGCGCATCAAAAAGGCCATGGAGGAGAACCCCGCCCCCCATGCCTACTGGTGGAAGTCCTTCATGAAGGAGGACGGCTCCCCCTACGCCGCCGGCGACCTGTTCCGGTGGGAGGAGTACGCCGCCACCCTGGAGGAGCTGGCCGCCACCGACTGCGAGAGCTACTACCGGGGGCGTCTCATGGAGAAAATGGTCTCCTTCAGCCGGGAGACCGGGGGATATTTTACGGAAGACGACTTCCGCAATTACCGCCCGGCGTGGGTGGAGCCCATTACCGCCGACTACCGGGGGTACACCGTCTGCGAGATTCCCCCCAACGGCCACGGCATCACCGTGCTGATGGCGCTGAACATCCTCAACGGCATGACGCTGGCCCCGGACCGGGAGAACGCCAACACCTACCACAAAATCATGGAGGCCATCAAGCTGGCCTTTGCCGATACCAAGACCTACGTGGCCGACCCCCGGTACATGAAAACAAAAGTGGCCGATATGCTGTCAGAGGAGTACGCCGCCCGCCGCCGGGCCCTGATTACCCACAAGGCCCTCACCCCCCAGGCGGGGGACCCCTCCTGCGGCGGCACCATCTACCTGTGCACCGCCGACGCCGAGGGCAACATGGTGTCCTGGATTCAGAGCAACTACACCACCTTCGGCGCGGGTGTGGCCGTGCCGGGGACGGGCGTCTCCTTCCAGAACCGAGGGGCCAACTTCTCCCTGGACCCCAGCAGCGACAACTGCCTTGCGGGGGGGAAGAAGTCCTACCACACCATCATCCCCGGATTCCTGCTGAAGGACGGGGAAGCTGTCGGCCCCTTCGGGGTGATGGGGGCCTTTATGCAGCCTCAGGGGCATGTGGAGGTGCTGGTGAACACCATCGACTACCACATGAACCCCCAGGAGGCCCTGGACGCCCCGCGGGTGCAGTGGATTGGAGACAAGCACATCCAGCTGGAGCGGGAGACCGGCCCGGAGATTGCCGAAGCCCTGGCGGCCATGGGCCACGAGGTGGAGGTCATCGACGACCGGATCAACATGGGCCGGGGCCAGATCATCTGGCGCACCGAAAACGGCCTGCTCATCGGCGGCACCGAGCCCCGGTGCGACGGGACCGTGGCGGCGTGGTAAAAAAGCCTCCCTTGTGAAAGGGAGGGGGACCGCTGGGCGAAGCCCAGTGGTGGAGGGATTCTGCTGAGCAGAAGCTCCGGGACGAAATCCCCCCGCCCCCTGCGGGGGCACCCCCCTTTTGCAAGGGGGGCTTTGGTGCGTATTCTAAAAAGGGCTTGCATCCCGGAAAAGTTTGTTGTAGAATAAAGGCAGGACGTACGTCCTATTGTTTCCTGAACAGGAAACAATAAAGTGCGTTCAATACAAAAAAGGAGACAGAGACGATGAGAAAGAAAATCTTATCCCTTGCGCTGGCCCTGGCAATGTGTTTGGGGCTGACCATTCCCGTTTTTGCGGCGACAGAACCTTGGACGCGTACTCCGCATATGGACAGTGTCTACTATAAATTTAAAGAAGAGGGTATCTTTGTTACTATTTACTTAGAAGGTTCGACTATCCATATCAACTATACTGGATCTGGAACGCTTAACTATGAACATGCGGAGTATGGCATCGGTGAACTGCTCGGAGAGTACAGTGAATATTACGGTCTTAGCCGTGGCAGTATTAGTGATTTTGCAATAGGTATTGGACCGGGAATTGATGATGACATAAGTGATTTTGATTGGCGGGTAGCAGAGCTTCTCGAACACCAGTATCCATATTCCATCTCGCGCATCGACTCCGCTACCCCGGCCCAGCCCCAGCAGCCTGAGCAGCCCCAGCAGCCTGAGCAGCCCCAGCAGCCCGCCGCTGAGACAATCGCCTCTCCCACCAACGACAAGCTGGAAGTAAACGGCAACGCCGCTGACCCCACGGTGTACAAAATCGGTGACAGCAACTACTTTAAAATCCGCGACGTGGCCGCTCTGCTGAACGGCACGGAAAAGCAGTTCGCCGTGGGCTACGACGGCGAGAAGAACGCCGTCACCGCCACCACCGGCCAGGGCTATGACAAGCAGTCCGGCGACCTGGCAGGGGCCGCCACCGGCGGCAGCCAGACCGCTGACCCCAGCAACGACGCCATTTATGTCAACGGTGAGAAGATCACCGCCGAGGTGTATAAGATCAACGGCTCCAACTACTTCAAGCTCCGTGACCTGGGCGTGGCCCTGAATTTCTATGTGGGCTGGAGCGCGGACCGGGGTATGTACATCGAGACCGGCAAGCCCTACAGCGAATAAGCAACCCCACGCGGCGGGTGACCGGACAGGTCGCCCGCCGTTTTTCAATCCTTGTTTTTTCCCCGGAACGGCGGTATAATAAGGAAAACCAAAGGAAAGGGGAACGTTATGGAAAAGCGCTACATCGCCGCCCTGGACCAGGGCACTACCAGCAGCCGCTGCATCCTCTTCGACCGGGAGCAGAACATAGTGGGCATGGCCCAGAAGGAGTTCACCCAGTTCTACCCAAAGCCCGGCTGGGTGGAGCACGACCCTATGGAGATCTGGTCCAGCCAGTACGGCGTCCTCATGGAGACGCTGGCCCAGAGCGGGGTGGACGTCCATGAGCTGGCGGGCATCGGCATCACCAACCAGCGGGAGACGGCCATCGTCTGGGACCGGGACACCGGCAAGCCGGTGTACAACGCCATTGTGTGGCAGTGCCGCCGCACCGCCGGGCTGTGCGAGGAGCTGAAACAGGACCCCGCCTTTGTGGCCTATGTGAAGGACCGCACCGGCCTGCTGATCGACGCCTACTTCTCCGCCACCAAGATACGCTGGATTCTGGACCACGTCCCCGGGGCCCGGGAGCGGGCGGAGGAGGGAAAACTCCTCTTTGGCACGGTGGACAGCTGGCTGATTTGGAAGCTCACCGGCGGGGCGGTCCACGTCACCGACTACACCAACGCCAGCCGCACCATGCTGTACGACATCCGCAGCCTGCGGTGGGACGAGACCGTCTGCCAACGGCTGGGGGTGCCCATGTCCATGCTGCCCCAGGTACGCTCCTCCAGCGAGGTCTACGGGACGGTGAACATCCAGGGGGTGGAGGTGCCCATCGCCGGCATCGCCGGCGACCAGCAGGCCGCCCTCTTTGGACAGACCTGCTTCGCGCCGGGGGAGGCCAAAAACACCTACGGCACCGGCTGCTTCCTGCTGATGAACACGGGGGAGACCCCCTTCGTCAGCAAAAACGGCCTGATTACCACCATCGCCGCCGGACTGGACGGCAGGGTGACCTACGCCCTGGAGGGCAGCATTTTTGTGGGCGGTGCGGTGGTTCAGTGGCTGCGGGACGAGCTGGGGCTCATCTCCGACTCCTCCGATACCGAGTATTTCGCCGGCAAGGTGGCGGACACCGCCGGGGTGTATGTGGTGCCCGCCTTCACCGGGCTGGGCGCGCCCCACTGGGACATGAACGCCCGGGGAGCCATCCTGGGCCTGACCCGGGGCGCGGGGCGCAACCACATCATCCGAGCCGCCCTGGAGTCCATCGCCTACCAGACCGCCGACGTGCTCCGGGCCATGGAGGAGGACGCCGGCATCCCCCTGCGGGAGCTGCGGGTGGACGGCGGGGCCTCGGCCAACAACTTCCTCATGCAGTTCCAGGCGGACCTGGTGGACCGGCCCCTGTCCCGGCCTAAAATCCGGGAGACCACCGCCCTGGGGGCGGCGTATCTGGCCGGGCTGGCCACGGGGGTGTGGAAAAATCTGGAGGATATCCGGGGCAGCTGGACCCTGGACCGGCGCTACCAGCCCGCCATGGAGGGGGAGCAGCGGGAAAATCTGCTGTCCGGCTGGCACGGGGCAGTGGACCGGGTGCGGAGCAGATGACAGCGAAAATCCCCCTCCGGCTTTTGGCCGGAGGGGGACAGTATGACTGGGTCACAGGCCCAATAGCTGCTTCTTCTTCGCGTCGAACTCCTCCTGGGTGAGGATGTCCGCATCCAGCAGGCCCTTGAGCTGCTTCAGCGTCTCAATAGTCTCCGGCGGCAGGCCCGCCCCGGTTGGGGGCGCGGCAAGGGCCGCCGCCTGGGGGATAGGCTGCGGAGCATGCTGGGGTTGCCGAGGAGCCGCTACGTCAGTCTGGACTCCATATTTCTCCCGCTTGTACTTTGTAACAAGCGCTATGATTGTCTGGCAGGCTATATCCCAGCCAAGTTCGTCTTGGTAAAAGTGGGTAAAAATGTACTCATTATCAACATTCAAACTAAGGTGAGTGCTTACAAGACCCTCAGTGGTTTTGTCCGTGAAGGGAGACTTAAAAGGAGACTTATCCTTTTCTGCCCTTACCCCGTTGATATCATCATATGGAATGACTTTGATTATTTTTGGCGGTTTATGCTCTCCACCACCCCAATGAACGATGATGCATCGGTCGGCGGTAAACGCGGCCGCAACATGCTGGAGTGTTCCGGTTATGCCGCTGTATGGTTTGATGATATCTTTCTTATTGCTGGACCAAAGACTGTGCGAAGTAAGGGCGTAGAGAACATCATTATTACCTTCCAATACCCCGGACTTGAACGCAAGTGTCTGTTCAATTGGCCGGAACAAAGGTACATAGTCAGATTCTCCTTGGCTCAGGATGTTATTCATAGTATCTTGGAGATTCCGGAGAGTGCTGTCATAGGTCAGTGCAGATTCAGGAAAACCGCCGAGCTTGACCAAATCCGGGTTTTTTCCTTCACGGATCAGATCTTCCCGTTTCTTATGCATGTGTTCTAATCTGGCTTTTACTAAGCGGTCCAGTTCTTCAGGATTCTCTGTGTATCCACGTTCATGTACAAGTACAAATTTAGTCATCTCCAGCGCCGTCCTCATATTTGCATCCCTCCCACACGTTCGGCCTCGGGCCCGGAGTCCGCTGCCTGTTATGTTCATTTTACAAAATCCGAGTACGATTGTCAAGCGCCGCCGGGGAGTATGAAAAGGCTCCACCTCTGGAGGGAGCTGTCAGCCGGGGGCTTTGCCGTCTTGACAAAACGGGAATATGAGGTATAATAATGACGGAAGGGATACCGTGACAAGCGGTTAGTCCCGAATGATTTAGCTAAGGAATAGCCGCTTCATTTGGACGTGAGGGCGGCTATTTCCTTTTGAAGATCTGATAACACAGACCCACAACGCCAAGAATCACAAGAGAGTAAGCGAAAAGCTCCTCATATGTAACCATAGCGGTCCCCCCTTTCCGGGGGACAAGGCCCCCAAGGATGGGGGACTAACCACCTGCCGTTTGCAACGATATACCCTTCCGGCTTTGCCCAAAGGGGCTCAGCGCATCCATTATACCGCGAAACAGGATGCTTTGTCAAATTATGCCGTTTGCCCCCGTCCATCGGACGGGGGCTTTGCCGTCTTGACAAAACGGGAATATGAGGTATAATAATGACAGAAGGGATACCGTGACAAGCGGTTAGTCCCAGAATATGGTCAAAGAAATGACCGCGCCGGGGCTAAGGGGCGGTCATTTCCTTTTGAAGATCTGATAGCACAGACCCACAACGCCAAGAATTACAAGAGAGTAAGCGAAAAGCTCCTCATATGTAACCATAGCGGTCCCCCCTTTCCGGGGGACAAGGCCCCCAAGGATGGGGGACTAACCACCTGCCGTTTGCAACGATATACCCTTCCGGCTTTGCCCAAAGGGGCTCAGCGCATCCATTATACCGCGAGACAGGATGTTTTGTCAAATTAAACCGTTTGCCCCCGTCCGTTGGACGGGGGCTTTGCTGTCTTGTTTTTTATGGAAAACTGCGTTATAATATACCCATGAGAAAACGCCAAAGGAGCGACCCGAACATGGTACAAGAGACGAAGCGGTTTTTGTCCTACATCTGTCCCCACTGCGCCCAGTCGGTGATTGTGGAGCGGGACCTGTTCTCCCTGGCGGCGGCCCCGGCCCATATTAAGTGCCCCTGCGGCAAGTCGGAGCTGCTGGTGGAGTTCAAGCCCAACCGGGTGCAGCTGACGGTGCCGTGCCTGTTCTGCGGCCGGGAACACACGGTGTCCTGCTCCTCCCGGGCCTTCATCCGGGAGAGGGCGCTGGCCTTCTCCTGCGCCGTCTCCGGGCTGGACTGCTGCTATGTGGGAGAGGAGGGCCCGGTCTACGCCGCCACCGCCCGGCTGGAGCAGGCGGTGGACAAGCTGGGGGAGGACCCCGCCGTAAGCGGGGCCTTTCTGGACGAGATCGTCATGGAGGAGATTCTGGCTGAACTGCGGGACATCGCCGCCCGTGGGGGCGTCTCCTGTACCTGCGGCAGCAAAAAATGGGCCTTCGACGTGCATTTCAGCTCGGTGGACCTGTACTGCCAGGACTGCGGCGGCAAGTACCGCATTCCCGCCGCCACCGCCGACGACATTGACGACCTGTGCTGCAAAACTTCAATATTGATTCGAGGCAAGGAAAAATGAGCATGTTTTATGAGTACGATATCCGTTTAAACGGTCTGGACGTGGACAACCGGAACCAGTGCAAGGCGTCCGCCCTGCTGAACCACCTGCAGAACGCCGCCACCCTTGCGGCGGAGGAGGGGGGCTTTTCCCGGGACGTGCTGGTGGAGCGGTACGGGGCCTTCTGGATGCTGGCCCGGTCCTGGTACCGGCTGTCCCGCCCCCTGCGGTATGAGGACAGGCTGACCGTCCGCACCTGGCACCGGGGGGGAAAGTCGGCCATCATGTACCGGGACTACGACATTCTGGCCAACGGCCAGCCGGTGGGGGAGTCGGTGTCCGCCTGGGTGCTGGCCAGCCTGGACAGCCACAAGCTGGTGCGCCTGAGCGCCATCCCGGAGCTGGAGGGCACCGGCGGCGGGGCGCTGTGCAAGTCGGTGACCCTGGCCAAGCTCCGCCAGCCCGGCGATTTGGTGGACGTGGAGCGCCGCCCCATGCGGTACAGCGACTCCGACCTCAACGGCCATGTGAACAACACCCGCTACGCCGACTTCGCCTGCGACGCGGTGGGGATGGAAAATCTGCCCCAGGACCGATACCTGGCCGAGCTGCGCATCGGCTACCTGGCCGAGTGCCGCCCCGGCGAGGTGCTCACCATCCAGGCCAGCGGCCTGGGGGACAGCCGGTTTGTCCGGGGCATCGACGCGCAGGGCAAGCCCCGGTTCGAGACGGCGCTGTATTTTGGGGAGACGCTGGGTTAAGAGGGAGAAGTTCAGCTGCAAAACGGAATCCCCCAGTCACCGCCTGCGGCGGTGCCAGCCCCCTTTGGCAAGGGGGCCTTTGGAGGAGACCTGAAACATTCAGTGGAGCAAAAAGCCCCCCTTGTTAAAGGGGGGAGGGCCGCGAAGCGGCGGGGGGATTCTTCTTACGCAAACTCCCGTCTTGACAAGGCCAAACGCACAAGGTACAATAGATAAAATATCGAAAAGGAGACGTGGAATTATGGTGAATCAAG
>CANSXE010000043.1 GCA_947650875.1 uncultured Bacillota bacterium | reverse complement strand
AGAACACCGCCCTGCTGCTGGTCAACGCCCTCTATCTGAAAAACAAGTGGCTCAGTGAGTTCGACCCCCTGTCCACCCGAGAGATGGATTTCCACCACGCCGGCGGCCCCGACAGCCAGGTGGAATACCTGCGGAAGTTTGACACCCAGCTGTCCTACCTGAACGGCAAGGGGGCCCAGGGGGTGGTCCTGCCCTACGACGACGGTCGGTTGGCCTTTGTGGCAATTTTGCCTGATTTGTACCCGGACTCCCCCGATTTTGGTCAGTGGCTGAACAATCTGGAGGGAAACAGCTTATCCCAGCTGATTATCAACAGAGAGGACGCCCTGTTTTTGAGCTTTGCCATGCCGAAATTCTCAGCGGAGTGGAAAGGCAATCTGGAGGACATCCTGCCCCCGCTGGGACTGGAGGACGCCTTTGTTCCCGGCGCCGCCGATTTCTCCAACATGGGGGACAACCCGGAGGGTTACTTTATCAACCAGGTAATTCACGCCACGAAAATTGAGGTCAACGAGAAGGGCACCGAGGCAGCCGCCGCCACGGTGGTGGACGAGCCCTCCGGTTCCGCCGCGCCCCAGGATGGAATCACCCTCATTCTGGACCGGCCCTTTCTCTACGGCATCGTAGACCTGTACACCGGCGTGCCCCTGTTCCTGGGGACCTATGAATAAATTTCACCGGTATGGGCATAGTATGGGGACCAATATTTAAAGGAGGGTATCCCATATGCAAGTCCATGTCAACGGCAACTGCATCGGCTGCGGCCTGTGCGCCAGCACCTGCCCCGACGAATTTTTCCTCACCGACGGCGGCACCGCTGCCGCCGTCTCCCCGGAGGTGGGCTCCGACCTGGCTGACCAGGTACAAGCCGCCGCCGACGCCTGCCCGGTGAGTGCCATCGAGGTGCGGTAACATGCAAAAAGGCTCCCTTTCACAAGGGGGCCTTTTTATTGTATGTACTTACTCTGACTCTTCCGGCTCCGGGCTCAGCTTCTCCACCAGAGCCCACTCCACCCGGCGGTCGCACAGCTCCTCCACCTGAATGCGCAGGCCCAGGGTCTCCACCAGGGGACGGCTGCCGTCCTCCGGGATGACTGACAGCTGGGAAAAGACCAGGCCCCCCAGAGTATCGTAGTCCAGCTCCTCATCCTTGGGGAGCTCAAACTCCATGGCCTCGGCCAGCTCCTCCAGGTCGGCGGAGCCGGACACCCTCCAGTGGACATCGTCCAGCCTAATAATCTCCTGCTCCTCCTGGGGATCAAACTCGTCATAGATGTTGCCCACCAGCTCTTCCAGAAGGTCCTCCAGGGTAACCAGGCCGCTGGTTCCTCCGTACTCGTCCACCACCAGGGCCAGATGTGTCTTTTTTCCCTGCATGTCGTGAAAGAGGACATCCGCGCCCACCGTCTCAGGGACGAAGTAGGCCGGGCGGAGCAGCTCCTTCAGGGGCAGCGGGTTGGGCTGATGAAAGTTGAGCAGATAGTCCCGGGCGGACAAAATGCCCAAAATGTCGTCCGCGTCCTCCCCGCACACCGGGAAGCGGGACAGGCCGGACTGGCGGATGGCGTCCAGAATTTCCCCCTCCTTCGCGTCGGCGGAGAGGGTGACCATGTCGGTGCGGTGGACCATCACATCCTTGGCGGTACTGTTGTCGAAGTCCAGAACATTCTCGATAAATTCCTTCTCATTGCTTCGGATGGCTCCGGACTCCTCTCCCTCCTCCACCATGGCCATGATGTTGTCCTCCGACACCTGGTCTTTTCGGTGCAGCAGATTCAAGATGGGCCGCCAAAGCATCTGTAGAATATTGATACACAGGCTGATAATAAACAGTGCCAGCCATATATGGCCGTCATCCACGGAAAAAACCTCCTTAAATTTACAGGTAACATTACATTGACACAGCTAAAGCATAGCATAAAAAAACAGTTCTTGCAAGGGGGAGCCGTGTGTTTTCAAGGAAAAGAGATTTGGGGGTGCAAATTTTTCCGGGATATGATATACTCTTAACTATCCTTTTGTGGCGGGGCTGGCGGGCCTCAGGAGAAGGGGGATCATCATGGCTCAACTGTCTGGGCGGATGCGGGAACATCTGGCCGAGGGTGTAACCTTTGTAAAATGGCTGCTGTATTCCTGTCTAGTGGGGATAATCGTAGGTCTTGTAGCCGTTGCCTTTCATGTGGGCATCGACATGGTAACCGAGCTGCGGGAGCTTCATCCCCGGATTATTTGGCTGCTGCCCCTGGTCGGGCCGGCCATTGTGCTGCTTTACCGCTGGTGCGGCATGGAAAAGGACCGGGGCACCAACCTGGTGCTGGTGGCGGTGCGGGACGCGAAGCGGCTCAAGCTGCGCACCGCGCCGCTGATCTTCCTGTCCACCATCTGCACCCACCTGGCGGGCGGCTCCGCCGGCCGGGAGGGGGCCGCCCTCCAGCTGGGGGCCTCCCTGTCCGCCTACACCGGCCGCAAGCTGGGCCTGGACGAGCACGATGGGCGGATTGTGGTGATGTGCGGCATGGCCGCCGCCTTCTCCGCCCTGTTCGGCACCCCTCTCACTGCCGCGATATTCGCCATGGAGGTGGTGACGGTGGGCCGGATGTACTACGCCGCCATGGTGCCCTGCCTGCTGTCCTCCTACACGGCGGCCCTGGTCGCCCACGGCTTCGGACTCCACGCCATCCACGGCTACCCCGTCCACGACGCCCTGGGGCTGGAGCTGCTGCCCATCCTCCAGACCGCCGCCATGGGGGTGCTGTGCGCGGTGCTGTCCATCTTCTTCTGCAAGGTGATGCACGCCGCCCCGAAGCTCTATGCCAGGTATCTGCCCGACCCCCTGGTCCGGGCCGCCGCCGGCGGGGCGCTGGTGCTGGCCCTCACCCTGCTGGTCGGGGAGCAGACCTACAACGGGGCGGGAGACGGAGTCATCCGCCGGATGCTGGCCGGAGACACCATCCCGGAGGCCTTTCTGCTGAAGATTCTCTTTACCGCCCTCACCCTGGGGGCCGGGTTCCGGGGTGGCGAGATTGTCCCTGTGCTCTTCACCGGCTGCGCCTTCGGCACCTGGGTGGGGCCCCTGCTGGGCCTGCCCCACGGGTTCTCCGGGGCGCTGGGTATGGCGGCGGTGTTCTGCGGGGCCACCAACTGCCCCCTCAGCTCCATCCTGCTGGCCTTTGAGCTCTTCGGCGGAGACGGCCTGTCTCTGTATGCCCTGTGCTGCGGGGTATCCTACATGCTGTCCGGCTACCACGGGCTGTACAGCGAACAGAAAATTATCTACTCCAAATTCCGCCCGGAGTGGATTGATAAAAAGGCGGAGTAACTTTATAAAAAGGAGAAAACTGTATGACAACCTTCTACCACTTTAACTTCAACGTGCTGGACCTGGAGCGCAGCCTGGCCTTCTACAAGGAGGCCCTGAACCTGTCCCCCGCGCGGGAGAAGGAGGCGCCCGACGGCTCCTTCAAGCTGGTCTTTCTGGAGGACGAAGCCGGCTCCCCCTTCCAGCTGGAGCTGACCTGGCTCCGGGACCGGGAAGCGCCCTACAACCTGGGGGAGTGCGAGTTCCACCTGGCCTTCCATACCAGCGAGTACGACGCGCTCCATGCCAGACACAAAGCCATGGGCTGCATCTGTTTTGAAAATCCGGCCATGGGCATCTACTTTATCTCCGACCCGGACGGCTACTGGATCGAGATTGTCCCGGAGAACCCCTGATGGCCAAGGGAGATCGCAACGTGGGTTGGCCCGGTTTTTTCCGGGTTTTTACGGTGCTGTGCGCCATCATGCTCCTGCTGGCCCGGCAGGGGCAGCAGCTGACAGCGGCGGGCTCGGGCGCCTGGCAGGTGCTGTCCGTCTATGAGGGGCTGACCCTGTGGACTGTTCCCGCCCTGTTTATGCTTTGGGGCATGTCTGCCCTGGAGGAGGGCAAGCCCCAGGTGTCCTCCTCCCTCACCGGGCTGGTCCTGCCCGCCTTCGGCCTGCTGGTCTTCTGGGGGGTGGTCTATGCCATCGTCCCGCCCCTCCTGGCGGGACAGGGCGGCAGCTTCACCCTGGCCGGGCTGGCTGACCTGCTGTTGTCGGCGGTAAGGGGGGACACCTACTTCCACCTGTGGGTCCTCTACCCCCTCATTGGGCTGTACCTGGTCCATCCCGTCCTCCACCGGTTCACCGCCTCGGCCAGCCAGGGGGAGATCCGCTACCTTCTGGGGCTGTGCTTTTTGTTTACCGCCCTCCTCCCCCTGTGGTCCGCCTTCCGGCCGGACAGCGTCCTCGCCGGCCTGCTGGACCGGCTCCAGGTCCATCTGGTGCTGGGCTGGGTGGGCTGCTATGTGGGCGGCTGGTATCTCCGGCACTACACCATCGGCAGAATCCCGGAATATGTGCTGTATATCCTCGGCGTGCTGGGCCTGGTCCTCACCCTGATGGGACACAGGCTCACCGGCGGCAGCCGGGAACCGTGGCAGCGGCTCATGGCCCCCAATGTGCTGCTTACAGCCGCCGCCTTCTGCACCCTGTTCCGCTATGTGCTGGGGGTCAGCGAGGAGCGGTCCCGGCGCAGGGCTGTATCGCAGATCGGAGACTGCGCCCTTGGCGTCTACCTGATTCATCAGCTCTGGGCACTGATCTTCCAGCGCTTGGGTCTCTCCCTGCTGGCCTTCTCCCCGGCACTGTCCGTCCCCCTGTTCGCACTGGCGTTCTTTCTGCTGTCCCTCCCCTTCGCCTGGCTCATCTCCCTGATTCCCGGCGCGGGGCCAAGACTGACCTGAATGGAGGGAATCCCTGATGGAAAAGCTTCGCAGACCGGTCCGCGCGGCTGTACTGCTCATTCTGCTGGCCGCCTGCCTGTGGATTGCCTGGCAGGTCCCCTATACCCATGACGACTGGGACTGGGGGGTGGCCAAGGGTCTGCGGTGGTGGTTCAGCGGCGAGGTAAACAACCGCTACTGCGGCTCCCTTTTTGTCATCGTTATGACCCGCTCTCAGATTATCAAAACCCTGGTTATGGGGGGAACCATGCTTGCCCTCCCCCTTCTGGCGGCGGTAATTGTCTCCCCCAGGGGCTCGACGAACTGGTTTCCCCTCACAATACTGGGCTGCGGGGTATTGATGACCATGCCCATGGAGAGCTGGCGGCAGACCTATGGCTGGGTGTCCTCCTTCTCCAATTTCGTTGTGGGCGGACTGTTTCTTCTGGTCCTGATCCTGCTGGTTCAGCGGACCGTCCGCACAGACAGCGGGGCTGGCGGCGTCCTCCTCGCCGGTCTGTTCCTCCTCACCCTCGCGACCCAGCTGTTCAGCGAAAATCTGACCGCAGTGCTGGCCGCGGCAGCCGTTCTCTTTGCGCTTCAGGCATGGCGGACCGGCCGGAACCGGCCGCTCGCCCTCGCCCTGCTGTCAGGGACCATGCTCGGCCTGCTTCTGATGTTTTACAACCCCCTCTACTCTGAGCTGGCCACCACCGGCTCCGCTGTAAACGGGGTCCGTCAGCTGGCCTTTTTGCCGGGGGACGGGCTGATCGCCATCCTCTCCGCCGTATCCCGGCGCTTCTTTGAAACCGTTCTCCCGGAGCTGTTTATCTATTACCCCGCCGTATGGGTTCTGGTCTGTGCCGGAGCGGCCTGGCGGGCATTCAGGGCAGGGCGGTCCTGGCTGCTGATCCTCCCTCCATCCCTCTTCTCCGCCGTCCTGCTCTACTGGTGCTGGCTGAAGGCCAACTATATACACCGGGGACTTGCGTGGGACTACCCCATCCCCGTTCTCCAGTTCCTGGGTCCGCCGGTTGTCTGTGTCCTGGTGACCCTTGTCCTGCTCACCGACCCTGACCGGCCCCTCCGTCTGCCCAGGCTGTCCCTGTTGGCCGGCGCTCTGGCGCTGACAGGCCCCTTTGCCATTCTGCTGGTTCAGGGCGCCCGATGCGGCTTCCTCTCCGCCCTGCTTCTGGTGCTTTTGGGGATGTCCCTTTTATACGACTTCCCCTGGAACGCCCTGACCACCGCTCTGGCCTGCCTGCTTCTGGCTGCGGCGCTGGTCTTCCACATACGGGTCTATCGGGTGATTGCGGGGTGCAGCGCCCTGCGGGAACAACTGATTCAGGAGACCGTCAGCCAGGGCAGCTCCCGCGTCATCCTGCCCACCGAGGACTGGAAATACTTCTATTTTTGGGAGCGCAATCCGGCTTCTGCCATGCGCATCCCCAGCTACCGGACCTTTTACCGACTGCCCGAGGGGCTGGAATTGGTTTTCCTCCCACCGGGGAGCTACGATGTCTGGCCTGACGTTCCCCAGTGGATGCTCGACAGCGGAACGGTCTACTGAAAACAAAAGACAGCGGGCGGCCAATGCCGCCCGCCATTTCTTTTACAGCGCTTCTTTCAGTGCCTGGGCCATCTGGTCGGGGCAGGAGGTCTGTTTCCCTCCGCAGCGAATGCCCTCCATGCGCTGGATGGCTTCCTCCACCGCCATGCCCTTCAGCAGGGAGGACAGCCCCTTTAAATTGCCGTCGCAGCCGCCCTCAACCTGAATGGACTGGATCACGCCCTCCTCCACCTCAATTTGAAAGTGTCTGGAGCAGGTACCGCGGGGATTGTACTGTATCGTCATACCGCCGCCGCCTTTCTTTTTAATCTTTCTTCCGCCTTCAACACATTCCGACAAAATCCTCTGTCCTCCGGCGATATAATATAAATTACAAACTCCAGCGGTGAAAACCGGTCCTCACCGTACCGACTTCCGTCTGGCCAATTGAAGCCGGTCGGCAATCATGGCGATAAATTCGCTGTTGGTCGGCTTGCCCTTGGCGTTAGAGACGGTATAGCCAAAGTATTTTTGCAGGGTCTCCAGATCGCCCCGGTCCCAGGCAACCTCAATGGCGTGGCGGATGGCCCGTTCCACCCGGCTGGGCGTTGTGTTAAACCGCTTCGCCACCTCGGGGTAGAGCACTTTGGTTACCGCGTTGATGACATCCATATCGTTGACAGCGATGATAATCGCTTCCCGCAGGTACTGGTAGCCCTTGATATGGGCAGGTACGCCCACCTCATGGATGATGGCGGTCACCTGACTCTCCAGATTTTCGCTGTGGTCGGTCTCCGATTCCTCCACGCCGCCGGAGGACATGATCTGCCGCAGCCGTTCCCCGACCGCTGTGAGCCGGCAGGGCTTGATTAAAAAGAAATCCGCCCCCTTGGCCGCAGCCGCGTCTACCACGCTGCCCCGGATGTAGCTGGACAGCACCAGCACCTTAGGCCTGTCTTCCATCAAGGAGAACGCGTCCAGCACATCCATGCCGTCCATTCCGCCGGTAAGCACCATGTCCATAACTACGGCATCCGGCTGTTCCTGACGGACCAGGTTCATCAGCTCTGTACCGTCTCCTGTCTCTCCCACGATTTGGAAATCCGGTTCCTCAGCCAACGCCCGGATCAGACTTTTTCTAAATTCTGTTCCGGTATCGGCCACCACGATTCGTTTCGTGTTTTCCATTTTATCGACTCTTCCTTTCCTAAAAATCTGTGACGGCCAGCAAAAGGTCCCGACTCGAGCGTTCACGGTGCATTTCGACCGGCCGCCTATAATCTATCACATTGCGGCAAAATATGCAAGTCATTTTTTTAGATTTTATGGCATTTTTTATCAGAATATTCGACCTTTTTTCTTGATAAATAAAACTTATTTTTAAGAAAGCGGTTTTACCGGACCGCTTGATTTTGCATGCCCTGACGCGGAAATACACCGCGTTTGCTGTAGAGTGGAACTATCCGCGAATTTATGATATAATAATAAAATCATAGAAAATTTGCGCGATTCAGGTCCAAAACAGCACCCGACAAACATATAACACAGGGAGGGTCTAACCCATGATCGAGATGATCGGCTATCTTGGGTCCGCTTTGGTGGTAGCTTCCATGCTGATGTCGTCCGTAGTCAAGCTGCGGGTCATCAATACCATCGGCAGCGGAATTTTCGCGGCCTATGCTGTCATTATCCACTCCTATCCTACCGCACTGATGAATGTCTGCCTGGTCGGTATCAATATCTACAATTTGATTAAACTGACCCAAAAGAACCAGAGCTACGACCTGGTGGAGGGCACACAGGGCGAGGGCCTGCTGCGCTACCTGCTGGATTACTACAGGCAGGACATTCAATCCTATTTCCCGGATTTCTCCGCAGATACCCCAGCGGACCTGGCCTATATTGTTTGCCATAACGGGAATCCGGCGGGGGTTCTGCTGGGGACCAGCAGCGGACAGGGCACCCTGCAAGTACTGCTCGACTATTCTACCCCCACCTACCGCGACTGCTCCATTGGAGCCTATCTGTATTCCCGACTGCCCTCCCGGGGCATCAATACTCTGGTCTTCACAGGAAAGGCGTCCAAAGCCCACATAGCCTACCTGGCAAAAATGGGCTTCACTGAAAAACTCGGCGCCTACATCAAACACCTGAGCTGAAACTGCAACGGAGTTCTTTCTCCGCGGGTTATCAATATTGCCAATAGAACGGATAAATCCGAACACATTTCTCATCCAGAGAATTGTGTTCGGATTATCAAATTGGTCCGAGTGTAATTATAGGACTTCAAGAAAGTCAGTCGTACCAACGGTTTGCAGACCGTCAGCAAGAGGTTTTATCCAATATAAATTTTGTTTATTTTGCTCAAATGACAATTAAGCCACCAGATTGTAACCCATTAAATTTTTTTCGAGTATGCCCATTTCATATAACTTTTGAATATCATCTATTATTTCATTTTCTGTAAAGCGTTTGGCTTTATCTTCAGACCAGTTTTTAAACCCTTGAACTATATCTTCTGATGACAGTCCTCCTGATTGTTCGATTAGGAAACAAATTGTTGATAGACACTCTAACTCGTGATTGCTGCTTATGGAGTTAACAAAAATACATGCTTTTTGAATTTGAGGAAAGAGCTCTTTAAGAGTATTATTCACTGAATCGCTTATTAACTTATTATATAAGATTTTCTGAGCCTCTTCGGTCGAACGTGTTTTGTGATATATCTGAAATTCTCGTATACCCTTGCTTACTATGTCAATAGAATGGTCATATGGACCATATTTATGAGGGACAAAATTAAAATATTTTTTGGAAGAAAACAAATTCATGAAATATGCAGCTTTTTGTAACCTCAATACATCAAATTTGGTTAATTGGCGTTTGATTTCCATTAACACAAGGGCAGAGGTGCTTAGTTTTGGCTCAAGGGCAGGAGTAGATGAATAATTTTTAGATGGCTCATAAATATATATATCTATAAAGGAAGATAAATTTTCCAGTTTATCAGATATTACTACTTTTACGTCATCCCATTTGAGTCCACCGTTTCCGCTACCTAATGGAGGAATAGCAATACTTTTGATACCTAAATCATAAATTAAGTCAATTAGGGAATCTAACCCATTTTCAATGTATCCGATCCTTGATTTTTCTCGCCATTTATTCTTTGTTGGGAAGTTTATAATAATTTTTCCATGTTCCCTAAAATAATGCAACTCTCCAGGGCGCAAGGAACCTTTCTTACAGGCTTTAACATAGTCGGCATTTGTATCTGGGAATTGAAGTTTAAATTGATACGCGATTCCTTTTCCCATAAAGCCTTCACAGTTTACAGTATTGACTAAGGCCTCTGCCTTTGATTGGAGCAAATCTCCAGTAACATAATAAAACATGGAAATCACCTCCCTCATTTAAAAGCTTTATAATATCAAGGGAACATATATTTATTAACTTTAATTTCAATTTGCTGAGAGTTATTCATTGGGAGAATTTTTGACTTAACACTTTCGTTCTTCACATAAACATATGCAAATGCTTCTGGTGGAATAACATAATCCATTATACATTCAGCCATACAGGCTTTTCTTATTTCTGGATCATGGTAATCTCTGCCCGTCTCCATATCCAATATATCCCACCTAATTAAATCAAATCCTTGCTCATAAGAATATATATCAGGTTCATCGCAGTCTAAAGGGTGTGATGGGATAATAAAAAATTCGTTTTGTTCATGTGCACTTCGCCAAATTGTAATTATAACCATGTTTTCTGATCCATATTCTTTACAAACTGCGCCGTCAAAAGGGTTTTTGGGATAAAAATGAAATAAAACAAATTTTGAGAGAGCTTCTCTATAATTTTCTCGTTTACTTAATATGTCAGGGTTTGCTATGTCCATAAAATGATATCCAGTTTTTAGAAGCTCCTTTCGTGACATCAAACCATTTTCTAATATTGATAGAAGATTATTTATATGTGTAATGTGATATAACAATTTCCCTTGGCTGGGTGGAGTTGCCATAAAATCAGTCCTTTCGTAATATTTGTGAACATCATACTGTATAAATGAAAAATAGTCAACTAAAATCGAATGTCCATTTAAGCAAAGCAATATAGGCATCTATAAACAAAAAAATAGGTGAATCCTATAAGGACTCACCTTTGGTCGGAGTGCGGGGACTCGAACCCCGGGCCTCCTGCTCCCAAAGCAGGCGCGCTACCAACTGCGCAACACCCCGTTATTTATGCTCGCCGCTTCCCTTCAAGCCGCACATGCCAGCACGCCACTCACGCCGCCTATAGCAGTATAATATATTTCAAAAACGATTGCAAGTATTCTATTAAATATGTTAAGATATTTTTGCAAGCAAACGGAAAGGTGAGGAAGCGTATGCGAATGAGAAAAAAGCCCAATCTGCCAGCTCGGATGGAGCGGTGTGCGTCGATGTTAATTTCCGATCCCCCATCAATGCGGGGACACTGGCGTGAGCTTTTCCCTGCCGCCCGAGAGGTACGATTGGAAATTGGCTGCGGCAAGGGCCGCTTTTCCGCTGAAACGGCGGAACAAAATCCGGATGTCCTGTACATCGCACTGGAGCGGGTGCCTGACGCCATGATCGTCGCCATGGAGCGCTGCCAGGCCAAAGGGCTGACCAACATTTTTTTCATTGACGGCGACGCAGCCCTGCTGCGGGACTATTTTGCGCTGGATGAGGTTGACCTGCTCTACATCAACTTCTGCGACCCCTGGCCGGGGGTAAAGCACGCCCGGCGGCGGCTGACCCACGAGCAATTTTTAATCCTCTACCGGGGCATTCTGCGGGAGGGCGGGCAAATCCACTTTAAGAGCGACAACCACGACCTGTTTGAGTGGTCCCTGTTCCAGTTCCCAAAAGCGGGCTTTGCGCTGTCCGAGGTAACACGAAACCTCCACGGTCAGGGCATTTGCGGGGTAATGACCGATTACGAGGAAAAATTTCACCAGCTGGGCACCCCCATCAACCGCTGTGTGGGGACAAAAGAGCTCATGCGCCCAGAACCGGAGTTCAAGCCCATCCCAGGGCCTGTCAGCCGCCCCTCAGCTCCCTCCACCCTATAAGCCCGTAGGCGGAGGGGGCGGACTGGACGGCGCGGACAATGGCCCGTTCCATAGCCCGGGCCGCCATAGCGCCCACCACATTCACGTCGCCGGGGATATCCCCCAGGGAGAGGGCATAAATGCTGTCCCCGTCAGCGGTAGTGTGGACGGGCCGGATGGCCCGGGCATAGCCGTTGTGGGCCATGCCGGCCACCTTTGTCAGGTGGGTCTTGTCCATTTTAGCATTGGTGACCACCACGCCCAGGGTTGTGTTTCCAGTAAACAGATTCCCGGCCCGGGTCACGTCCTGAAACAGCTCCTCCAGGGTAGAGGTCAGTCCGGTCCTCTTCTCATTGAGCAGCCCGGCCAGCTGTGTGCCGTCGGGATTGTAGATGTCACCCAGGGCGTTCACCGCCACCAGAGCGCCCACCTTCAGCGCCCCCGCCTGGAGCGCATACGAGGCAAATCCCGACTTCATAGCCCGGCCCATCCCCCGGTACTTTCCCACAGAGCAGCCGGTCCCGGCGCCCACATTGCCCTGGAGGGGCTCGTCCCGGCTGGCATTTTCACAGGCGGCATAGGCCATGGCCCCATCGGGACGGACATTTTTGTCCCCCACACCCAGGTCGAACAGGCAGGACTGGCTCACCAGGGGCACCTTTGCCACCCCCGTTTCAAAGCCGATGTTCCGCTCCTCCAGATACCGCTGGACCCCTCCGGCAGCGTCCAGGCCAAAGGCGCTTCCTCCGGACAGGAGCACGGCGTTGATCCCCTCGGCGGCGGCCACCGGATTCAAAATCTGAGACTCCCGGGAAGCGGGACCTCCCCCCCGCACATCCAGCCCGGCCGGGCTCATGCGGTCACACAGAATCACAGTACAGCCGGTGGCCCCCTCCAAATCCTGGGCGTGGCCCACACGGAAGCCGCCCACCTCCATAACGCCGATCTCCTTCATACCCGCCAGCTCCTTTCTCCCGTTAAAAAAGAGAGACCACGACATTTGCCCTGGTCTCTCACGGTTCAAAATAACATCAGATTACTTAATCATGGAGGCGACCTCAGCGGCGAAGTCGTCTTCCTTCTTCTCGATGCCCTCGCCGGTGGCGAAGCGAGTGAAGGCCTTCACGGTGATGGAACCGCCCAGCTCCTTGGCTACGGCAGCCACGTGCTTCTCCACAGAGACCTTGTTCTCCTTGACGAAGGCCTGCTGAAGCAGGCAGTTCTCCTCGTAGTACTTGCCCAGCTTGCCCATGACGATGCCTTCCTTCACCTTGTCGGGCTTGGCGGCCATCTTGGGGTCGTTGGCCATAATGGCCAGCTGAATCTCTTTCTCCTTGTCCAGAATCTCCTGGCTCACGTCGGACTTGTCCAGATAGGTGGGATTCATGGCGCAGATCTGCATGGCCACATCCTTGCCCAGCTCCACAACCTTGTCGGCGTCGATGCCCTCCACAGCCAGGTTGACCAGCACGCCCACCTTGCCGTTCATGTGCACGTAGGGCACGCTGACGCCCTCAGCATAGCGGACGAAGCGGCGGATCTGGATGTTCTCCCCGATGGCCAGCACCTTGTCGGCGGTGACGTCAGCGATGGTGCGGTCGGTGCCGGGGTAGGTGCAGTTCTTCAGGGCCTCCACGTCGGCGGGGTCCTGGGTGGCAACGGCGGTGGCCACGTCCTTGACGAAGCCCTGGAACACGTCGTTCTTGGCCACAAAGTCGGTCTGAGAGTTGACCTCGATGAGAACGCCCACGCCGTTGTCGGCCACAATAGCCATGGACACGCCCTCGGCGGCCACCTTGCCGGCCTTCTTGGTCTGGGCGGCAAGGCCCTTCTCCCGCAGCCACTCGATGGCCTTGTCAAAGTCGCCGTCGGCCTCAACCAGGGCCTTCTTGCAGTCCATCATGCCCACGCCGGTCATCTCGCGCAGCTTCTGTACGTCTTTCGCAGTAATTGCCATAATATATTACCTCCAAAT
>CANSXE010000042.1 GCA_947650875.1 uncultured Bacillota bacterium | reverse complement strand
CGCCTGCTATGCCAACGGCATCGTGTCCGGCCGCACCGCCACCACTTACGACCCCGACGCCAGCGTGACTGCCATCGAGGCCGCAAGCATGATGATGCGCGCCCTGGGCTACTTCAAGTACCCCAGTGACTACGCTGATGGCTTTGTGCTGTCCACCGTGCGTCAGGCCAGCAAGATCGGCCTGTTCGACGACGTGAACGCCGACACCAGCGCCCCCCTGACCCGTAACCAGGTGGCTCAGCTGGCGCTGAACACCCTGGAGTCCACCATGGTTGACGCCAAGAAGACCTCTGCCGACATCACCGTGGGCGAGGGCGACACTGCCGTAACCATCAATGGCGCGGTGGAGTACATTGTCCGCACCAGCTCCATCAACAACAAGATGAGCACTGCCATCAAGGGCGCCAACCAGGGCACCGACGTCAGCGGTGTCACCGGCACAACCATCGAGCTGGGTGAGCAGCTGTATCAGGGCGACCTGGTGCGGCGGGAGACCTCCGCTGAAGCTGACGTATTCGGTGCTCCCGCTGTCCGCTGGACCTACAAGAACACCGAGATCGGCATTTACGCCAACGAGGCCGACGCCACCTACACCAAAGAGGTCAAGGTTAAGGACCTGTACAAGGACCTGGCCCTGACCGACAAGGTCGAAGGCGGCAACCTTGACATCAAAGAAGACGGCAAGACCTACACAGGAGACGTTGATAAGCTGGTCAAGAACGGCGACGACGGCGACAAGAAGCTGGGCGGCAACGGCGTTCTGGTGAAGGCCTATAAGATCGACGACGACGAAGTCACCATCTGTATCATCAACACCTACGTTCTTCAGGTTGACGGCGAGTACAACAGCAAGAAGGACGAGCTGCAGCTGAAGACCCTGGACGGGACCAAGGCCCTGCCCGGCAAGACCAGCTCCAAGCTGTCCGGCGAGGACTTTGCCGGCCTGTCCCAGTACGCTGACGGCGACTATGTGCTGGTCACCGTGGCCGATGAGGAGATCGTTACCGTCAAGGCGGCCGAGACCCTCACCGAGACTGTCACCGCCTATGTTGCCAAGAAGGGCGACGCCAACAGCAACAGCGTCACCGCTGGCAGCACCTATAACTACGACAAGAGCTACACCGCTACCGACAAGACCTATGAAATCGGCGAGGAGTATGTTCTGGTTCTGGACAGCTATGACTACATCATCTACGCCGAGGGCGTGGACGTTGACAAGCAGTATGTCTATGTAGTCAACAACGATGATCAGGGCGGCGTGAAGGGCAATACCGAGGCCGACGCCTACTTTGTGGACGGCACCAACGAGGTCATTGTTCTCAGCGATAACATGAGCCCTGGCACCGCTGCGCACACCTGGTTCACCTACGAGAAGAAGAGCAGCGGCAAGTATGAGCTGACCGCTCTCGATGCCGGCGACGCTGCTGGCAACGGAAGTACCGCCCTCACCAGCGGGACCATCACCGACACCAACACCGCCGCTGTCACCTACAGCTCCGGCAAGTCCTTCCGCGCCAACAACAACACCACCTTTATCGTCCTGCGTGACGATACCGTGTATGTCTACAATGGCATCCGTCAGGTGCCCAAGATTGAGGCGGCAAACTCCGGCGCTTATGTCAATGCTGTGATGGACGGTTCCTTTGCCAAGTACGTCTTCATCGAGGCCGGCAGCAAGAACGACCTGACCATCACCGGCGAAGCCGACGCCCACATCTACATCTATGATGAGGAGCCCACCAAGACCCAGAACGATGACGGCGACAACATCTTCATCTACAAGGTGATTAAGGACGGCGAGCTCACCATCGTTACCATGAGCGGCAAGAACTATGACACTGGCAAGCCCTGGACCCTGGGTCTGTACGGCAACCTGACCACCGACAGCAAGGGCTATATTGACAGTGCCGACCGTATTGTGGACACCGCAGACGAGAATATGAAGGCCTACAAGGTGGACGGTCCTGCGCTGGAGATTAAGGGCGACGTGCTGGCCGTTGGCGGTACTACCATGGTTCTGGACCGTGAGTACGCCATCTGGGTCAGCGATGGCGATGACACCACCAGCCTCAATGCCAACCAGTTCAATCGTGACTACGATGAGAGCTTCACAGGCGTTCTGTATGTGGTTATGAACGACGACATCGTTACTGAGGTTTATGTGGAAGAGGACGAGGACGTGTTCACCGACACCACCGCCAACAAGGCTTCCGCAGTGTGGCAGCAGCCCAAGGACGAGGAGCAGGCAGGTGAGTGGATCCAGGAGAGCTATGTAGACGGTGCCTATCCGGTGGGCAAGAACATTGCAGGCTGCGAGAGTCTCATCGACGTGGGCGTGAAGCAGTATGTGACCGTTGACGCCGCCGGAAAGCCCACCATCCACTTCTACGGCACGATTGACGCGAACAAGGTCTACACCAAGGACAATGCGACTGCAGCCGATCTGAAGGCGCTCAGCATCTGGTACTATGGCCTGAATGATTCGACCGGCGAGCCCAACAGCACATTTGACACCATGGAGAATGCCCTTAAAGCAATATATAGCTCCGATGGCAGTGAATCCGTTGCTTCTATCATGTGGAGCTTCGGTAACCTCCACAAGGTCGGACTGGTGAAGAAGGGCGCTACCGGTTATGCGACAAACGCCAGCGGAAAGACCAGTGTTGACTGGGGCAATTTTGTGACTGATTGGAGCGAGCTGAAATTCCCCGGCTGATTTTTCCCCAATAAATCATCTCACTTTTTGAGAGAGATTCACCCCCGGACTTTTGGCCCGGGGGTGGCTTTTACTTGAATGCGATGTAGTGGTATGTGTAGGTTTTACTGTTTGTAACAATTTTGTCGTTGCTGACAAATTTATTATAGACCATAAAACCGCCCTCGACGACAGATAAGATGGGGTAAGATTCACGCCGGACAGGGCGGTCCGGCAGAGCGAGACCGCCGCAGTAGCTTGAATTGTCATAGGTGGCGCCGTTATCCTTGAACAAAAGCACCGCCTGAGGCGTGAATCCCAGGTCGATAAACCGCGACTCTTGGCTATCTCCCTTATAGCTCCCCGTGACGATGGAAACCTTTTCGGCAATAGCGGCATCAATTTTCGCGTTGTCGGCGTTGAAATCCTCCATCAGAATGCGGTCGTCCCGGGACCATTGGTTGAGCTGGTAGTTGGGTGTTTGACTGCTTGGCATGTTTGTTCCTCCTTAACGGTAATTGAGTACGCAAGCCCCCCTTGTCAAAGGGGGGAGGGCCACGAAGTGGCGGGGGGATTCCGGTTTACGGGGAGCACAGAATCCCTCCACCACCGCCTTCGGCGGCGGTCCCCCTCCCTTTCACAAGGGAGGCTTTTTTCCCTCTACCCATACCGTGTAATCCCCCCAAAGTGGTATGTTTCCATACATTTAATGGAAGTAAGGGCGCAGTGCGCCCTTTTTTGTTTTTGAAAAATCTTTTGAAACACTTGCATGGAATCACTGGCCGCTGTATAATAGGACAGATATTCGCACTTCAAAAAAATGGGAGATATTTATGATTTTCCACGCTATGACCTATCTGCGGAACTCCTGCGCCCGGCATCCGGACAAGCCGGCGCTGGCGGACGGCGGGGAGACGATTACCTACGGCCGGCTGTGGCATCAGGTCTGTGCCGCCGCGCCCTGGATATCCGCCGCGCTGAAGGCCCGCCGCAGGCCTGTGTTTGTGTGCATCGGCCGGCGGGCTGACTCTGCGGCCGCCCTGTTTTCTGTGGCGTGCAGCGGCTGTTTTTATGTCCCCATCGACCCAAGTCTGCCTGACAAGCGCCTGCTGGATATGTTCCAAACGGTCCGGCCCGCGCTGGTCATCACCACCGGCCCGCTGCCCAAGCCCCTCCCCTTTCCGCCGGTGCTGACCGCCGACTGGACGGACATTTCCGCCGGTCCGGCATATCCTGAGGTTGTGGAGGACTTGCTGGCCGCCGGGACGGACACCGACCCCCTCTACTGTATCTTCACCTCCGGCTCCACCGGCGTGCCCAAGGGGGTGCTGGTCAGCCACCGCTCCGTCATCGACATGATTGAGCAGTTTTGCGCCGCCTTCGGCTTTGACGGCAGCGAGGTCTTCGGCAATCAGGCCCCCTTCGACTTTGACGTGTCTGTCAAAGACCTGTACCTCTCCCTGGCGGTGGGGGGAACGGTTCAGATTTTGGAGAAAAAGCTCTTTCTCGCCCCCCGCGCACTGATAGAGCGCATGGAGGAGCGGCGGGTAAACACCATCATCTGGGCGGCTTCCGCCATGAAGCTCCTGTCTGCCCTGCGGACCTTCGACAAGGTGGTCCCGGCTGGGCTGCGCCGGGTTATGTTCTCCGGCGAGGTTCTGCCTGCCAAGGTGCTCAACGACTGGATGGACCACCTGCCCAACACCCGGTTCTTTAACCTGTACGGCCCCACGGAGATCACCTGCAACTGTACCTGGTACCCTGTCACCCGCCGCTTTGCCAACGGCGAAGCCATCCCCATCGGCCGCTCCTTCGGCAACTGCCGGGTGTTTTTGCTGGACGGCAGCCGGGAAATCACCGCCCCCGGCCAGCCCGGGGAGCTGTGCGTCCGGGGCAGCTGCCTGGCCCTGGGGTACTACGGCCGTCCTGACATCACTCGGACCGCGTTCTGCCAGAACCCCCTCCAGCCCGACTGGCCCGAGCCCATCTACCGCACCGGCGACCTGGCCCAGTGGAACGGGGACGGGGAGCTGGTGTATGTAGGCCGGGCGGACTCCCAGGTGAAGCACATGGGCCACCGCATCGAGCTGGGGGAGGTTGAGCTGGCCGTCAACGCCCTGCCCCAGGTGGACAGCGCCTGCTGCCTGTACTGGGAGGAGAAAGAGCGGCTGTGCCTGTTCTACCAGGCCCCGGAACAGGATGACCGGGGGGTGCTCAACGCCCTTAAAAAGACGCTGCCCGACTATATGATTCCCAATCGGGTCTATTACTTTAAAAAGCTGCCGGAAAACCGCACCGGAAAAATCGACCGCGCCGCCCTGCGCGCCCAATATTTTACAAAGGAGACGTAACCCATGGAACAACTGCTTTCCATTCTGACCGAATGCTGCCCCGATATCGACTTTGAACACGAGACCGCCCTGGTGGACGATGAGCTGCTGGCCTCTCTGGACATTGTTATGCTGGTAGGGGAGCTGAACGAGACCTACGGCATCTCCATCACAGTGGACGACCTGGTCCCTGAAAACTTTAACAGCGCCCAGGGTATCTACGCCCTGGTGCAGCGGCTCCGGAACGGGTAAACCATGTCCATCAACGGAATCCCCTTTCTGCTGTTTTTGGCCGCGTGGACTGCGGTGTACTATCTGACGCCCCGGCGCTTTCAATACCTGGCGCTGCTGGGGGCCAGCGTCTGTTTCTATCTGGCCTACAGCGTCCGGGCCGCGTTTTATCTGCTGTTCACCGTCGCGGCCACCTACTGCGCCGGACTGGTGCTGGGCCGGCTCCATCAGTGGGAGCGGACAAGGCTGGCTCAGGCCGGGGCGGACCGTCCCGCCGTAAAGCGGCAGGGGAAGCGCCGCCGCCGTCTGGCGCTGGCGGCCATCCTGCTGCTGAACTTCGCCACCCTGGCCCTATTCAAATACTGGAACGCCTGGCTGGGCTCCTTCAGCCGCCTGGGGCAGCTTCTGGGGCTCTCGCTCCAGTTCCGGCCGCTGGAGCTGCTGCTGCCCCTCGGCATCTCCTTCTACACCTTTCAGACCGCCGGCTACCTCATCGACGTCTACCGGGGCAAGGCGGAGCCCGAGCGCAGCTTTTTAAAGTACGCCCTGTTTGCCGCCTGGTTTCCCCAGATGATTCAGGGGCCCATCAACCGCTATGCCGAATTACAGCCCCAGCTGATTCGGGGCAGCGCGTTTTCCGCCGACAGCCTGAAATACGGCATTCAGCTGATGCTGTGGGGAATGCTGAAAAAGGTGTTCATCGCTGACCCGCTGGCCGGCGCGGTGGCGGAGATTTATGGAAACTTCGGCCAGTACAGCGGCGCGGTCTCCTTCCTGGGCGCGGCCCTGTACTGCCTTCAGCTGTACTGCGACTTCTCCGGCGGCGTAGATGTGGTCCGGGGGGGCTCCCAGCTCTTCGGCGTAGAGATGGCGGAGAACTTCCGCCGCCCCTATTTCGCCCGCTCTCTGGACGAGTTCTGGCGGCGCTGGCACATCTCTCTGGGCGAGTGGATGAAGGACTATCTGTTTTACCCCCTGGCCCTCTCCGCCCCTCTCAACCGTCTGGGCCGGAGACTGCGCAAACGCCTGGGCGCCCGGGCCGGCAAACTGGCGGTCCCCTGCATCTCTACCGTGGTGGTGTTTCTGGCGGTGGGTGTGTGGCAGGGGCCGGGGCTGAGCAACGTGGCCTATGGGCTGTGGAACGGCGGACTGATGTCCCTGTCCATGATCTGCGCCCCCTGGTGTCTCAAAATCCGGGACCGGCTGGGCCTGCGGGAGGAGAACGTCTGGTTCCGCGCCTTTCAAATTCTGCGCACCTGTCTGCTGGTGGTCATTGGCCGGTACTTCTCCCGGGCCGGCAGTCTGATGCAGGCCCTTCGGATGCTCAAGCATACCCTGTTCCATTTCGGTCCCCTGAATCCGGGGGTGTTTACCTGCTTCGGCCTGTCCGGCGCCGACTGGCTTGGGCTGGGCCTGGCCTGCGGCGTTCTGCTGGCTGTCAGCCTGTTCCAGGAGCGGGGCGTGCCCATTCGGAAAACCCTGGAGAAACAGCATTGGCTGCTTCAATTCGCCGCGGCCTTCGGGGCGGTGCTGCTGCTGGTTGTCTTTGTCTACCTCAACTCCGACTATGTGGCCATTGAATATGTCTATGAAAATGTGTAGGAGGTCCCCATGTCTTCCAAAAAATGGCTGTGCATGTTCGCGGCGGCTATCCTGCTCGCGCTGACAGCATGCGCCGCCTTCAACATCCTTGTCGATCCCTTCGGCGCCTTTGGCGACCCGATTTTCAACTGGTACGGGTATAACGAGACCAACAACCCCCGTGTCGCCAAACTGAGCTGGCTCAAGCAGCACAGCCAGGACTACGACTCCTATGTGATAGGCTCCTCCTCCGCGGCCTCATACAGTGTGGAGGAGCTCAACGAATACCTGGACGCCAGATTCTACAATCTGTTTGTCTACGGCTGCGACACCAGGGACTATGTGGACTTTGCCGCCTGGCTGGTGGAGAATTGCCAGGTAAAAAATCTGGTCCTCAATTTGGGGCTGAACGAAGCCACTGCCTACAACATCGGGGAGGACTCCATCAACGACCGGATGCCCGCCGATGCCACCGGCCGGAGTATGCTCCGGTTTTATCTGGAATACGCCTTCTGCAACCCCAGGCTGTCCGCAGACAAGCTGTCTGCCTGGTTCCGGGACGAGGAACTGCCCCAATACTTTGACGTATTTGAGCCCGTCTCCGGCTGCTACGACAAGCGCCTGCGGGACATCGAGAAAATCGGGGACCCGGACGTCTACGCCGCCGCCCATGGGGAGGACTTCGCCTTTACCCCCGGGGAGGGCCAGCTGCCCTGTATTCAGGAGTGCGCCCGGTCTGTGGCGGCAATTCGGGATCTGTGTGCCCAAAACGGAATCAATTTGATTGTGATTACCTCCCCGGTCTACTATGGCCAGTGGTCGCTGTACAGCGAGGACGCCCTGCGCGCCTACAAGACGGCCCTGGCAGAGGAGGTGGATTTCTGGGATTTCAGCATCACTCCCGCCTCCTACGACAGCCGGTATTTTTATGACGCCACCCATTTCCGCAACGCGTTGGGCACCATGGTGCTGGCGGAGATGTTCGGAAACCAGGCGGTTTACCGCCCCCAGCGGTTCGGGACCTATGTCACCGCGGAAAACTGCCAGAGCCACATGGACAGGCTGTTCTCCCACCCGCCCGTCCCCAGCCCGCCGGACTACACCGCTGATGTGCCCATCCTCCTGTACCACCATGTGGTGGAGGAGGTCACCGACGGGTCCGACGCCATGGCGGTGTCCCAGGAAGCTTTGGACCGCCAGCTGCGCCTTCTGGCTGAGGAGGGCTTTCACGCCGTCACCGCCCAGGAGCTGATCGACTATGTGTACCACGGCGGCAGCTTGCCGGAAAAGCCGGTGTTTATTACCTTTGACGACGGATATTACAGCAATTATTCCCTGGCCTGCCCCCTTTTGGAGAAGTATGGGCTGAACGCCACCGTCTTTTCCATTGGCTCGTCTATGGGGCACATGGAGTACTATAAGGATACCGGTCACCCCATAACCCCCCACTTTGGCTACGGGGAGGCCCGGGAGATGCAGCGGACCGGCGTGATCGACGTCCAGTCCCACACCTACGACATGCACCAGTGGCCGGCCTATGAGACCGGCAGTCAAATCCGCAGCAATATCCTCCCCCTGGAGGGGGAGCACTACGAGGACTACGCCGCGGCGCTCCAGTCCGACCTGGCGGCATATAACCGGGAGCGGGAGACGGAGCTGGGCGCACCCTTCTGCGCCCTGGCCTACCCGGAGGGCCAGTACTGCGACTGGACCGAGGTTCTGGTCCATCAGGCGGACATCCCGCTGACCCTCTCCACCCGTACCGACAGCCGCAACGTGCTGGTCCGGGGCCTTCCTCAAAGTTTATATGCCCTGTGCCGCTGGTATGTGACCGAGAACACCACACCGTCTCAGCTGCGAGCCATTCTTCAAGGAACCTGATGCCGCGTCATACCGCTGTAAAATCGGCGGAAAATGCTATATGTCACCCAAACAAGGAGAGAAAATATGGAAAAGATATTGATTGTTGATGACAGCCTTGTACAGGCTGCCCAGCTGAAGTCCATTTTGGAGGACAGCTATGATGTCACCGCTGTCCACACAGCGGCGGATGGACTGACCCAAGCCAGCTCCGGAGATTTTTCTCTCATTCTGCTGGATGTAATCATGCCGGATATGGACGGCTTCGACCTGCTGAAAAAGCTTCAGGATGAGGTGATTACCCGGCGGATTCCCGTTATCCTGATCACCAGCCTGACCGCCATCGAGCATGAACAGCGGGGGCTCACCCTGGGGGCGGTGGACTATATCGTAAAACCCTTCCATCCCCTGATTGTCAGGGCCCGGGTAGACACCCATATCAAGCTGTATCAGTACCGAAAGCAGGCGGAGCTTCAGTCTATGACGGACCAGCTTACCGGGGTGGCCAACCGGCGGCGGCACGACTACTACAGCGCCCTGAAATGGCAGGAGGCCGCCCGTCTGGGGGTTCCATTCTCCATCTGCATGTTTGATATTGATAAATTCAAGGTTTACAACGACACCTTTGGCCATCCGGCCGGAGACAAGGTAATCACTGCGGTGGCCCAGACGGCGGCTAAACATTTAAGGCGGAGCACTGACTTTTTTGCCCGCTACGGCGGGGAAGAGTTTGTGGCCTTTATGATGGGGGAGAGTTCGGACAAGGCCTTTGAGCACTTGAAAGCCATCCGCCGCGAGGTGGAGCTTCTCCAGATTCCCCACAGTCCGGAGATTTCCCCGTGGGTAACCGTCAGCATCGGCGGCGTTACAGTGGTCCCCAAGGCAGACAGCTCCTACGACACCTGGCTCAAGGTGGCGGACACTATGCTGTACGACGCCAAGCGCTACGGCCGCAATCAGGTCTTTTGGATGGACGAAAAAATGCAGCAGCGGCGGGAGAAGGGGTAACCCAGGCCGGCACAGCGCCCCTCCCGGCGACATACCTCGCTTTTCCCGAACTCAAAAGCAAGCGCCCTGCATCCCATGATGCAGGGCGCTTGTCTTTTGGGGAGACCGGTCAGCTCTCAGCGGTCTCCTCCTGTTCCGCCTGGGCCTTGGAGCCCCTTTTTTTCTTCTGTTTCACAAAAACCGCCAGCAGGACAATCAACACTGCCGCCCCGACGGCCAGAGCCGCCATCGGGACCCACGAGACGCCCGGCCGGGACTGAATGCAGAACGTACCCCGCGTGCCCTCCATTGTCAGCAGCAGGTACTGGCCGTTTTGAACGGTTTCCACCGGCTGCCACTGTCCATCCTGATACTGCCAGACAGAGGTCTTTCCGCCTCCTGGACTGAGCAGACGCAGGGGAACCGGGTCCTGATCTCCCAGGTTGACTCCGGTAAGGGCGACGTTCCACACCACACCCCCTTCTCCAACCTCCGGGGGCGGAGCCTGTGTGCTGCCGGTTACATGGAGGATTACGTCCTCGGTAAACCGGCCCTCCACCAGGGCCAGAGCCAGCCGGCCGGACAGCTCGTAGCTGGCCACCACAGTGATCCAGGGGGAGTAGATGGCATCCACAATCAGGTCGGAATTGACGCCAGAAACATCAAACTCCGGCCACACGCCATAGCTGTCCTCCTGCTCCGGCACCGGGGGCAGGTCAATCCGGGACAGATCCTCCCCATACAGGAAGGGAATCCGGGCCACAACGGTGTCCTGCGCCATCAGGGTCAGGGTAAAGGCGGTGAATTCCTGGGGGACGCCGGGCAGCTGTTTCAGCTCGTCGAAGGGAATGGGACACGCCCGGCCCGTGTAGCTGACGCCGTCCACGCCGGCGGTTCCGGTGTCCACAAAGCGGTTGTCCCGGAGAACGCCGTCGGTCTCCACACCGCCGGCAATCGCCCCCAGGCACTCCTCCCCTTCGGTGATGGTGGCAATGGCGAAGCAGTCCCGCAGATGGCTGGCCCAGCCGGCGATTCCCCCCACATAGCTGCCGCCGGAGAGGGTATTTTTTGTGTAGCAGCTGCGCACGGATGCCTCTGCATAGCCGGCGACGCCGCCCACATAATTTCCGCCGGTGCTGGTTACCGGGCCGTAGTTTTGACACTCCAGAGCGGTCCCCAGGTCCATCCGGCCCGCAACGCCGCCCACACAGTCCTTTTTGGCGGTGACGCTGCCGTAGTTCAGGCAGCTTTGCAGCACCGCCTTGGTCTCATAGGTGGCGCCGAAGGAAAGCCGGTTGGAGATGTCGTCCTCCGGGTCCAGGTCCACCTCCACCGCCACAGCGCCGGCGACGCCGCCCACATTTCGGTCGCCCTCCACCGCACCGGCGTTGCGGCAGTCGGCCACCTTGCCCTCCCGGGTAGCGGCGATGTCCTCGTCAGAGGTGTCCTGAATCGCCGCGCCAATCCCCTCGTCTATGTTGTCGTCGACCTCGGTCAGGGCGTCCAACACCACATCAAACACCATGTTAAACTGGCGGTTAATGGCCCGCAGGTCGCGATTGAGGGCATCACCCCCGCTTTGAACGGCGGTATGCAGGCCCTCCATCTCATCGGACAGGCCGGACAGGGCGTTGAAAAGGCCGTCACTGGACTGCCGGAAGTCCTCCCCCAAGGGGGTAAATTCCGTGGGGCCGTTCCGGGTGAGGTCGTCCACCGCCTTACCAATGGTGTCGAAGGAGCGGTGCATCAGCCGCCCGATGGCGGAAGAGGTTCCGGTGGCGTCCTGAAGCTCCTCCAAAACGTCCCTCAGCTGGCCGGACAGGGGGCCGGCATGGTCCAGGGCCCGTTTCAGGTCGGACAGAACCATTTCCAGACCGGCTCCCTCCTTCTCCAGGTCGTCAAACGCCTGGCGCAGGCGCTCCAGAGCCGCCTGCACCTCCTCCGGCGCAGGCTGGACCGGCCCGCTCTCCCCCTCGGGAAATACCGTACGGTAGAGCTCGTCCAGAGCCTGCCGCAGCTCGCCCGCCGCGGCACTGATTTGGCCCTGGGACTGTCCCAGCCGGATGGCGGCATTTCGGAGGTCGTCGATTACCTGGTCTCCGGTCTCCACCGCCCCGTCCAGGCTGTCCAGGGCGTCGTTCAGCTGTTTGGACAGCCGCTCCACCTGCCTGCCCATGTCGGACAGATCGTCCAGCGCAGGGGATATTTTATCCAGTGCGTTGGTGACGTCGGCGGCCAGGGTATTCACCGACTGGATGTTCTCATCGGTAAAGTCGGAGACATGGTCCAGCAGCTGTTTGGAGCTCTCCCTGGCGTCATCGGCAAAGGAGCCCATCGTCTCCAGGCGGAGGGAGATATCGTCCCCCGTGCGCTGGGCGTTGTCCAGGGCACGCTCAATCAGGCTGTCCAGGGTGTCCAGCTCCGTGCGCAGGCGCTCCAGGGTATCCTGGCCGGGGTCCATCACCAGGTAGGGCTCCATCTGCCCTACAATGCCGCCCACATCCTTCCGGCCGTTGATGGTTCCGTTGTTGACGCAGCCGGCCAGGTAGCCGCTCTGCCGGCCGGCGATGCCGCCGGTATTATAGCCTACATGGGGGTAACCCACCGCGCCGTTGTTGGTGCAGCTCTGAACCACGCCGCTGGACTGGCCCACAATGCCGCCGGTATCCGAGCAGCCGTTCAGCAGGTGGTAGGTCTCGTCGTCGGCGATAACCCGCTCCTCCAGCGCGGCGGCGTCTACCTCCTTCAGGTCCAGGTTGTTCTCTGTCCGGGTCAGGTTGACTCCGGCGCTGTTCACACAGGTCAGAATCAGGCCCAGATTGCGCCCGGCAATGCCGCCGGTGGCGCTCTCACCGCTGACCGAGCCGGAGGTGGAACACCTGATAATCTGTCCGGCGGCGCTGTTGCGCCCGGCGATGCCGCCCACTGCGCTCTTTCCCTCTACCGTACCGGAAAAGACACAGTTTTCCAGCGTGCCGGCGTTGTCCCCCACAATGCCGCCCACAACAGATCGGGTGCCGCCGGGGACCACAGCCCCCTTGACGGTGAGATTGCGCACGGTGGCTCCGGGCTGGATATAGCGGAACAGTCCCACGGTGGAGCCGGGGCCGGTGAGCCGCAGGCCGGTGATGGTGTGTCCCTGTCCGTCGAAGACCCCGGCAAAGGTGGGGATGGGGGTGAAGTCCACTCCGGTCAGGTCCAGGTCGGCGGCGAGAACCGCCGTCTTGCTCTGGGACCAGGTATCCAGGGCACAGTTTTTTGAAAATGCCTGGAGCTCCGCCGCCGTGCGGATGGTAACGGTGTCCCCGGACACGGCCCGGGCCAGGGGCAGGGTGAGGGAGACCAGCAGCCACCAGGCCATCAGAAAGGAGAGCGGACGGCTGATAAAACGCTTATTCATGGGACGCTGCCTCCTTTCCCGCCGTGAGGGCCGCCGGCGGACGCTCCCCGTCGGGTTCCAGAGCCCCCGCTGCCACAGCTGCGTTGATGGTGCCGCGAAGAACGCCGTTGAAGTCGGCGTCTACCATACCGGAGATATAGCCCCGGACGTGGCCGTCCACCCGTATGTTGCCGGTGTGGGTCTGAATGGGCAGCCTGGCCTTTAAGGTGAAGGCAGTCTTTTCGATGATGATATCGCCCAGCAGCAGAATCTGGGGCAGGATACCCATCACCAGGAAGATGGAGATCAGGGTGCCCCGGCCCAGGCACACACCGATGGATGCGATGGAAGCCGTGGTGGACAGCAGACCGATGGCGATGCCGGCGGAGGCCAAAATGGTGCCCGAGGTGACAATGGTGGGGAAGGCTTCATTCAGCGACTCGATCACCGCGTCCTTCGGGGACATGGTCTGCTTCAGCTCCACATAGCGGTTGGCAATGACGATGGCGTAGTCAATGTTGGCGCCCATCTGGATGGAGCTGACCACCAGATAGCTGAGGAAAAACAGAGGTTCGTTTTGTAAGTATGGGAAGGAGAAATTGATCCACACACTGCCCTGGATGACCAAAATCAGCAGCACCGGCAGACCTGCGGACTGGAAGGTAAACACCAGCACCAGGATGACAAAGACAATCGTCAGAATACTGATCAGGAGGTTGTCGTTGCCAAAGGAGGAGGACAGGTCCAGGTCGCTGGTGGAGTTGCCCACCAGAAAGGCGTTTTCCGGGTAATATTGGCCCACAACAGAGTGAAGGGTGTCCAGAAAGGCAAAGGTCTCTTCCCCTTCCTCGGGCAGGTTCAGCTGGAGAACCAGACGGCTGTAGTGCTCCCCCTTGAGCTGGAGCTGGGCGTCGGTGAGCTGGGAGTGAAGGTCCTCAATGGTCTCGGTCATGTCGCTGTCCAGGGAGACATAGCCCTCCTCCATCATATCGTATACATACAGGAACATGTCGATGAGGGGAACGCCGTAGCTGTCCACGCCGGAAACCACCTGGCCGTAGTTTTCCTGGTCCACGGCGTAGGCCGAGTAGAGCAGCCGGGCCACCTCAATGTCCAGGTCGGTCATCTCGGCAAACTGACGGGGGGTAAGCCTGTCGGTAAGGACATAGCCGTCCATGGCATCCACGTTGGCCAGACCCAGCACCGTGTCAGTCTCCTCCATCCGCTCCAGCTCCCGGAGCAGTCTCCCCTCCTGCTCGTAGTCCCCTTGGGGTATCAGCACCGCCAGAACGTTCACCCGGCCAAAGGCGTCGTTTATCCGCTGCTGAGCGATCTGGGCGTCATTCTTTCGGATGGTGGTCAGATCGGTCTGGCCGTAGGCGTAGGGACATCGGTTGGCAAAAATGAAGCCGCCGATGACAAGCGCCACAAACAACGGCGGCATAATAAAGCGGGTTTTCACAGCCAGCCGGCCCCAGGCAGAGATTTTGGGCACAAAGCTGCGGTGGTGTGTACGGTCAATGAGGGAGCTGAAGCTGAACAGCAGCCCGGGCATCAGCGTAAAGACCGCCAGCAGGCTGAGAATAATGGACTTCATCAGCACAAGCCCCAGGTCCTGGCCGATGCCAAATTGCATAAAGCACATGGCCCCCAGGCCGGACAGGGTGGTCATAGAGGAGCCGGAAATCTCGGGGATGGCCTTGCTCAAAGCGGCCACTGCCGCCTCCCGGGCCTCCAGCCGTTCCCGTTCCTCGGTGTACCGGTGGCACAGGATAATGGCGTAGTCGATGGCCAGGGCCAGCTGGAGCACAACTGCCACCGAGTCGGAAACAAAAGAAATTTCGCCAAAGATGAAGTTGGTGCCCTTGTTCATCAGAGCCGCCATACCGAAGGTCATGAGCAGCACCGGAATCTCCATATAGGTATGGGAGGTAAACAGCAGCACCAGCAGAATAATCACAACGGCGATGAGCATGACCACCTGCATCTCGGCCTCCAGGCTGGCGGAGGCCGAGTCTCCCACGTCGCCTGTGATATACACGTCGTACCCCTCCAGCAGGGCTTGGACCTTGTGGAACCCATCCACGCTCACCGTATCGTCGGCGGTCCCCTCGTAGGTGACGGACAACAGGGCCGCGCCGTTGGCATAGTGGTCCCGGGTGTTGTCAAACTCTATGGACTTTACCCCGGCAATGGCCCGGGCCTGTTCTGCCAGGGCGTCCGCCTGGGCGTAGGAGATGTTGTCTATCATAATCCGGCTGGTGCCGAAGGTGACAAACTCCTCCTCCATGATAGTCAGACCCTGTCGCGTCTCAGTCGTG
>CANSXE010000041.1 GCA_947650875.1 uncultured Bacillota bacterium | reverse complement strand
GTTTGTCACGTTGTTTAATTTACAAGGTGCACACCGCTCATCAGCGGCGGGCTTTGATCTTACCACACTCTCAAGCTTTTGTCAAGAACTTTTTTAAGTTTTTTAAACTTTTTTCGTTCTCTCATTCGCAGCTCTCAGGGCGGCGGTTGCTGTCGCAACGGTTTCACATCTTACCACATCTCCCAGCCTTTGTCAAGAACTTTTTTCGACTTTTTTCAAAGTTTTTTTCGTCCTCGACACGGCTCAGCCGCTTCGGATGCCCCGCTCTCGCGGACAGCTTGGACATAATACCACCTGAATTTCCCTTTGTCAAGAGGTTTTATTCGATTTTTTTGAGATTTTTTTCGAGAAATTTCCTGGCCGCAATATCTTCGGCTCAGGCCGGTCTCCTTATACAAGATATGCCAGTTTTTCCCTTGCGTCGAAAGAGTCTTTCTCCCATCCACAGCAGGGCGGGCAGCAAAAACCCCAGCGCCAGGTTGCCGGCGGGGACCAGGCGGCGGTTCCACAGCTCTGCCGTTCCGGCGGCGGGAAAGAGGACCAGCGCCCCCGCTGTCCCCAGTACAACCGCGGCCCAGGGTATCCAGGGCAGAGCCTTTGGAGGGAGCAGCTCCGCTGCCATGGACCGGAGGGCGAAGACCAGCACCCCGCCCATGGTCAGGTCGGCAAAGGTCCACAGGGCGGTGACCACCCCCTCCACCCGCTGGAAGGCCCCCTCCACCCCTACCTTCTTGGCCAGGGCGAAAAAGGGGTTGTCCAGCCGGGCGGCCAGCGCCGCCCCCAGATTGCCCAGAATCACCGCCTGGGCGGCGGCCAGCAGCAGGGCGCCCCCCAGCCCCCAGAAGAGCCAGTGCCAGTTTTTGTTCTCCCCCTGGTCCTGCACGTCCCCCATAAGGAAGGGGAGGAACAGCCCCCAGCCCATCACGCCGGCGGCGGACAGGGCGGCCTGGAATACTGGCCCTGCTTCGGCCCACCACAGGGGGAACAGCCGCTCTGGCCGGGCCTGAAACAGAGACAGACCCAGCACCACTCCGGCGGTGAGGAGCAGGGCGGTGAGGAACAGCTGCCCCGCCCGGGCGAAGGCGGCCAGCTTCCCCCGGCCCATCCACAGCAGAACGGCCGCTGCCGACAGCAGGAAGAACCACAGGGCTCCGTCCCGCTCCCCGGAGACCAGCAGCCGCTGGGCGCACAGACGCAGGCGGAGGGAGAGGAGAAACAGCCCCCATACCATATAGAGTAGAAGCACACCGCCCCCCAGCCAGCGGCCCAACAGCCCGGTCACTTCCCGGGCCAGGCCGTCCCGGCCCGCCAGGGAGCCCAGCAGCCAGCCCGCCGCCAGCACCAGAGGGGCGGCCAGCACCACCGCCAGCCAGGCCCCCTTGCCCGCCCCCGGGAGGAGCAGGGCGGGCAACAGCTCCGCCGCTGGGGCCATTACCCCCGCCCACAGCAGGGCCATCAGCTGGGTCCGGGAAATTTTGTTGTCTTTCATGTTTCCTCCATGTCCCGTTTATCCTGTGTAGGGGCGCACATTGTGCGCCCGTTCAACAACAGGCAGATTTCGCGGGCGGACAATGTCCGCCCCTACCGGATTTTTACCTCAACCTGAATCTCCACCGGCACCTGGGAAAACCACTCCGGCCAGTCCGCCCGAACCGCCTGCCACCGGGCGGGGTGGAACATCCCCGCCCCGGCCCCCAGGCCGGTGCAGTCCGCCCCCCAGGCCCGGAGCTGTTCCAGAGCGGTCTCGATCCGTCTCCGCTCACAGCGCTCTACCTCTACCCTAAGGCGCTCCAACACCTCACCCTCGGGGCGCTCCCGGTATTCGGACAAGCGGGTCTCCACCTTGCAGGTCACAGTCAGGCCGGAGGGGGCGTCCCCCTGAAACGCCAGCCGGCCCTTGGTATGGGCGGAGGTCACCTTCACCGACACCGGCCCCTCCGGCAGCTCCACCTCTATGATATCGGACGCCGGACCCCCGGCCAGCAGCTCCAGCCCCTTGGCCGGCTCCCCCTCCAGAAAGCCCGTCAGGGTGTCCCCCTTCAAAATCCCGTAGCCCCGCTCCGCCAGGACGGCGTCCCCCCCTTCTGCAGGGGAGAGGGCGGGGACATAGGCGGAGCCCAGCTCCAGCAGATCGGTGTACACCGCCCCGGCGGTACGGGTGAGGTTGGCAATGCCCATTTTGCTGTCATTTTGAATGGTCTCCAGCCGGGTGTCGATTCCCTCGTCTCCACCGGCGGACAGGGCGTCCCGGGCGGTGGCCCCCCGGACCAGCCACAGCTGGGCCCCCAGGCCCAGCTCGGCGTCCCGGGCAAAGTAGTCCAGCACCGGCCGGACCCCCTTCTCCGCCAGCGTCTCTCCAATGAGGAGCTGATCCACATAGCCGAAAAAGACAAAGCTGTCGCTCTGGCTCTGCATGGCCAGACAGGCCCCACTGAGGGATTCCCGGTCAGCCGACAGGGTGAGGGCGGGTTCGCCGTCCCCTTGCAGCCCTCTGGCCCGGGGGCCGGTGGAGCCGGTGACCGCCACCCCGGCGGGGGAGGGGTCTACCCCCAGGGTGCGCAGCAGGGCCATGTCCCCCATCTCCCGGGCGGCGGGCAGGCCGGAGCAGCCGGACAGAAGCAGACAGAGGGTCAGCAGGGGAGTAAAGTGTTTTTTCATCGCTGGTTCCTCCTGTTTTGCGTTCTGACAGGTCCGTCCCGCCACTTCATCCTGGGCAGGGGCAGGCGGAAGAGACTGGGGTGGCCCCGGGGCACCCTCGTCCCTGTGGTAAAGGGGGCCAGGTAGGGCACGCCGAAGGACTCCAGCCCCGCCAGGTGGTAGATGAGCCCGGCGCAGCCCAGGGCCAGCCCGGTGAGCCCGCCCACGCTGGCCAGGATGGCCAGCAGAAACCGCCACAGCCGCAGGGCGTTGCCGAAGTCCTGACTGGGCATTGTGTACCCCGCCACTCCGGCGATGGCCACGGCGATAAGGACGGCGGGGGAGACGATATGGGCCTCCACCGCCGCGTTGCCCACCACCAGCCCCCCCAGGATGGAGACGGTGGCCCCGATGGGCCCGGGCAGACGGAGACCGGCCTCCTGAATCACCTCGAAGGCCAGCAGCATGATGAGCACCTCAAAGATGGTGGAGAAGGGCACCTCCTGCTTGGCGGCCACGATGGACAGGGCCAGCTTTGGGGGAATGGCTTCGGGGTGAAAGGTGACCAGGGCGATATACAGCCCGGGCACCAGCAGGGTGATGAGAGCGCACAGCCAGCGGATCAGGCTGAGGGCGGAGGCCACCAGCCAGTGGTAGGCCCGGTCCTGACCGGTCTTGAAGAACTGGTCGATGGTGCCGGGGAGCAGCCAGCCCAGGGGGATGCCGTCGGCAAACAGTCCCACCCGGCCCTCCAGCAGGCCCTGACAGAACCGGTCGGGCCGCTGGGTGAATGGCAGCAGGGGGAAGGGGGAGCGGGTGCTGTCCACCAGATACTCCTCCAGATTGCCCGCCGCTTCCACGCCGTCAATGTCGATGGCGTCCAGCCGCTCCGACAGCAGGGCCACCGTGTCCGGGTCGGCAATGCCGTCGATCCACAGCACATCCACCGGCGTCAGGGACTGCCGGCCCACAATGTGCTCCCGGATTTTCAGCTCCGGGGCCCGGAGCCGTCGGCGGACCAGGGAGGTATTGGTGCGCAGGCTCTCCACAAAGGAGTCCCGGGCCCCCTTCAGGGCGGGCTCGTTCTCCGGCTCCCCCACCGAGCGCTTCTCCTCGGTGGCCACGGGGAAGACCAGGCAGTCGTCCCGGCCCTCCAGAAAGAGGGCGCAGGAACCGTTAATCAGGGCGAAGGCCACCGGGTCCACCTCGGTCTCCCGTTTGGCCGCCTGGGCATAGAGGGCGCCCCGCTCCAGCAGGGCGAACAGCTCCCCCTCGGGGACGGAGGCCAGCATGGGGTCCTGAGCCAGGGGGCGCAGGACGTAGTCGTTGAGCCGCTCCGTCCGGGCCTGGCCGTCGATGTAGCAGACGGTGGCCCTGCGCTGGCTGTCCCCGTGGAGGAAGACCTCCCGTTTGGAGAAGTCCACGCAGTCGGAAAAGACCTCCTCCAGCCGGGCCAGGGAGAGCGGGCCGGGGAGCCGGGGTTCCTTTCTGGGATGGGGCGCGTTGGTCTCTTGTCTGGACATAAAAACCCCCTCCTTCCGGCTTAGTGTGCCGAAAGAAGGGGCAATCTATGCGTTGGATTTTTCTTGTCTTTTTTTTCAGGTTATGTTATAATCAGCTTAGAATTGGAGGTGGCACTATGCCGACTGAAAAGGACTATAAGGTCATTGAAAAAGCTACAATCTATGACCTGCGGCGCATTTTTGTGAACTCCGGCAAGGAAAGCTACACCCTTGATGAGCTGTGTAAGCTGCTGGATACCATTGCAGACGCAAAGGATCAGGAGTAATAGAGACAAGCGGACCGCCCCAAAGCGGTCCGCTATTTTTGTATACGCTCCAGCCGTCGCAGCAGGGCCTGGGCGGCCATGCCGGTAAACAGTCCGGCCAGAACGGCGGCAATCACCAGGTAGGGCAGCCAGGCCAGCACCGACCAGGAGCGCAGGACGGCGGCGGCGGCCAACAGCTGGCCCAGGTTGTGGAAAATGGCCGCCACCGGGCTGGCCAGCCATATCTGTTCCTTTGTGAGCAGCCGCCCCAGCAGACACAGCACACACCAGCTCAGCAGTCCCCCGGCGGCGCTGTAGAGCAGGGTCATCATCTGCCCGGAGAACACCGCCCCCAAAAACACCCGGGCGGACAGCACCAGCAGGGCGTCCCCCGGACCCATGGCGAACATGACGTAGACGGTGACGATGTTGGCCAGCCCCAGCTTCACCCCCGGAACGGCGGTGAGCGCCGGTATCTGTGCCTCCGCCAGAAAGATGGTCAGGGCGATGGCGGTGAGCAGGGCCAGACGGGTAATCCGTCCCGCTCCCTTAACCGGCCCCGCCATCCAGCTCCCCTCCTCCGCCCACAATTTCAATCATCAGCTTGTGAGGCAGGCAAATGATGGGCACGGCGCCGTCCGAAATCCAGCCCTGATTCGCACAGATCTGGTCGGGACAGTCCGCCTTTGACACCCGGATGCGGCCCTTTTCCACGGCAACGGTGTTGCTCCCGCTTTCATCCTCCAGAACAAAGGACCGGGGCACATCCACTTTATCCAGGTCAATCTCCTCCAGCAGGACGCCGTCCCGGGTGATGCGGGCAACAGGAGTCCGGGGGTTCTGGTTCCCAAACAGGAGAAAAGCCGCCGAGACGGCCACCGCCGCCAGCAGCAGAAATAAAATCACCCTGGTCTTCATTCCAGCACCACTACCTCCCGGTCCTCATACCCCTCTGCCAGGGAAAAACAGCCCTCCAGCCCGGCGGTGCGGTAGATTTCCCCCGTCTCCGTCACAAAAACGACCTCAAAGTCCAGCTCGGGGTGGTCCCGCCAGAATTGGGCTCCCTCCTCCAGCCCCATGACAAACAGGGCGGTGGACAGACCGTCGCAGGTGAGGGCGGAGGGGGAGACCACCGTCACTGAACTGAGTCCGGACCGGGCGGGGGCGGCGGTGTCCGGGTCCAGGATGTGCCAGTAGGTAATTCCGTCCTCTTCAAAATACCGCTGGTAGCCCCCGGAGGTGCCCATGGCCATGTCCTCCAGCTCCACCACCGCAAAATAGCTCCCCGGCCGGGCCGGGTCCACCACCCCGATGCGCCAGGGTTTTCCTCCGGGCTTGCTCCCCACGGCCACGATGGTGCTCTGGCCCAGGTCCAGCAGGGCGGAGGTAATGCCCACGTCCCGCATCTCCCCGGCCAGCAGGTCCCCCGCAAAGCCCTTGGCCACCGCGCCCAGATCCATCTCCATGCCCTGGGGCAGGGCGGCGCCGCCCCGGTGTCTCTCTCCAGCCCAGTCCGACAGCGCTACCGCGGTGTAGTCGATCTTTTCCGCCAGCTCCGCAAGCTCGCTGTCAGACGGTATCTGGCGCTCCTCTCCGGTAAAGCCCCAGGCTTTCACCGCCGGATAGGCGGTAATGTCCAGCGCCCCGCCGGTGGTCTCGCACAGGGACAGGGCATCATGCAGCAGGGCAAGGACAGCACTGTCCGGCACCTCCACCCACTCTCCGCCGGCGTGGTTGACGGCATAGACAAAGCTGTCCTCCCGGGTGGCGGACAGCTGGCTGTCCAGCTCCGCCAGCCTGTCCGTCAGCCCCCCTAAAACGGCTCTGGTCCCCCCCGTGTTCCCGTCATAGGCGGTCAGCTGTATGACGGTGTCCATGGCGAAGGCCGTGACCTCCACCGGCTCCGGGGCCCTCTTACAGCCCGGCAGAGTGAGCAGGCTCAGCGCCAGCAGGGCGCACAGCAGCCTTTTTTTCATAAGATTTCCCGGTACATGGCGGCGGCGTCCGCCTTGCCCACGTTGTCGGCCACCACCAGCACCTCCACCTTCACGGTGTTCTGCCCAAATTTCAGCTCGATTTTGTCGCCCACCTTCACGTCGTAGCTGGCCCGGGCGGGCCGGCCGTTGACGGACACCCGCTCGTTGTCACAGGCCTCGTTGGCCACGGTGCGCCGCTTGATAAGCCTGGATACCTTTAACCATTTGTCCAGCCGCATGATATTCCTCCTGTTAATGGGGAGGAGCGCTGCTCCGCAGCGCCCCTTCCAGATCAATCAATTCAATTTATCGGGCCACTGCGTCCTTCAGAGCCTTGCCGGCCTTGAAAATCGGGGCCTTGGAGGCGGGGATGGGGATGGGCTCCTTGGTCTGGGGGTTGCGGCCCATACGCTCGGCCCGGGTCTTCACCTCAAACGAGCCAAAGCCCACCAGCTGGACCTTCTCGCCCTTGCGCAAGGCCTCGGAAATGACGTCAATGGTGGCGGTAACGGCCGCCTCGGCGTCCTTCTTAGACATTTCGGCCTGCTCGGCCACCGCTGCAATTAATTCAGTCTTATTCATATTTTCTCCTCCAGTGCATAGATTGACAGCCTGTCCGGCTGTCTGCGTATATACTTAAAACCCTCTGGTGATCCATATTCGCAGCCGTGAACCACCGACCCGGAAACATTTTCTCCGGCGCGTAATTTCCTGGCTGTGAACACACACCCGGGCATTAAGTCTCTTGTCTCTTTGCTCTGCGCCACAGCGTTTCCAGCTCCGGAACGCTCATCTGATCCAACGGCCCCTCTGCCAGCGTCTCCACGGCGCGGAACCGGCGGATAAACTTCTCGCAGGCCTTTTGCAGGGCGGTCTCTCCGTCCACGCCGGCAAACCGGCCCGCCTTCACAGCGGCAAAGAGCAGGTCGCCCAGCTCCTCCTCCACGTTGGAGTCTTCCCGGACAGCGCTTTGAAATTCCCCCAGCTCCTCAGACAGCTTGTCCAGGGCGGGGGAGACCTGGTCCCAGTCGAACCCTGCCTTGGCAGCCTTGCCCTGAATCTTAGCCGCCCGCGTCAGGGCGGGCAGCGCCCGGGCCACGCTGTCCATGGCGTCGGCCGCCGTCCTCTGCCCCTTCTCCGCCCGCTTTTGGGCGTCCCAGGCGGACAGAGCCCCCTCCGGGTCTCCGGCCTTCGCCGTCCCAAAGACGTGGGGGTGGCGGCTGACCAGCTTTTTACAGATGCCATCCACCACGTCGTCAAAGCCAAAAGCGCCGGCTTCCCGGGCCATGGAGGCGTGGAACACCACCTGGAGCAGCACGTCGCCCAGCTCCTCCTTCAGGTTGTCCATGTCCATGCGGTCGATGGCGTCAGCGGCCTCGTAGGCCTCCTCCAGCATGTTGTCCCGGATGGAGCGGTGGGTCTGGGCCATGTCCCAGGGACAGCCCCCGGGCGCGCGGAGCAGCTCCATGATCCTCAGCAGATCATCCATGTTATAATTTTCTGCCATTTGAAAATTTACCACAATTTCGCTCCCTTATCAAGTCTTTTTTATATATTTTTTCTTGAAAGTGAGAAACCTCCCCCTGCCTTCCCCTCATCCGGAGCGCTCAGTCCCTACAGCCGCAGCAGTCGGGCAATTTTATCCCCCTTTGGCATCAGGGCCAGATCGTCCCGGGAGATGGCCCGCAGGGCCACCGCCAGCACGCCGTAGACCGTTACCGCAACGCCAATGGCCAGCAGCGTGGCCAGGGCGTTGCCGCTGCGGCTCAGAACAGCCTCCGTCCCTCCGGCAGGCACCCGGCTCAAAACCCGGGAGAGCAGCCCATACACCGCCCAGGCCGCCCCGCCCATAAGGAGGGATGCAAGAAAGGGTTTTAGGAAAATCTCCAGATACCTGGGCCGCCGGGGAATCACCCGGGCAATCAGCACCAGGTCCAGCACCAGGCACAGGCCGAAGCACAGGATATTGCCGGCGGGCGCGCCGTAAATGCCCACCGAGGGCCGGCCCACCAGATTGTAGTTGGTAAAGATTTTCAGCGCCCCTCCCACAATCATAACCAGTACCGGCAGGCTGACAAAGCCGTGGGCCTGGAGGATGGAGTTGCACACCAGCATCATACATACAAAGACGGTAGCCAGCCCCAGGGTGGACAGCAGCGGGCCGGCCAGATTGGCGTTCAGCTTGGTAAACAGCAGCCGGATAATGGGGGTACCCAGAACAAACAGGCCCACCCCCATAGGGAAAGCCACCAGGGCGGAGATGCGCATGGCGGAACCCGCCACTTTGGCCGCGCCCCGCCGGTCCCGCCGGGCCAGCGCTCCGGAGACAGCGGGGATCACCGCCGCAGTCACCGCCGCCATGAGGGAGGTGGGCAGGTTGTAGATGTTCAGAGCCCCGGAATAGTTGCCGTAGAGGGTACGGCTGACCGCCTGAATCGCTTCCTTCAGCGCCAGTGCAACCCCAGGGGGATTGGCCTGTTCCACCTGCTCGTTCAGGGCGGCCAGGGTGGCGGCGGCGCCGGCGGGAAGGGCCTCCTTCCAGGCGGCCAGCGCCTGTTCCAGGGGGGCAAAATCCACAAAGCCGGCATACAGCGTCCAGCTGTCCGGATTCTCCAGCAGGGTGCGCTGGATCTGCCCCTGAACCAGGGAGGAGTCAATCACCGTGACAATGCCCACCATGGAGGAGCTGAGGGTGATGGGAATGGCGATGCGCAGAATATCCCGCAGGATAACCGAAGCGCTCTCCGCCTCGTCCTGACCCAGCCGGTGCCCGCCCGCCTGTTTGAAGACGTAGTTTAAAACCATATAGACCAGGGCCACCATGGTGCCCACCGTCACGCCGGTAATGGCGCCGGCGGCAGCCATGTCAGCGGGCTGTCCCGCCTTAATCAGCCAGTAGGCCAGCGCCAGGCCCACCACCAGCTTGCACAGCGCTTCGATAATCTGAGAGACGGAGGTGGGGGCCATGTTGTTGTGCCCCTGGGAATACCCCCGCAGGGCGGCCAGACAGCCCACGCACACCACCGCCGGGGCCAGCGCCCGGATGCCGGCGGCGGCCTTGTCGTCGTTCATCAGCCCGGCCAGGGCGTCCGCCCTGAAGTACATCACCAGGAAGGAGACCAGACCCAGCCCCAGAAACAGCGACAGGGACAGCTGAAAGGTGCGGCGGACCTGGTTGTGCCGGCCCAGGGCGTTGGCCTCGCTCACCAGCTTGGACACAGCCACCGGCAGGCCGGCGGTGGAGATGGTGAGCAGGACGGAGTAGATGTAATAGGCGTTGTTGAAATCGGCATTGCCCTGTTCCCCAATGATATTGGTCAGGGGAATTTTGTAGAACATGCCGATCAGTTTCACCACCAGGATGCCCACCGCCAGGATGGCCGCCCCACCGAAGAAGGTATTCTGTTTTCCGCTCCCGCGGGAGGGCGCGTCATATCGGGCCATAGGCAGCCTCCTAATTTTTGATTCTTATTCCATGGGCCCCGGGAGGTTCTTTTCCTTCAGGAGGAGCACCTCACTTCTCTCCGAAGATATGGGGCAGGGCATAGTTGCTTACCTCGGCCCGGATGCGGTCCATATCCAGGGTGAGGAATGTCCCATTTTCATATATGATTTTCCCCCGGGCCATATTCATCACCACGTTGGAAGGCGCGGCAGAGTACACCAGGTTCTCCATGATATCGTGGCATGGGAACAGATTGGGGGCGGTGAAGTCCACCAGAATCAGGTCGGCAATTTTGCCCGGGGCAATCACCCCGGCGTTCCGCCGGAGGGCCCTGGCGCCGTTGACCGTAGCCATGGCCAGGATGTCCGCTGCAGACAGCTGGCCGTGGTCCTCCCCAAAGCTGTAATTTTGGATCAGCGCGGCCACCTTCATCTCCTCAAACATATTGTGGCTGTTGTTGGAGGCCACCCCGTCGGTGCCCAGGGCCACATTCATGCCGCACTCCCGCAGGAAGAACAGGGGAGCCACCCCGGACATCAGCTTCAGGTTGGACACCGGGTTGTGGACGGCGGTAACCCCCCGTCTGGCGAACAGCTCCGCGTCGCCGCCGGACAGATAGACGCAGTGGGCGGCAATGCCGCCATTTTCCCACACGCCGTACTGGTCCAGCAGGGCGGCGGGGGTCTTGCCGTACTTTTCGATGCACTTCTCATGCTCCGATTGGGTCTCGGACACATGGACGTGCATCCCCAGATTGTGCTTTTGGGCAAAATCCGCCACCCACTCCCAGGCGGGGGCGCAGGAGGTATACTCGGCATGGATGGATGCGTCTACCAGAATCTGCCCGTCCCCGGCGTTGTGCCAGTTTTCATAGAGACGGATGTGGTTGCCGCAGTCATTGCACTTTTCCGGGGAAAAATCCGCCGGGTCACCAAAGTACACCGCCCCGCAGGCCAGGTTGGCGGAGATGCCCGCATCCAGCACGGTCCGGGCGATGGTCTCGGTGTTCATATACATGTCAGCGATGCAGGTGGTGCCCGTGGCGATCATCTCGGCCAGCCCCAGGGCCGCCCCGGCGGCCACGCACCGGTCGTCCAGCCTGGCCTCGGCGGGGAAGATGTACTTGTTGAGCCAGGTATGCAGGTCACAGCCCCCGCCGTAGCCCCGCATGAGGGTCATGGGTACATGGGTGTGGGCGTTCACCAGGCCGGGCATCATCACCTTTCCGGCGCAGTCAACTACCCGGTCAAACTCCCCGGCCGGGTGGGCAGTCCCCACCGAAAGGATTTTGGTCCCCTCCACCGCCACAAAGGCGTCCGTCAAAACCGGCCGGGCCGGGTCCATTGTCACAACAGTGGCATTTGCAAACAGAATTGACATGTTCAGCGTCTCCTTACATCTTCCTCAGGCAGGCCCGCACCAGCCCGGAGAATTTCTCCCGGGCAGCGGCGGCGGCATCGAGGACTTCCTGCTCACTGAGGGGCTGGTCCAGGATGCCGGCGGCCATGTTGGACAGCAGGGTGAGCCCCAGCACCTCCATGCCGCAGTGGCCGGCCACAATCACCTCGGGGGCGGTGGACATGCCAACGGCATCGCCCCCCAGCAGGCGGGCGGCGCGAATCTCCGCCGGGGTCTCGTACTGGGGGCCGTAGCAGTAGAAGTAGACCCCCTCCCGCAGGGGAATGCCCCGCTCTTTGGCCGTCTCACGGGCCAGCTCCTGGAGCCGGACGGTGTACAGGTGGGAAGCGTCGGGGAAGCGGACGCCGAAGTCGGGCAGGTTCTCCCCCCGGAGGGGGGACTCGGAAAACATCTTGATCTGGTCGGTAATAAGCATCAGGTCGCCGGCCTTCCAGTTGGTGTTGACGCAGCCGGCGGCGTTGGTGACAATCAGGGTGTCGCAGCCCAACAGGCGCAGCACCCGCACGGCGTAGGACACCTCCTCATAGGAGTAGCCCTCGTAGTGGTGCATCCGGCCCTGCATCACCGCCACCCGTTGGCCCTCCAGCATGCCGAAAACCAGCCGGCCCTTGTGGCCGGGGGCGGTGGATGCCTTGAAGTGGGGGATGTCTTTATAGTCGATGGCGATGGCGTTCTCCACCTCGTCCCCCAGGTAGCCCAGGCCGGAGCCCAGCACCATGGCCACCTTGGGAACGAAGTCCCCCAGGCGGTCCCGGATGGCCTGGGCGCTGGCCCGGTATTGGTCCATTGTGTAGTCCATAAGCTCCTCCTTTACTCCTGGTCCTTGGCCGCGGCGATGGTATCCAGCAAGTCAAGAAGCTCCTCTTTTGTGTACTGGCTTCTCTCGCTGCTCTTAATAATCAGGCGCAAATCATAAAGCATGGCTTTCTGCGTGTCCTTGCGTTCCTTATCTGTCATGATTTTACCTCCTCTGCCGTCTCGCCCACAGTCTCAGCTCAGCTGCTTACCGCAGGCCCGGCAGAACTTGTCGCCCCGGCCGCAGGACTCGCCGCAGGCTGGGCAGGAAGCGGCCTGCTTCAAATCGGCGATGCGGTTTTTCAGCTCGGCGATCTTTGCCGCCTTCTCGTCCGCCTGGGCCAGCAGTTTGGTCACGGCGTCGTTCTCGGGGGCTTCGCCCCGGTGGGTGTCATACATCACCTGGCCCAGCTGGCGCAGCAGGTCGTTGTACTCCCCGTTCAGGTCAAACAGCTGCACGTTCAGCTTGGCCACATCCACCATCTGCCCCGCCTTCTTGCCCGCCGCCCGGGCTCCGTCCGCCGCAGCGTCGGCGGCATAGCTCGCCGTTCCTCTCACCCGCTCCAGCAGGTTTTTTACCTTGTCGTCCATAGTCATACTCCTCCAATCTAAAAATATCGTGGTTATATTTTACACCAAATATTCCCGAATTGCAACAATACCGCTGCTTTCTCAAAAATTTAATAGATTGTTCCGCCGTTCCGGCGCTGACCGTTGCTATTTTTGCCCAGGAGTGGTAAAATAGAGTGGATTGACATTCCAAGCCACATGATTTCGATATTCCCAAGAGACAGAAGGGGGCTATCCTTATGCGCAAGCTGGTCATCGAGAGGGCCGCGGTCAAGCACAACCTGTCCATCATCAAGGAGCGGGCCGCGGGGGCGGTCATCTACGGCGTCCTCACCGGCGACGGCGGGGGAGCGGGCATCGTCCCCATGGCCAGGCTCCTCCGGGCGGAGGGCATCGGCCGTTTTGCCGTGTACGAGGTGAAGGAGGCGGAGAAGCTGCGCCAGGCCGGCTTTGAGGACGAGGAGATCCTCATGCTCCGCTCCACCACCGACCGGGAGGAGCTGGAGCAGCTGGTGGACCTGAACGTGGTGTGCACCATCTCCTCGGTGGACACCGGCCTGGCCCTCAACGCCCTGGCGGAGAACCGGTCCACCGTGGCCTGCGCCCACATCCAGGTGGACACGGGGATGGGCTTCGGCGGCTTTCTGGTCAGCGAGCCGGAGAAAATCCTGCTGGCCTACCGCTCCCTGCCCAACGTGGCCCTGGAGGGCATCTACACCCAGCTCCACGCCATGAAGGTGGGCGACCCGGAGTGCGCCCACCAGCTGGAGCAGTTCCACCAGGTGCTGGACACCATCCATGCCGCCGGCTTTGAGACGGGCACCGTCCACGCCGCCGGCTCCTTCGCCCTGCTCCACAACGACAGCGCCCGGCTGGACGGGGTGCGGGCGGGCTCGGCCATCCTGGGCCGGTGCCGCCGCACCCGGGATGACCGGCTGAAGGCGGTGGGCTACGGCGAGGCCCCCCTGTCCGAGGTCCGCTGGCTGCCCAAGGGCCATTCCGTGGGCACCGACCGGCCCATCACCCTGAAACGGCCCACCCGGGTGGCGGTGCTGCCCGTGGGCTATCAGAACGGTTTTGGCGTGGTCCGGCCCCGGGAGACCGGATTCTGGGCCCTGTGGCAGCAGTGGCGGCGCTCCAAAAAGCGGACGGTCCGCGTCGGCGGCCAGCGGGTGAAGCTTATCGGCCCCATCGGCGCCACCGAGACCCTGCTCAATGTCACCAATGTGAAGTGCTCCGCCGGCGACTTGGCCGCCTTCGATATGGACCCCATCTTTGCCAGGGGTTTTGTAAGGGAATTTCGGTGACGTTATGGCAGGGGCGGCCTGTGGCCGCCATTCCCGGAACCGCCCTCTGAACTGCGGGCGGACAATGTCCGCCCCTACAGCGCCGGTGCGCATTATGATGTAGGGGCGCACATTGTGCGCCCGCTATCCCCCGGAACTTCCCCCTGAAACCGCGGGCGGCCACAGGCCGCCCCTACAAAATACAAGCGAGGTTTTATCATGCCTGACCTGAAATTCCAGCCGCTGCTCTTTGGCGGCGATATCAACGTATACAGCGTGGCCCGGGCCTTTCACGAGGCCTACGGGGTGCGTTCCATCGCCTATGGCAAGTACCCATCCTTCCCCTGCCACGGCAGCGCCATCATCGACTACCGGGTGTGCCCCGACAACGAGGACGAGACCGCCTTCCGCCGCAACGCCCAGGCGGTGGCGGAGGAGTTCCCCCACAAGAAGATCATCCTGCTGGGCTGCGGGGACAGCTATGTCCAGCTGGCCGCCCACTGCAAGGACTCCCTGCCGGAGAACGTAATCGCCCCCTACATCGACGGCAGCCTGCTGGACACCCTCATCAACAAGGAAAAATTCTATGCGCTGTGCGACCAGCACGGCATCGACCACCCGGCCACCTTCATCTACGACAAATCCATGGGCCACGACTTCTCCCTGCCCTGGGGCCCGCCCTACATCGCCAAGCCCGCCGACAGCGTGGCCTACTGGGCCTGCGGCGACCACTCCCTGGCCAAGGTGTACATCTGCCAGAGCTGGGAGGAGCTGCTGGAGAGCCTGGACCACGTCTACGCCGCCGGCTATCAGGACCACATGGTCCTTCAGGAGTTCATCCCCGGGGACGACAGCTATATGCGGGTGCTCACCAGCTACTCCGACCGCAACGCCCGGGTGACCACCATGTGCCTGGGCCATGTGCTGCTGGAGGAGCACTCCCCCCACGGCATCGGCAACCACGCCGTCATCCTCACTGAGGGGGACGAGGCCCTGGAGCTGAAGATTAAGGGCCTTCTCGAAGCCCTGCACTTTGTGGGCTTCTCCAACTTCGATATCAAGTACGACCGCCGGGACGGCAAATACAAGGCCTTTGAGATCAACTGCCGCCAGGGCCGGAGCAACTACTACGTCACCGGCGCGGGGCATAACATCGCCCGGCTGGTGGTGGAGGACCGGGTGGAAGGGAAGGACCTCCCCTTCACCATGACGAAAAACCGCTCCCTGTGGCGGATGGTCCCCAAAAAGGTGGCCTTTAAATTCACCCCCAGGCAGTATCACGAGGAGATGCGCTCCCTTATCAAGGCCGGGGCGGATTCCCACTCCCTGGTCTATTCCAAGGACGCATCCCTGCGCCGCCGCCTGCGGGTGTGTAAAAACCACCTGGGCAACATCAAGCGGTTTGACCGGTACAATAAGGTACCGGAGGAGTAAGGCTCTGACCAAACGCGCGCAAACGCCCCCCTTGTCAAAGGGGGGAGGGCCGCGAAGCGGCGGGGGGATTCCGTCCACCGGCACGGCCCAGTTAAACAGAATCCCCCAGTCATTCGCTGCGCGAATGCCAGCCCCCTTTCGCAAGGGGGCCATCCACATCATCAAAAGGAGCATCCTATGCAGTACCGTCTCGGTGTTCTTGGCGGCATGGGCCCCCAGGCCACCAACACCTTTTATCAGTTCATTCTCGACCGCACCGCCGCCCGGTCGGATCAGGAGCACGTCAACGCCCTGATTCTCTCTGACACGGACATGCCCGACCGCACCGCCGCCATTCTGGGCAGCGAGGAGGAGCGGGAGGCGGTGTACCGCCGCCTGCTGGCCGACGCCCGTCTGCTGGAAAACGCGGGGTGTACCTGCATCGCCGTCCCCTGCAACACCTCCCACTTCTTTCTGGACCGGGTGCAGGAGGGGATCAGCATTCCCATTCTCCACATGATTCGGGAGACCGCCCAACTGCTGGCCGCCCGGGGACTGCGCCGGCCCGGCATCCTGGCCACCGACGGCACCATCCGGACCGGGCTCTACCAGAAGGAATTTTCCGCCGCCGGAATACAGGCCGTTATCCCCTCGCCCCAGGCCCAAGAGCTGGTGATGTCCCTTATCTACGACGACGTGAAGGCCGGCCGGGACGGCGACCCCCAGAAGTTCGCCGCCATCCACGAGGACCT
>CANSXE010000040.1 GCA_947650875.1 uncultured Bacillota bacterium | reverse complement strand
CCTATTTTACACTTCTTTGTCATGTGTGCAATATTTATTTTTCAAACAAGGCCTAATGTCAAACAGGAAGGAATGAGTATTTATGATAACCGGACAAATGGTATTTTACAGCGGTGTGGGCCTGTTGGTTTTGACAATCATTGTCGCCCTGGTGTTTCTGATTAAGAAGCCCAAATACAGACCGGAGACGGCGGTCTATGGGGACGCGGTGTCCAACGTGACCCAGCGGCTGCGGAACGGCTACCCCACGGAGCGGGTCACCATCCGCCGTGAGGCAGTGCAGTCTCAGCCGGAACAGAGCACGGAGCTGATAGCCGGGGAGGAGACCGAGCTGCTTTCCCAGACAGAAAAGCTGATAAAGTAACGCCGCAAAGGGTGGGGTCCCAAAGGGCCCCGCCCTTTCCCCTGCCTTCGGGCGCTTTCTCCAAGAATCCCCAGGAATCTCGATTTTCTATTGACAAATTTATGCACAGACTATACAATAAAATTCAGTATTTCCAAGTCTGGATAAAAATGCGGAATGATTTCATTCATCCGATTTTAGCAGCCGTCTGTCGGATTTGAAGGCGATGGACAGCCGGCCGTGGTACCATGGCGTCAGTTCGGAACAAGAAATATACGATCCGGAGGTTGACATGGCAAAGATAAAGATTGAGCCATCCAAGGCGAAGGCGGTTCTCGGCCGGCAGGATTCCTTGGAGAATACCTTGAAAGAGCTCTGCCAGGATGTGGACAGCATCCGCAGCGGCCTGCGCTATAAAATTGCGGGGCAGGAAAATATCTCCCAGCGCCTGCGGGAGGTGGCAGAGCAGATCACGAGGGAGCAGCAGAGCACCGGCGCACTGCGCTCCGGCCTGGAGGAGATTATCCTCCTCTACGAGCAGTCAGAGGGCAAAAACCGGGACCTGGTGGCGGCGGAGAAGATGTCGATCCAAGAAAACAGCGGTGTGGAGAAGAGCACGATTGAGGAGTATCTCTCCAAACTTTTTGAGGGCATTATGGAGGGAAAGCCGCTCTCCGTTCTGGGTGCGTTGAGCCTGATCTCTCCTGGTACAGCCCTGTTGTATTTGGCGAGTGGCATCCCGTTTATGCTGGACCCATCCACCAATACACATTTCAGCGGAGGACTCAGCGGACTGGGCTATGAGCTGTCTGAGAGCAACCCAGGCGTAACGGCCTGGGTGGGCAAGGCCAGCGGCAAGGCTGAGGGAGACTGGGGCAATGTCGAAGTCAACGGCTATGTGGGCAAGGTGGAGGCTGAAACGAAGGCGGAATTTAAGTTTATGGAGTTTGAAACAGAGAAAAAGTATCAAGACGGCGAATGGACGAACAGAGAGGACAGCTGGTCGTTTGTGGATGCGGAGCTCGGGATTGGAGTGACAGGTTCTTTACTAGCCGGAGATGCCAAGTCCACAATCGGAACGGATAACTTGGGCACTGAGATAGAGCTCGAGGGAGGACTGGGAAATGCTACGCTGGAAGGGGCAGGAGAGTTTTCCATTGGCGATGATGGTGTTAACGCCAATTTGTCGGGTAAGGCGATGATTTCCGCTGCGGAAGGAGAGGCCTCCGGAACGATTAATATTCTGGGCTTTGAGATCACTGGAAAGGTGGGCGGCTATGCCGGTGCAGTGGGCGGAGAGGGTAAAGTCGGAATTGAGGACAACAAGTTTGTTATAGAGGGTGGCGCTGCTGCCCTGCTGGGAGTATCCTTTGGAGTGGAGATCGGGTTCAACGACCAGGGCTGGTCAGACTTTCTGGATCTTATAACCTTTGGAAATTACAGTGCCGATTCGAATCAGGCCACAACTGTTGTGAGCAGAAGCGGTGCAGGAGGTGGAGGCGGGCGTGGCTGGTGAACCAGCGACTGCCGCAAAATAGCAACTACTGCCAGTATGGAGGCGCGAAATGAAGAATACGGCGTTCCGGTATGAATTTACCGCGCGGGAGCTGCGTTATATTCTGTTTTTCAAAAAGGTATGCCCCAGATGTGGGGGCAAGCTGGAAAAGCGCAAGGAGTTTGAGATAAAGAAGGGCAGCGATTTTGTGGATAAGCGGGGCTATTATCTACCTAAAAACGCCGATGTAAAGCACTACCTGTATTTTTATGACTGCCAGCAGTGCGGGGCCCGGTATCCGCTCCGGGAGCTGGCCGATCAGAAAGGATGATACCATTGAGAAAGAAATATTTGCCGATTGGATCTGTTGTCCTGTTGAAAGACAGCCAGAAACGCATCATGATTGTGGGCGTTAAGCAAAAGCAAGCGGACTCTGACAAGGTTTGGGACTACAGTGCCTGCCTGTATCCGGAGGGGCTTCTGGACCCAGATAAGCTGTATTTGTTTGATACAGAGCAGATTGCCCGCTTGTATTTTATCGGCCTTCAGGATGGAGAGGGACTGGCCTTTCTGAACTGGCTGAGCCAGCAGGACGGAGACGGGGATTGACCGGCTGCCTGTTAAGGTGCAGCTCGTCCAATTTAAGCTGCTGTTTGTCAGGTATGCCCCTCCCATGATGGAAAAGCTGGTATGATGGCATTACAGCAAGGTGATACACGAAATAAAATAATTAAAATCTTAGGAGGAAAAAACAATGGCAGAAATCAGAGTGACACCCAGCGAGCTTCGCAGCAAGGCGGATGAACTGGAGCAGCTGAACCGGCAATTTCAGCAGGAAGTAACCAGTATGGTGGGCTACGAGCAGGAGCTGTCCGGCATGTGGGAGGGCGAGGCCCAAAAGGCGTTCCGCAAAGCGTTCAACGACGACAAGCAGAAGATGGACCTGTTTGCCCAAAATATCGAAAAGTACGTCCAGGCGCTCCGGGCGGACGCTCAGAAGTATGAGGAGGCCGAGCAGCGGAACATCGGCATCGCCACAACCAGAAAGTAAGCCCGGGCGCGGCTTTACATACCTCGAACAGCGGCGGCCAGCAGACCCGGCCGCCTGAGAATAGAAAAGGAGATAATAGATATGACCGGTAATTTGAGAGTAACTCCCGAGAAGCTGATTTCCGCTTCCTCCCAGTTTCAGGGCTCCGATCAAAAGGTGAACAACCTGACCAGAAGCATGCTGGATATCGTGGGCCAGCTGAACTCCACCTGGGCCGGAGAGGCGGCCACCGAGTATTACAACAAGCTCAAGGCCCTGGACCCCGATATGCAGAAGCTGCACAAGATGATTCAGGAGCACACCACCGACCTTCAGGAGATGGCCAAGGCCTATCAGGAAGCCGAGAAGGCCAACCTTCAGACCGCCAGCTCCCTCAAGACCAGCGGCATCGTCTGATATACCGCCGGAACACGCCGTGGGAAAATCCAGCCGCCCGGAGCGCCTGTGCGCTTCGGGTGTGCTGATATACGGCTGCCGGCGTGAGCTGCCAGCCTTTTGAGAAAGGACAAGCGGGGATCATGATAAAGTATATACTGGCCGCCGTTGCCGGTGTGGCCCTCATCGCCGGGCTGACAATCTGGATGCGCTGGAGAAGTAAGCGCAGGCGGTTTGAGGAGATATCCCAAATGAAGCGCAGAAACGAGGCGCTGAATGACGCGCTGCGCAATCCGAATATGGAGTCGGGGAGCTCCGGTCCGGAGGGACCCATGGCAGTCAGCTGGGATGACAAGGCCGTTAACGGGAGGGGGACCGGAGCCCCGTCCATCATGGCGGAGCTGACGGAGCTCTCCGCCTATTCCCGCCGGAGGTATGTGTTTCGCGGGGAACAAAATATTACCGTTGGAAGCGGCGGGGACAACGCCCTTGTCCTCGCCCGCGACGGCGTGGCCCAGCGGCACTGCGAAGTCCGTATGATCGGCAAGCGCTTTTGCGTGAGAAGCCTGCCGGCGGTGAAAACAATTCTGATCCGCGGCAAAAAATCCTTTCTTGTAGGGACGGAGGGAGTCTATCTGAACGACGGAGACCGTATACAGCTGGGCACGGCGGAGATAGAATTCCGAAAATTTAAGGGATGATGAGAGCAGCAGGTGCCGGGTGCGCGGCACAGAAGGACGGAAGGTGCACATAATGGGAATGGTTCTGTCAATCTACAGTCAAAAGGGCTTTCGTGAGGTGACGCTCCCGGAGCGGGGGCAGGACGAGCTGGAGATATTGCTTCAGAAGGAGCTGTTTGCCCTGGAGCAGGACATCCGGCTTGTTTTGGAGAAGCAGGGGGACGAATGGGAGCTGGAGTTCCAAAACGCCACCATTATATCCGGGGCGGCAGATAAGAAGCGGGTACAAATTCAAGACGGCTCCCGCTTCGAGGCCGACGGCGGGCGGGGGGACCGAATTACTGTCATCAGCTTTGTCCAGAAAACCCCTTTTTCTGTCTATCGGAAATATGCGCTGTCCGGTTTACAGGAAATTACCATTGGCCGGAAGGCCGGGAATGTAATTCAGTATGAGAATGACTTCGTTTCCGGCGAGCACTGCTCCATTGTGATAGAGGGCGGTACGGCCAAGTTGTGCGACAAGTCCACAAACGGGACTTATTTGAATTTTAAACGGGTGTACGGCAGTACCATCCTGAGCTACGGCGACAGCATCCGGGTTATGCGCCTGAATATCATCTATTTGGGAAATATGATCGCCGTGGATGAATGCGATCATTTAAACATATCCCTTACCCCCCTTGAGACGAAGGAGATACAGTCCCTGGCGGGGCCCCTGCGGGAGGGGGGGAGCCATCACATCCTGTTCCGCCGGTCGCCCCGGGAGCTGGAAAAGCTGTATACAGAGCCCTTTGAAATCGAAGCGCCCCCCAATCCGCCGAACAGCCAGCAGACTCCGCTGGCCATGACCATCGGGCCGGCCCTCACCATGACCATTCCCATGCTGCTGGGCAGTGCGGTCACCATATGGGCCAACCGCAGCAGCGGCGCCGCTTCCGGAGCGTTTATGTATATGGGAATGATTACGGCGATAGCCTCCGCGCTGATCGGTACCATGTGGGCCCTTCTGAATGTGCGCCATGGGGCCAAAATGCGAAAGCGGGAGGAAAACCGGCGGTTTGAGCGCTACGGCGAGTATCTGATTCGGATGCGGGACAAGATTGAAAAGGCCCATAATGAGAACGCTGCGGTGCTGAACAGGCGGTATCTCAGCGCCCCGGAGTGCGCCGCGCTGAACGAACACTCCGCCCTGCTGTGGAACCGGAACGAGTTTCACGAGGATTTTCTGGCCGTCCGGCTGGGGATCGGTGACATCCCGTTTCAGGCGGCCATTTCCATCCCCAAGGAGCGGTTTACCCTGGTGGACGATACCCTGGCAGATAAGCCCCAGGTGATTCAGGACAATTTCCGTACACTGCATAAGGTTCCGGTGACGGTGGACCTCCTCCAGAACCGGCTGGTGGGGATTGCCGGCGGAGAAAACCGCAGGGCCGCCATCGAGATTGCCAAGGCGATGATTGCCCAGCTCGCCACGGCGAACTGCTACACGGATGTGAAGCTCGCCATTGTCTGCGACGGCGGCAATGATATCGACCGTGAGACCTGGGATTTTGCCATGTGGCTGCCCCATGTGTGGTCCAGCGACAAAAAGATACGCTATATCGCCACCAATAAAACCGAGATTGGAGACGTATTTCATGCGCTGACGCAGGTTCTGCGGACGCGGGAGGAGGAAAGAGAGGGGAAGAAGGGGCTGAAACCTCGTTTTATCCTCTTTGTTGCCGAACCCAGGCTGCTGGATGGGGAAGCAATTGCCCACTATGTCTTTGACCGGGACAACGATCTGGGCCTGTCTACCGTTCTGCTGGCGGCCCGTCCGGAGGACCTGCCGAATGAATGCGAGTGTATCGTAGAGCGGGACGGCCAGTATCAGGGTGTATACAGCACAAGGACTGGCCGGGCGGACGGCATTCCCGTGCAGTTTGACAGCGTATCGGGGGACAGCCTGAAAAATCTGGCCAAGACGCTGGGGAGAATTGAGGTAATTGAGTCGGAACAGGAGGGTGAGATTCCCAATGCCCTTACCTTCTTTGACATGTTCGGCGTCAGCCGGCCAGATGGGCTGAACGCCGCCGAACGGTGGAAAAAGGCCAACAGCATTGTCTCTATGAAGGCGCTGGTGGGCTTCCGCAGCGGAAACACCCCCTGTTATCTGGATATTCACGAGCGCTACCACGGCCCCCACGGCCTGGTGGCTGGCACCACCGGCTCGGGAAAATCGGAGACGCTGCAGACGTATATCCTCTCCCTGGCCGTCAATTTCAGCCCGGAGGACGTGGGCTTTTTCATCATTGACTACAAGGGCGGCGGCATGGCCAACCTGTTCGACGGCCTGCCCCACATGATTGGCTCCATATCCAATCTGTCAGGCGGTCAGGTCAAGCGGGCCATGGTCTCCATCCAGTCGGAGAACCGCAGGCGGCAGAGAATTTTCACAGAGTACGGCGTCAACAATATCAACGGCTACACCGCCCTGTACAAGAGCGGGGACGCGGTGGAGCCGGTGCCCCACCTGTTTATCATCATCGACGAGTTTGCCGAGCTGAAACGGGAGGAGCCGGAGTTTATGAAGGAGCTCATCAGCGTGGCTCAGGTGGGCCGCAGTCTGGGCGTCCATCTGATTCTCTCCACCCAGCGGCCATCAGGAACGGTGGATGAAAATATCTGGGCCAACAGCAAGTTCCGTCTCTGTCTCCGGGTGCAGGACCGGCAGGACTCTATGGACATGCTCCACCGGACTGAGGCCGCCTACCTGACGCAGGCGGGCCGGTGCTACCTCCAGGTGGGCAACGACGAGATTTTTGAGCTCTTTCAGAGCGGCTGGTCGGGGGCCTTCTACGACGAGGAGCTGGGCGGCAGCCTGCTGATTGCGCAGATGCTCAGCGCCACTGGCAAGGTGGACCTGGCCGGCAACCACGCCAAGGTCAAGCGCAAGGAGGAGCTGAAGCGGCGCTGGGTGGGTCAACTGGTGGATATTCTGCGGGCCACCCAGGCGGAAACTGGAATATACGTCACCGAAGCCGGCTTCCAGTTTGGGGAGGTCCAGGAGTTCCGGGAGCGTTTTTATCAAAAACTCGGTCAGATACAGCCCGATTTTGAGGAAAATCAGTTCAATACCACCCGAATTGGGGACTTTTGTTCCGTATACCAGGAGCTGGCGGATGTGGAGGACGACAGCCAGCTTGTCGTCCAGCTGATCCGTCTGGCCGCCCGGGAGGGCAAGCGCCTGCCGGAGGTGAAGTCCAGAACTCAGCTGGAGGTGACGGTGGATTACCTGCGCGGCGTGGCGGAGGAGCTGGGCGTGGAGAAAATCCGAAAGCTGTGGCTTCCTGTTTTGCCCGACTTCCTGTATCTGGATGCTCTGGACACCTATGCCCGCTCCGCATTCGACGGCAGCGCCTGGCGGGAACAGCCCCGCCGCTTCCAGCTCAGTGCCGTAATTGGTATGGCCGACGATCCGGCCAACCAGGCCCAGATGCCTGTCTCCCTGGACTTTGCCCGGGGCGGGCACCACATGGTAATCGGCACCGTATCCACCGGAAAATCCACCCTGCTTCAGACGGTGGTTTACTCCCTGGTCTCCTGCTACACGCCGGAGCTGCTGAACATCTACTGTCTGGACTTCAGCGCCAAGCTGCTCTCTGTCTTCTCCGGGCTGAAGCATGTGGGCGGCTATCTGGATGAGGGGGACCTGGACAACGACCGGTTTGGAAAGTTTTTTACCATGATATCCTGCATTCTGGATGAGCGCAAGGAGCTGTTTGCCGGCACCAGCTTTGCCGACTATGTGAATCACAACGGCTGGACCGTCCCGGCGATTCTGATTGTCATTGACAACTACGGCAGCTTCCACGACAAGACCGGCGAGACCTACGAGACCAACATGATGCGCCTGGCCAAGGAGGGCGTCAGCTGCGGCGTCTACCTTCTGGTCTCCGCCGGAGGAATCGGCATGCAGGAGCTTCCGGGCCGGCTGGCGGAAAACTTCCGCACCGGCGTGTCGCTGGAAATGCAGGACTCCTTTGCCTACGCCGATGTGCTGCGGGTCATCCGGCCGCCGGTTCTGCCCGAGGGTAAAGTGAAGGGCCGCGGTCTGATGTACTGCGGCGAGCGGATTCTGGAATTTCAGACCGCCCTGGCCGCCCATGCGGAGGACGGCCCAAAGCGGATCGACCTGCTGAAAGAATCGGTGGACAGGATGAACGCCGCCTATCCCGGCCCTCGGGCCCGGGCCATCCCCTGTATTCCGGAGAATCCGGTCCGGGCGGACTTTACCGACCTGCCGGAATATGGTCAGCTTCTGGCGCAGCCTGAACGGATGCCCGTGGGCTATGACTTTGAGTTTGCGGACATCTACTCCTTTGACCTGGTGGAAAATTACATATTCCTGGTAACGGGGGCCAAAAAGAGCGGCAAATCTGTCTTTATGGAAAACCTGATGCTCACCGGGCTGGACCGGGGAGACGAGATCGCCATACTGGAGATTGACGATAACCGGTTTGAGCGGATTTCACAGGAGAAATCCTTAACCCGGTGTACAGACGCCCAGGCGGTATACGACTTCCTGGCCCGGATTCACGGAGAGCTCATCAGCCGCGCCACAATTAAAAAGGCCTGTATTGATCAAAAGGCAAGCCCCAAGGAGATGTTTACCGCGGCCCTGGAAAACCGGAGGATTGATATCTTCATTGGAAACATGACCGCTCTGATTCAGCAGCTGCACAACCCGGAGTCCCCCGCCTTTAACGCACAGGACCTGTTTGAGACCCTGTGTGAGCGGGGAATGGGCTACAACATCTTCCTGTATGGGGAGGTCAGCGACCGGGAGGAGAAGGACCTGATGGGTCACACCTGCTTCGACAGTATGCGCGGCTACCGGTCCGGCATCCGCTTTGGCGGACGGGTCGGGGAGCAGAAGCTGTTCCCCTTTGAGAACGTGAGCTACCAGGAACAGGACCGCTCTGCCAAGCCCGGCGTCGGCATGATCCCCAGTGAGAACCGGGAGGACCGCCAGATTAAGGTTATTGTACCGATGTGCTGATGGGAGAGAAGGAGACATGATTGCGGTTTTTGTCTGCGGCCAGGACAAGCGGGAGCTGACATTGATTGACCAAAGCTGCCGGGAGCAGATAGCCCGGCGCAGCGAGGAGCCGCTCCAGCTGGAGCGTGCGGAGGAGGACGGAACCCTTGCTGCTGCTGTGGAGGCGGAGAAGCCGGTGGATCTGCTGTACTATGAGTTCCGAAAGGGGCAGGCGGTGGAAGAGCTGCGCGCCTTCCGCCGCCGCTATGGAGAGACAATGGTGATGCTGATTACAGACCCCTCCATCTCTCCGCTGGAGTATCTGCGGCCGGGGATAGCCCCCGATTCCCTGATGCTTCGTCCGCTGACCGGGGAGCAGCTGGACACGGTGAACGCCGAGTTTATGGACAGCTTTTTCGAGCGCTTCAACCGCAAGGAGACGGAATCCTGTTTTTTGGTGGACACCCGGGAAGAGAAGATTTTTATCCCCTTTTTTCACATCTATTACTTTGAAGCCCGGGACAAAAAGCTGTTTCTGCGGACGAAAAACGAGGAATACGCCTTTTATAACACGATCGAGTCGCTGGAAAAACAGCTCCCGGAGCAATTTCGCCGCTGTCACAGAAGCTATATCGTAAATCTGGACAAGATTGTGCGGATTCGTCCCGGCGAAAGCTGCATCGAGCTTAACGACCAGCTGGGTGTTCCGATCTCCCGCAGCTACAAGTCGGAATTTAAAGGTGTTTGGTCATGAGAGTTGAGAGAAGTCTGTATTTTTCCCCCGCGGAGTTTATGATTCTGCTGGAGCTGGCCGGGGGCCCGGCATGTTCCCTTCTCAGCGACGGAGGAGCACCGGAGGACACTGCGCTGACGGCGGCCTTTGCAGCTGTGTTCCAGCGGGGGCTTATCCAGAGGGAGGGGGACAGCTTTGTCCTGTCGCCGTCCGGCAAAATGTTTGACGAAATTCGGAACGCACCCTGGGCAGTTTATATTTCCGGCGGGAGCGGGGGGACGGCGCTGTGCTATTGGGCGGAGCATTTCATCTGTCTGGTCGAGCTGGCGGATGTCATTGTAACGACGCAGTACCGGCTGCGGCGGCTGGACCGGGCCGAATTGGAGGGGTGGCTGTTTGACAGCGGCCTGCTGGAGCCGCCGGTACTGACGGCGGAGGATGTGCGGGAATTGGAATCCCTGCCGGAGGACGAGCAGGACAGCGCCGTTACACAGCCCCTTCTTCAGATGGAAAAGCATGTAAACGGCGGGCCGGCTGTTGAGGTCTACCAGGTGTACAGGCGCAGAGGACGACAGAGGATCTGCCGGAGCGGCAGGAAGCAAGCCGCCTATTATACGCAGGAGACGCTGTCAGATATGCTGGCAGAGTGCTTCGGAAAGGAAGAGCATGATCATTGTTAATGTAAATGTTCCCGCGCTGGAGAAGGTGTACAATTTCTCCGTAGAGGAGAAGGCCCGTGTGGGAGAGCTGATGGAGGAGCTGGTGGAGCTCATCATGCAGAAGGAGTGCGTTCCCTTTGGCGGGGAGCTGGATCAGATGGTGCTGTGCTCCACGGATAACCAGGTGCTGTGCGATAAGAATATGTGTCTGAACGACTACGGAATTTGCGGCGGAGCGGAGCTGGTTCTGGTGTAAACAGGTCGTTCATCCCCAAAAGTCTGCCGTTCGTCGCCTGACGCAGCGGCTGGGGGGCCGCAGGTGGTATGATGGAGACACATAAAAGGAGAATTGGCACATGAAGATCGAACCGAGAAAAGCGGACATGGCCAGTCAGGAGCTGCTGGACCTCTCACGCCTGCTGCGGCAGGCGAGGGAAGAGGTCGAGGAAGTGCGGCGGCAGCTGCGCTGCCATTCCCAGCTGGAGGAGTGCCGGCGGCAGCTGAAGAGACAGGAGGACAACCTGTCGCTGTCCACCGCCAAAGTTGTGGACATGTCCTGCGCACTGCGGGAAATTGCCGACCTGTATCGAGCGGCGGAGGAAAAAAACGTGGAGCGCCTGGAGGAACGGACATCCGCAAGCCGTATCAGGGGAGACGTTGTCGTGTTTGCTCCTGGCAGCGGAGTCAGCGATCGAATCCGAACGATTATAAATCAATAGGCAGGGGGAGCTGTTATGGCAAATCAGATCATTGAGGTCAACACCGGTACGCTGAAAAATGATGTATCGTCAATTGAGGAAGAGCTTCAGGGCGCCGCCAAGGGGGCCGAAAGGCTGGAGACTGTTCTGACCCAACTGGAGGGGATGTGGGACGGGCCCGCGAAGCAGGCCTTTGCCGCCGCTGTACGGGATGACCTGGGCCGGCTGCGGGAGCTGGTAAAGGCGATGCAGACCCTTACCGAGAAGACAGGCGAGGCCCGCGAGGAGTATGACAAATGCGAAATTGCAGTGGAACAGGTTGTAAGCTCAATTAAGGTTTAGAGCGGATTGGAGGAGAGAAGATGGCCGGTATTGTATTGCGCGTCACGCCGGAGGTGCTTCGCCAGAAGGCGGGGGAGTTTACCGATATTATTAAGGATATTCAACAGCATTTCAACCGGGCGGAGGAAATTGCCGCCAGAACAAAGGGCTACTGGCAGGGTGAGGCCGGAACGAGGGACCGAGAGAGCTATGTCTCCTATCAGGAGGACATCCAGTATATCATCCGCCGTCTGGAGGAACACCCGGCAGACCTGCTGGCCATGGCCGGAATCTACAGCGAGACGGAGCAGTCCGTAGCAGAGACTAACGCACGGCTTCAAACCAACCTGATTGTATAAAGGGGGCTGAGATGGAATGAGCAGCTTGTCAGAGATATATTTTAACTATGATAAGGCAATCAAGCAGGCCGGCGAGATGGAGACTGTCGCAAAGAAATTGAGAAAAGCGGCCGACGGTACGATGGATGACATTCTGAACGATGTAAATTCCGCATGGAAAAGCGACAGCACACCTCAGTACATCAAAAAAGTGCAGAAGGTGGAGGGCGATATCCTCATCACGGCCGGAAACCTGGACAATATCGCCCAGGCGGTCCGGACGATTGCCCAACGGATCAAAGAGGCTGAGCTGGAAGCGTGGAGGATCGCAAATGCACGGAACTAAATTAAACTGGTTAAAAAAGGGAATCAGCATGGTAACTGCGGCGTGTTTAATGGCCGCAGTTACAGTCGTTTCCTACGCCGCCGTTTCCGCTGTCGTTTTGGAGCAGAGGATGCTGGAGGACTCCCTGCTGCTGTATGTGAAGCACAGCGGCGAGGAACAGAAGGTTCAGGCCCATATCGGAACGGAGAGCGGCGTGAAGGCGCGGGTTACAGACAGCGGAGACCTGTCCGTGGTCACCTGGCTGCTGATGGATAACTCCCTGTCGATCAGCGGGGAAGACCGCGAGACGGCCAAGCGGCTTCTCACCGATCTTGTGGCGGGCCGGGCACAAAATGAGCGGTTTAATCTGTGTACCTTCAGCGATAAGCTCACGGTGCTGCTGGAGGACAGCCAGAACTATACCGAGTTAAAGGTCCAGATTGATCAGCTGGAGCACGAGGACCAGGAGACCTACCTCACAGATGTGCTGTCCGAGCTGCTGGACCGGGAGATGGAGCGGGACGGCGACGAATTTGTACGGGTTATCATCATCTCCGACGGGGTGGACAACAACCCGGGAGGATTGACCCGGGAGGAGCTGTCCCGGCGGCTGAAGGAGCAGGCCATCCCCATCTATACGCTGGGCTCTGTCAATCAAAATAATGGGCAGAATTTAAAAGAGATGTACGCCCTGTCCCGCCAGACAAACGGGTTAAGCTGGACGCTGGGCGAGCTGACCGATACGTTAAGCGTGGTTCAGGCCATGAGCGGCGCCGAGCTTCCGGTTTGTGTGGAGGTTAAAATTCCAGAAGCCCTTCAGGATGGCTCTGTGAAAGGAGTGCAGCTGACCTTTCGTGACGGCGCTGTAGCGGAGACACAGGCCACGATGCCCTTTGGTACCGTAAAAGACACCCCTGAGGAGCCGCCGGCCGACCACGCTGATCCGGCTCCCGACCCTCAGCCGGAGCCAGAGCCGGATTCGGAATTTCCGTTTATGCTGCTGATTGTGATACTCGCGGCCGCTGCCGTGCTGATTGTCGGTGTGGTGGTCTTCCTCCTGATTCGCCGCAAAAAGGAGAAGAACCGCATTGAGCCCGTAGAGCTGAACCTTAACGCAGGCGGGGGCGGAACAGAGCTGAATCTCCCCGGCGAGTTGTCCGGCGGGGGCACTATGCTGCTGATTAACAACGACAGGCGCCTGATTTTAAAGCTGACAGACCGCACCGATCCCAACCGCCATTTTGAGGTACCGCTGTGCGGCAAGGTGACGATTGGCCGCAGCCCGTCCAACCAGATTGTTTTGGATTATGAGAGATCGGTTTCCGGGACCCATTGTGAGATATTTGTGGCGGGAAATATATTTAAAATCCGGGATTTAGGCTCGAAAAATGGGACCTATGTAGACGGAATACAGGTGGGCGATGTGGCGGAAATCTCCAGCGGCAGCGTACTCAAGCTGGGACGGCTGGAGCTGATGGTGGATATTCGGTGATCAATATAATTTGAGCAGAAAAATGAGGAGGAGAAACCCATGACCTATCAAGAGATTTTAGCGGCAGCCCGGGAGTGCAGCGGACCTTACTGCAAAGCGTGTCCGGTGTGCAACGGCCGGGCGTGCCGGAACACGATGCCCGGTCCCGGCGCTAAAGGCACCGGTACCGTGGCCGCCCGCAACTACGACGCATGGCAGGAGGTGTGCCTGAATATGGACACCATCTGCGAAAACGGCCCGGTGGACACCCGGTACACCCTCTTCGGCCAGACCTTTGACCTGCCCGTCTTTGCCGGGCCGGTGGGGGCGGTGAAGCTCCACTACGGCGACAAATTTACCGACCAGGGGTACAATGAGGTCCTGGTGCCCGCCTGCGTCCAGGCCGGAATCGCCGCCTTCACCGGCGACGGCACCGATCCCGCCGTCTTCGCCGCGGCGGCCAAGGCCATCGGTAAAAACGGCGGCAAGGGCATCCCCACCGTGAAACCCTGGGACCGGGACACCCTCTTCGCCAAGCTGGACCAGGCCAAGGAATCCGGGGCCCAGATGTTCGCCATGGACATCGACGCTGCCGGCCTGCCCTTCCTCAAGGGATTGACGCCCCCCGCCGGTTCCAAGACGGTGGCCGAGCTGCGGGAGGTCATCGAGTACGCCAAGGTACCCTTTATCATCAAGGGCGTCATGACTGTCAAGGGGGCCCAGAAGGCCCTGGAAGCGGGGGCGGCGGGCATCGTGGTGTCCAACCACGGCGGCCGGGTGCAGGACGGCGTGCCCGCCACCGCCGAGGTCCTCCCCGCCATCGCTGAGACGGTCAAGGGCCAGATGGTGGTGATGGTGGACGGCGGCATCCGCTCCGGCGTGGATGTGTGCAAGGCCCTGGCCCTGGGGGCCGACGCCTGTATCCTGGCCCGGCCCTATGTCACCGCCGTCTACGGCGGGGGCGCCGAGGGCGTGAAGGTGCTCACCGACAAGATTAAAGCCGAGCTGGCCGACACCATGGCCATGTGCGGCGTCCACTCCCTGGCGGAAATCTCGCGGGATATGATTTTCTGATGCGCCAAAGCCTTCCCCCTGCGGGGGGAAGGTTTTTTCTTTCCCTGCAACAATTCTCCTGTTTGAAACGTCTATTATAGTGAAAGGAGGTGGCCCGAATGTCCCGAACATCCAACCGGCCGGTGGATTGGGAGATGCTTGTCACACACAACGAGACCCGTCTGTACCGGGCGGCGTTGGCCATCCTGGGCGACCCCCACGAGGCGGAGGACGCGGTGCAGGACGCCTTTGTCCGCTATCTGGAAAAGGCCCCGGCGGACCTGGAGGCCCCCTCAGCTTGGCTGATGCGGGTGCTGGTGAACGGCTGCAAAAGCCGGCTGCGCCTGGCCTGGCGGCGGGTGGGGCCCCTGCCGGACACCCTTCCCGCCCCCGGCCCAGAGGAGCGTCAGGAGCTGGAGGAGCTGTTTTCCCTCCCGCCCGAGGACCGGGCGGTCATCCACCTGCACTACTACGAGGGGTACTCCACCAACGAGATCGCCCAGCTGCTGGGCTGCCGCCCGGGAACGGTGCGCTCCCGCCTGTCCCGCGCCCGGGAGAGACTGCGGAAGCTGTTAGTGGAATAGATAATAAGGAGAATTACCATGAAACAATACAAATCTTATATGGACTGGCAGGAGATTTCCTCGGCGGTCCACGAAAACCTGCTGAATCTGGAGCCGGAGAAAAAGTCCGCCCGCCCCTGGATGAAATACGGCGCTCTGGCCGCCTGCGCCGCCCTGATTATCGGCGTGGGGGTGTGGAGACTGGCCCCGGCTCCTGCGGCTAACCCGGTCCAGTCCGACAACCAATTTGTCTCCGATCATGCCCCTCTGCCCGGGGATACGGACGTGGCGGAGCCGGGCGGCAGCTTTGTGGTGCATAACCATACGTTTGTTCAACTGATGTCCCCCATGATTCCCGTTATCCTCTATCAGGACATTACCGGCGGTCCCGAGGCAGCCGCCTGCCGTGCCTATGAGCCAGGCAGCTTTATGGTGGACCTGACAAAGGAGGACATCCAGGCCATCTTCTGGGGTCCTGAGAGTGTGCCGGAAGGTGGAGACGACCTGCCCTGTACACTGTTCTGGAGCGGCTACACGGTTCGCGGCCGCGCCCTGTACGACGGCCAGGGTCAGCTGATGGAGCTGACTATCTGGGGCGAAAATGGCCGGTACAACTTTGAGCTGGAGCTGCGGCTGGGCGGTCTGCCCATCACCTGCTGCATCGACATGGACCGGGGGGACGAGATCAGCGAGTTCAACGGCGTACAAGTCGCCGGCTGGAGCAAGGTCTTCGGTCGGGATGGTGACCATTATATCTGCGGCAGCGAGTTCATGACTAAGAACGATATCGGCGTCCGGTTTGTCAACCGGAACAGCTCCGTGCAGTCGGAGCATGTTCCGGGCGGGGACACAGATCTGGAAAGAGCCCAGACCTTTAACGCCCTGTTTGTCCTCCAGGCGCTGACAGAGGGTGGCGGGCTGCACCTGGACCACCTGAACACCGCAGAGCACATCCCCGCCTGGCGGGAGGAGAGCTTCTCCACCCTGGCCCAGGCCCGGCAGGAGACGGACTTCGCCCCCTATCTGCCCACGGCGGAGCCGGAGGGCTACAGCGCCTATGCCGGGAACAAGGAGTTTTACGGCCGTCTCAGCTATCAGGAGGGGCGCAGCAACA
>CANSXE010000039.1 GCA_947650875.1 uncultured Bacillota bacterium | reverse complement strand
AGCTTGCAGGTGAGCAGGTCGTTTTGACTGTTGTTCTTGCCCACCGAGATGCGCAATCCGGCAGTTGACCGGAATTCCATAGGCTTGGACGTGACCCGCTTCACCCTGTCCTTTGCCTTGCCGGGGCGGCGGAGGTAGCCGGTATCAGCCAGCTCCTGGCGGATTTCCGTCAGGTCCCGCTCCCCTTCGGCCAGGGAGATGTTCTCCAGCACGCTGTTCAGGTAGTCCAGCTCGTGGTAGCCCTTCTCCAGCTGAATGGTGAGCATCTCCTCCGCCTTTTTGGCCCGGTTGTAGTCCTTGTAGTACTTGGCGGCGTTCTGCTGGGGGGTGAGGAGGGGGTCCAGCCTGATTTCAACCTCCTTGCCCTCCGGGTCGTAAAAGTCCGCCGCCCGGAGCCGGGCCATGCCCTTGGACATCTGGTAGAAATTGCTGGTAAGGATGTCCCCCAGCTGGCGCAGCCGGTCCCGGTCCCGGGTGGCGGCCAGCTCCTTCTCCTGGTTGGCGATTTTTCGCTTGACCCGGTCCCGGGCGTTGGTGACCGTTTTAATCAGGTCCTGGCCCCGCTGTTTGATCCGGTCCTGACGCTCCCGCTGCTCAAAGAAGGCGTCCAGCAGGGGAGAGAAGGCGGGCCAGGGCTCCACCTGGGCGGAGCCCTCATACTGTCCCACAGGGAGGAAGGTGAAGTCCCGGGGGCGGCCGTCCATAGATACCATCGTTGGTATATAGTGGTTTTCTGTTACGGAATTTTGCAGCTCCTCCAGGCAGTCCAGCAGCCTTCCACGGCCCTCAGGGCCCAGAATATTGAGCCGCACATCGGTGGTTCCACCCGCCCGGTGGGCCAGCTCCCGGCAGAGCAGGGGAGACAGACCGCCGAAGGTGTCCAGCAGCCACTTATCGGCCTGGGTTTCCTCCGGGGCGGCAGACAGCAGGGACTCCAGCCGCGTCCGGTCCGCAGTGAGGGGATTTTCCTTGTCCATGCTCGGGGGGAGCCGGTAGAACATCCCCGGCTGAAGAAGGCGGCCGGCGGTGACATCGCCCCCGGTGTGGCGGATGCAGTCCAGAATTCGGCCCTCTCCGTCCAGCAGGAGGAGGTTGGTCTTGTGGCTGATGGCCTCCAGCACCAATTTGCGCTCCACCCGGTCGCCCAACTCGTTCAGCGCTTCAAAGCGCAGGGCGGCTACCCGCTCCAGAGGGGCCTGGACAATCTCCAGCAGCCGAGCCCCGGACATGTGCTTGCGCAGCAGCATGCAGAACATGGGGGGCTTCTCCGGGTTCTCCAGGGGCAGGGTGGTCAGGTGGAGCCGGGGATGGGCCGGGTTGGCCGACAGAAGCAGCCGCACGTTGCCTGTGTTCTGAGTTCGCAAAGCAAGGATTACCTCGTCCCGACCGGGCTGGTAAATTTTGTCCACCCGGGCTCCGGCCAGGCTGGTATTCAGTTCATGGATCACGCCCGACAGGCACAGCGCGTCTAAAGGCATGGAATTTACCCTCCCTTAATGGTCTGAATCACGTCAATTTTTCCGATAATATGTCGGTTAAACTCCGTCAAATCTCCGGCGGGAATCCAATACTCCTGGTGATAAGAGCGGCCCACTGTCTGGACCTCATAGCGGGACAGGAAGCCGTCGTCTACCTCAAAACGGGTGACGTAGCCCTTAAATCCGGAGACTGGGTCCTTTGTGTTCCATTTGCCGGCGATTTCAGCGGCGTACTGCTCGTTCAGCACCGGGTAAAAAATAGGCTGCTCCGGCAGACGGGGTGGAAAGGCGGTATATCCGCTCTCCCGAATGAGGGCGAGCTCCTGCTCCCCGACGGGTCTGTACAGAATCATGACATCTCCCCCATCATCGCAGAAAACAGTTCATTCAGCCGCTCCGTCCTCCCCTGGAGGTACAGCCAGCCAAACAGAGCTTCCAGGCCGGTGGCGGTCTGGTATTGGGCCCGGCTGGCCGCCTTGGGGATGGAGTGGGGGGCGGTGTTCCGGCCCCGGCGGAAGACGTCGGCCTCCTCGTCGGAGAGGAGGGGCTGAAGCTTTTCAAACCGCTCCGCCTGGGCGGGGGCGGCCACGTATTTTACCGTGGCCCGGTGCAGGTCCTTGGCCTTGGCCTTGCCGTGGAGCACCAGCCAGGAGCGGACCATCACCTCATAGACCCCGTCCCCCAGGTGGGCCAGCCCCAGGGTGGACAGGGAGAGCAGAGCATCCCGGTCGATATTTAAGTGGAAGTAATCGGTCATGGCGGTGTGCTCCTTTCGGAAAGTGGGATGATTCTATCATATTTCCAAAGGATTGGCAAGACTTGCAATTTCCCCCCAAACATGATACCCTTTAGAAAAAGAGGGGGAGGGGAGAGGACATGCGCATACTGGCCGCCTTTGCCTTCTCCTTTGCCGCCGCCGTGTTCGGGACGGTCTACGGCGGTCTGGACCCCGTTCTCCTCCCGCTGGGCGGGGTGCTGGCCCTGGCGGCAGTGGTCACGGGACTTGCTGTCAGGCGGAAAAGCCGGACGCGGACCCGCGCCCTGCTGCTCCTGTCCGGCCTGGCCTGCGGTTTTCTGTGGACTGCCCTCTACATGGCGGTTTTCTTCCAGCCCGCCCGGGACCTGGACGGCCAGACCGTCCGCCTCACCGCCACGGTGGCCGACTGGCCCCAGGAGGGGAGCTACGGCGGCTGTACGGTGCCGGTTCGGGCGGAAACAGAGAGCTGGGTGAAGGTGTCCGCCATCCTGTACACCGACGGACAGGGGGCCGGTCTGCACCCCGGCGACCGGATTGAGACCATCGCCCACTGCACCCTGGGGGACCGCACCTTTGCTGGGGAGAAGATCACCTACTACACCGCCAAGGGTATTTTCCTCCGAGCCCAGGCCTATGGACGGCTGGAGGTAGAGCGTCCGGCCCATATTCCGCCCCAGTACTTTGCCGCCTGGGCGTCCAGGGCCCTGAAAACCGGCATTGACGCCGCCTTTCCGGAGGACGTGGCCGGTTTTGTCCGGGCCCTGGTCACGGGCAACCGGGACAACCTCACCGACGAGTTTACCACCTCCCTGGAGCGGGCTGGGCTGAGCCACACGGTGGCGGTGTCCGGGATGCACCTGGCCTTCCTGGCCAGCCTGCTCACCGCCCTGCTGGGCCGGGGCAGGCGGTCCACCGCGCTGTTTACCATTCTGTGGGTGGCGCTGTTCTGCGGCATAGCGGGCAACACCCCGTCGGTGCTGCGGGCGGCGGTGATGATTCTTATGCTCCAGCTGGCCCCCCTGCTGGACCGGGAGCGGGACGGCCCCACCTCGCTGGCCCTGGCCCTGTTCCTGCTGCTGTGGGTCAATCCCTTTTCCGCCGCCCACATCGGATTGCAGCTGTCCTTTACCGCGGTGGCGGGGATTCTGCTGGTGTCCGACCGGGTCCAGGGGTGGCTGCTGAAGAAACTCCGCATGGACCAGCTCTCCAAGCCCAGGGGCTGGGGGGAGCGGCTGCTGCGGGCGGGGCCCTATTTTGCCGTCTCCACCCTCTCCGCCACGCTGGGAGCTTCGGTGCTTACCATCCCCCTGGTGGCCCTCCACTTTAATATAATCTCACTCATTGCGCCCCTGTCCAACTTGCTCACCCTGTGGGCCATTGGATTCCTTTTCCTGGGCGGGCTGGGCGTTGGGACGCTGGCTATTGTTCTGCCCGGACCGGCGGCTGTGCTGGCCGTGCCCTTTGCCGGGCTGGCCCGCTATCTCCAGTGGGTGATTGATTTGGTGTCCAGACCCGCCCTGGCTGCCCTGCCGCTGGAATCGGTATACTACCGGGCCTGGCTGGTGCTGATCTATGCTCTGCTGCTGGTGTCAATCCGGGGGAAGGGCCGGCGGCCGGTCTGGATGCCACTGGCCGCCGGGACGGCCGGGCTGGTTCTGGCGGTGGTGCTCACTCGGGAGACCTTCGGCCTGGGGGATATGGGGGTGACGGTGCTGGACGTGGGTCAGGGCCAGAGCGTGCTGGTTCGGTCCGGATATCTTGTCCTGGTGGACTGCGGCGGCGATAGCCGGGACGACCCCGGCGACGTGGCCGCCAACTACCTCCAGTCGGTGGGCCGGAGCGATATTGAGCTGCTGGTGGTGACCCACTACCACACAGACCACGCCAGCGGCATCCCGCAGCTGCTGCGGCGAATTGATGTGGGGGAGATCGCCCTGCCGGACGTGGAAAAGGACAGCCCTCTCCGGGCGGAGATCATCGCCGCCGCCGGGGAGAAGGGGATTCCGGTGCGCTTTATCCGGGAGGAGGAGCAGTTCTATCTCACCCGGGAGGGGGACACGGTCACCGTCCTCCCGCCCATGGCGGAGGAGGGGGCGGCCAATGAGCTGGGCCTGACCGTTTTGGTCTCCCATAAGACACTGGACGTGCTGATTACCGGCGATATGGAGACGGAGGGGGAGCGGCGTCTGGTGGAAACGGCGGACCTGCCCGACGTTGAGGTGCTGGTGGCCGGCCACCACGGCTCCAATACCTCCAACACCCGGGAACTGCTGGAGACCGTGAAGCCCGACCTGGCCCTCATCTCTGTGGGGCAGAATAACAAATACGGCCACCCCGGCTGGGACGCCCTGGTCCGTCTGGATAAAATAGGAGCCAAAATCTACCGCACCGACCTGTATGGGACCATAGAGGTGCAGCTGAAACAGGAGGACGATTATGCCGCCCAAAAATAAACCGGATACCTCCGGGTTTGACAAGCTGAAAAAGGACCTGTCCGCAGGGCAGCCGGGGCAGCTGTACATTTTCCACGGGGAGGAAACCTACCTCCGGGACCACTATCTAAACCGCCTGCGGGAGGTGATTCTGGCCGGAGGATTGGGGGAATTCAACCGCCACGACCTGAGCGCCAAGGACATGTCCCCCCACGCCCTGGAGGAGGCGGTGGACTGCCTGCCCATGATTGCGGAACGCACCCTGATTGAGGTCACCGACTTCGATCTGTTCAAGGCGGGGGAGAAGGAGGAGTATATCCGCATCCTGTCCAACCTGCCCGACTACTGCTGTCTGGTCTTCCTCTACGACGTGCTGGAGTACAAGCCCGACGCCCGCACCAAGCTGGCCCAGGCGGTGAAGGCCCACGGCACGGCGGTGAATTTTGCCCGCCAGAGCCCCCGGGAGCTGGCCGACTGGGTCCGCCGCCACTTCAAAGCCCAGGGCAAGGACATCGACCCCCGGTTGTGCGAGGAGCTGATTTTCCTGTGCGGCGACCTGATGCACAGTCTTCAGCAGGAGGTGGGCAAAATTGCCGCCTATGCCAAGGGGGACAAAATTACCCGGGCAGACATTGAAGCGGTAGCTACTCCTCAGCTCAGCGCGGTGGTCTTTCGCATTGCCGACGCCATTGGGGAGAAGAATTTCGACCGGGCGGCCGCCATCCTGGGGGAACTGTATCAGATGCAGAAAAGTCCCTATGAGATTATGGGGGCCTTCGGCAAGCAGATGCGGCAGCTGTATTCCGCCCGGCTGGCTTTGGACAGGCAGAAAAACGCCGCCTGGGTGGCCGGACTGTGGGGGATGCGCTACCCGGCGGACCGGCTGATGGTCAGCGCCCGGCGATTTTCCATCCAGTGGTGCAGGAGGGCGGTGGTCCGCTGCGCCCAGACCGACCTGGCCATGAAGTCCACCGGCCAGGACGCCAAAGAGCTGATGACCACTCTGCTGCTGGAGCTGGCCAACACGGCGTAGGGGGGAAAGATATGCTTTACATTCGGGAGGCCATCGCCGTGGAGGGCCGGTACGACAAAAATACCCTGTCTCAGGTGGTGGACACCCTCATTCTGGAGACAGGGGGATTTCAAATATTCAAAGATCCGGAAAAAATGGCCCTCCTGGACCGGGCGGCCCGGAGACGGGGGCTGATTGTCCTCACAGACTCTGACGGGGCGGGCTTTGTCATCCGAAACCGAATCAAGGGAGTGATCCCGGCGCAGTATTTAAAACACGCCTACATCCCGGACATCTGCGGCAAGGAGCGCCGGAAACGGCAGCCGGGGAAGGAGGGCAAGCTGGGGGTGGAGGGGATGTCTCCCCGCGTGCTGGAGGATGTACTCCGCCGGGCGGGAGCCACATTTCTGGAGGAAGGCGCCCGGGCGGAGCGGTCCGGCCCGCCCCTCACCAAGGGGGACTTGTTTGCCGCTGGCCTGTCCGGGGGAGCGGGGAGCGCTGAGAAGCGGCTGGCCCTCCTCAAACGCCTTGAGCTGCCGGAGCATATGTCCGCTAACGCCCTGCTGGCTGTCCTCAACGGCTGTTACAGCAGAGAGGAGTCGGCCGCCCTCCTGAATGGCGGCGCCGGGAGACCACAGTAAATCCTTCGTGTTGACAGGACCGTAAGCCCTGGATTCACATGGTATGTTCAGACACTCATTTTTTCAGCTCCGCCGCCAGGGCTTCCACCGCCCGGGCCACATAGGCGGGCAGGGGCAGCTCCTCCGTTCCGGCCACAACTACGCCGCAGCTGTTCATAGGAATCAGAAATTTTTTGGCCCGGCAGCTGCCCACCGCTTCAGCCATGGCAGGGGTGACCTCCCCCAGAATGGCGTTGGCCACCACAATGCCCACCGGGCCCAGAACCCCGTCGGCATCCATCACGCCCCGGACCACCGGATTCTCTCCGGTCGCGCCAAAATCCGCCCCCGCCTTCAGCATGGCGGCGGTGGCCACAGAGTTGGTGCCCAGGGCGTAGACCTGGGCCTGAGACAGCCGGGACTTGACCGCTTCCACCAGCAGACAGCCCAGGCGGCCGCCCTGGCCGTCAATTACCACAATTTTCACAGGCAAAACTCCTTACTTCTGCACCCATCCGGCCCAATCCCGCATAGGATAATCCGGGGGGTGGTCCTTTGTCTTCCATCTATAACGCAAACAGCGGGGAGCTGCTCACCATGGCGGTGGCTCTCTCCGCCGTTCTGGCCCAGGGGCAGAGCCAGGCCCAGCTGGCCAAGCTGGGGGCCTTCTTTACCATCGTGGGGGACACACTGAACCTCTACGCCCTCCAGCCGAGCCAGACGGGCCGCGCCGGAACGGCCCTCAGCCTTGCAGATAATCTCTGATCTCATCCAGCCGGTCTGCCACAGACTGGTAGCCCTCCGCCCACAGCAGGCGCAGCTTTTCGGTGTCACGCTCGGTTCGGGCAACACCCAGGGTTGACTTGGGGGCAATCACAAGCAGCCTGCCCTCCCGCTCTGCCTGGAACAGGGCTGCACGGTCCCGGTTGTAGACCTCCGCCCGGTTTTCCATAGCCGCCACAAAGGCGGGATACTCCTGATACCGCTTGCGAATCAGCTTCATCATTCGGTCCGGCTTGCGGCGGTAGCTCCGGGGACGGGTAAGCACCACGATGACCCGGTCGCACCGGTCCAGCGCCCGCCGCCAGGGGATGGCGTCGCTGATGCCGCCGTCCAGACAGGGCTGGCCGTCAATCTCAAAAATCGGGAAGAGCAGGGGCATGGCGCAGCTGGCCTGAAGGACAATGGACTCCTCATCCCGCCGGGGAACGGGGAGATAGCCCGCCCTTCCGGTGTTCAGATTGGTGACCACCGCCTCCACCTCGCCGGGGAAGGCGGCAAAGGTGTCGTAGTCGAAGGGCACCAGCTTGTTTGGGATGGTGCTGAAGCCAAATTCCAGCCCAAAGTAGCTGCGGTTGTTTTTGTCCGTCAGGTTGCGCAGTCCCATATACCGCCTGTCCGGAGCAAAGCGGGTGACCACCTCCAGATTGCGCCGGGGCTGTCTGGACACATAGCTCACCCCGTAGGCGATGCCCGCCGACACACCGATGACATAGTCCGCCATCACATTGCCCTCCAGCAGACCGTCGCACACACCGCTGGAAAAAATCGCGCGGAGGGCTCCGCCCTCCAATACCAAGCCTGTTTTCATAGAGACCTCCACACGCCCGCGCCGGGCGTTTTTTTTATTATACCCCTTTCACAGCGATTTTGCAAACCGCGAAAACGCCAGTCATAAGTAGAAACCAAGACCGTTTCGACACAAATTAACATTTTATTCATTTGACAAAAATAACAAAATAAGCTATACTATATTTAGTTAATATGCCAGGTTCTTCCATTCGGGTACATAACCATACAGGTTTTGGTGGGCCGACCGTAAGCTCGGTCTCTCTTTTTTATTACCTGGAAGGGCCGGCGAGCCGGCGCTCAGGCGCCCCGGAAAAGGAGGTAACATTGCTACAATTCGATCGCGTCAGTCTCACCTACGGAGCCCAGAAAATTCTCAACGATATCTCATTTGAAATTCAGGAGGGGCAGTTCGCCGTCTTCATCGGCCCCTCCGGCTGCGGCAAAACCACCACCCTGAAGATGATCAACCGTCTCATTCAGCCCGACAGCGGCCGCATCTGCCTGAACGGCCGGGATATCGCCGCCATGGACCGCTACGAGCTGCGGCGGCACACCGGCTATGTGATCCAGCAGATCGGCCTGTTCCCCAACATGACGGTGGCCCAAAACATCTGCGTGGTGCCCAAGCTGCTGAAATGGCCCAGGGACAAGTGTGACCAGATTGTCCACGATTTGCTGGATATGGTAGATTTGCCCTACGACCAGTACGCCCACAAGTACCCCGGGGAGATGTCCGGAGGCCAGCAGCAGCGCATCGGCATCCTGCGGGCTCTGGCCGCTTCCCCTCCGGTAGTACTGATGGATGAGCCCTTCAGCGCCCTGGACCCCATGACCCGCCGCTCCCTCCAGCTGGAGGTAAAGACCCTTCAGCAGAAGCTGAACAAGACCATTATTTTTGTCACCCACGACATGGAGGAGGCCCTGGACCTGGCCGACGTTATCATCTTTATGAACCAGGGGGAGATTGTTCAGATGGCCCCGCCGGAGGAGATGCTGGAAAACCCCGCCACCGACCAGATCAAGGAGTTTTTGGGCAAGCACCAGGCCGGCCCCGACCCCGCCGGGCTGACGGTGGACCAGTTTATGCGCACCGGCATCATCACCGTAAAGGAGAACCGGGGCGTCAACGAGTGCGTCAGCCGGATGCAGCACCACAATGTAGACACCCTGCTGGTGGTGGACGAAAACCGCCGGTATCAGGGTACGGTGTCCATCGCAGACATCCGTCTTACCGGCCATGTGGTGAAGACCATCGGCCCCCTGGTTCGGTGTACCACCCCCGTTGTCCATGTGGGGGACAACGCCAGAGAGTGCTTCGAGCAGCTCATCTCCAGTGGCTTCCCCTACCTGGTGGTGCTGAAGGAGGACGAGACGGTGGCGGGCATCGTCACCAAGACCAGCATGGCTTCCGCCATGGCGGAACAGCTGTGGGGGTGATGGGATGAACGAACTGCTTCTGTCCATCCTGCGGGCCACCGCTGTCCATACCGGCTACACCCTGGTGTGTGTAACCATTGGCTTTGTGCTGGGCCTGCTGCTGGGCATCGGCCTGTCCCGGCTGCCCGCCCTGTCCAGGTATCTGATCCCCCTGCTGTCCATTTTGAACACGATACCCGGTATCGTCTTCATCGGTATGCTGGTCATTCTCATCGGCATGACCCCGGCCACGGTGATTACCGCCCTGTCTGTCTACGCCATGTTCCCGGTATTGAAGAATACCGTAACCGGTCTGAACGGTGTGGACGGGCAGTATAAGGAAGCCGCCCGGGGCTGCGGCATGAACCACTGCCAGCGTCTGATCCAGGTGGAGCTGCCCCTGGCCATGCCCACCATTATCGGCGGGCTGCGGCTGTCCACGGTATACACGGTCAGCTGGGCGGTGCTGGCCGCCATGATCGGCCAGGGCGGGCTGGGCGACTTCGTCTATAAGGGAGTCAGCTCCAACAACAACGCCCTGATCCTTCAGGGGGCCATCCCCGCCGCCGTCCTGGCCCTGGTGCTGGGCGGACTGGTGGACGCCCTCCAGAAGCGGGTGGTCCCCAAGGGCCTGCGGAAAGGCGGGGCCGGAAAATGAGTATTGCCATGATCTGGGATCATCTGTCCCTGGTGCTGTCCGCCCTGATTCTGGCCGTGGCTGCCGGCGTCCCCCTGGGGCTGCTGGCCTACCTGTGCCCCAAGGTGGGGAAGGCCCTGCTGTGGGTGGTAGATTTGATTCAGACCATCCCCGCCCTGGCCCTGCTGGGCGTTATCATGGTGGCGACGGGACCGGGTTCCCCCACCGCCATGACCGGCCTGGCCCTCTATTCCCTGCTGCCCATCGCCCGGAACACCTCCCTGGGTCTGTCCCAGGTGCCTGGCCACCTGAAGGAGGCCGCCGCCGGCATGGGTATGAGTCCCGCCTACCGCCTGTTCCATGTGGACGTCCCTCTGGCCGCTCCCATGCTGGTCACCGGCATCCGCATCGCCGCCGTCAACGCCATCGGCACCGCCGTTTTCGCCTCCTTTGTGGGGGGCGGCGGACTGGGCGGACTGTTCTACACCGCCATCCGCCAGCGGAATATGGAACAGATATTGATGGGCACCCTGATTCTGATGGCCATGGCCCTGGTACTGGATGCCGGGCTGGGCTGGGTGGAGCGGCGAATGTCCGGCAACCGCCGCAACAAGCTGCCCCTCCCTGTGAAAGCGGCGGGCGGCGCCCTTCTGGCCCTGGCCAGCGTGGCCCTGGTGGCATCCATGCTGCTGCCCAAATATACCGAGGGCCAGCTCACCCTCTACGACGGAGACTACTCCGAGGTTAAACTGATGCACGCCATGGCGGAGCTGCTGGTGGAGGACAAGACCGATTTAGAGGTGGTCATCCTGGACCAGATGACCCAGGTGAACAACCATAACGAGCTGAAAGGGGCCAATCCCAGCTGTGACCTGATGTTCAGCTACGACGGAACGGTGCTCACCACCTTCCTGGGGCTGGACACGAAAGACATCCCGGAGGGTGAAAGTCTCTATGATTTTGTCAACGAGACAGTCCGGGAACGGGAGGGGCTGCGGCTGCTGGGCAAGGTGGGGCTGAACAACACCTATTCCATCGGGGTAACCCAATCCGTCATCGACCGGTATGGCGTGTCCAAAGTCTCTGACCTGATTCCCATTGCCGGGGAGCTGGACTTCGGCGCGGAGCACGAGTTTTACACCGAGGAGGGCAGCATGAAATACCAGCCCTTTGTGGACTTCTACGGCCTGCGCTTCCGGTCCGCCAAGCCGGTGGATGTGGTGCTGAAGTACAACGCCGTGGAGAGCGGGGCCTTTGACGTGATGGTGGTCTACGCCACCGACGGTTTGAACAAGCGGGCCGGTCTCACCATTCTGGAGGACGACAGAGGTTTTTTCCCCGAGTACTACGGGGCATTCCTGGTCCGGGAGGGTCTGTTCGCTGACTTCTACGATGCGGCCCCCAACCTGGAGCAGGTACTGGAGCTGCTTACCGGTCAGGTGAGCAGTGAGGATATGGTAGAGCTGACCTACGCCGTGGATGTGGACGGCCGGCCTGTTGAGGAGGTAGCCAGCGAGTTTTTGCGCTCCAAAGGACTGCTGTGATAAGCCAGCCTTGATTTTCGTACTGTTTTATCGGAAATCAAGGCTGCTTTTTGATGTCACATTTTTTTCTTTCTCACATAGGATGAAACAGCCGTCAACGGCAAATTCAACAGGGAGGGGAGGCGTTTTCATGGGTATCGTGGTGGTACGTTCCCCCCGGTGCCTGCGGGGGCTGCTGCGCAGGATTTTTAAGGTGAAATAGGGGCATACATAGGAGCTCCCGGGCATATAGTGTCAACAAAGCCAGGCTGATACTATGACAAGGGAGCGGACAATATGGAATTTGAACGGGATACCATTATCAACTACGACACGGTAGCAGAGGTGACCCTGTGCCAGGAGGAGACATTGGAGAGCATCGTCCCTGACGCCTGTCCGGACATTTTGCGGATTGTGGATGTGTGCGGTCAGGCCACCCTCAGCGGCAAGCAGGCCCGGGAGGGCTCGGCCCAGGTTACCGGTATGGTGCGGGCCTCCATCCTCTATCAGCCCGAGGGGGGCGGCGGCCTGCGGCGGATGGAGGTGGGCCTGCCCTTCACCTGTCAGGCAGAGGCCCCCGGTCTTACCGAGCGGGGGACGGTGCTGGCCAGTCCCAGGCTGCGCAGTGCCGAGGCCCGGGCCCTCAACCCCAGAAAGGTGCTGCTGCGGGTGGACCTGGCGGTGGATATTACCGCCTGCCAGCCGGTGGAGCGGCCCATATGCAGCGGCGTGACCGGCGGGGAGGAGGAGGGACTGTGCCAGCGGCAGTACCAGGGGGAGCACTATCAGCTGTCCGCCGTTCAGGAGAAACCATTTACCTTCTCGGACCAGGTCCGGCTTCAGGGGATGGGGGAGAGTCCCATGCTGCTGTCCGCCAGGGTCCAGCCGGTGTGCAGCGAGAGCAAGCTTATCGGCTCCAAGCTGATTTTCAAGGGGATGGTGGAGGTGGACCTTCTCCTCCAGGAGACAGGGGGCACGCTGTCCGCCGCCCACGAGTCCATGCCCTTCTCTCAGATTATTGAGACGGCGGGCGCCGGAGAGGAGGGGGACTGCCAGGTAGAGGTGGAGGTGGCATCCCTCCAGTGTGACCAGCTGCCCGGTGACGGCCGTGAGCTGGATGTCACCCTGGAGCTGTTAGCCCAGGCCCGGGTGTACAGCCGCCGGCCGGTGACCCTTCTCCAGGATCTGTACAGCACCAGCAGCCTGATGGAGGTGGAGCGGGAGAACCAGCCCCTGTGCAGTCTCACAGAGCAGTCGGTGCGGCCCCAGGCTGTCCGGGAACTGCTGGAGACAGGGGAGATGGTGCGCTCCGTTGTGGACGCCCGGCTATCTCTGGGCCAGGTGCGCCAGAGCCGGGAGGGGAAAGAGATGGTCCTCACCGTAGAAGCGTGGATTACAGTGCTCTATCTGGACGAAAATGAGCTGGTCCAGTGTATCCGCCGGTCCATCCCGGTGACCTGCCGGCTGGAGTGCCCCGAGGGGGCCAGGTGCAGCTGTACCTGCGCCTGCCCCGGAGAGGTGTTCGCCGCTCCTGCTGCCGGCGGGGTGGAGGTGCGCTTTACGGTGGAGTTTCACTGTCTGACCACTGAGACAACGGCCGTTCCCACCGTGATCAACGCCCAGCTGGGGGAGACCCGAAACGGGGGAGAGGGCCAGCGGCCCTCGGTTGTTCTGCGGATGCCCGCCCCCGGCGAGGAGCTGTGGGACATCGCCAAGGCCCACGGCACCACTATGGAACAGATTCTCCAGGCCAACGAGCTGGAGGAGGATACCCTGCCCGTTGGGCGGATGCTCCTCATTCCCAGCACCCGGTAAAACCAAGAGACAGACCCGTCTGGGTCTGTCTCTTGGTTTTTCGTAAGTTTAGCTTGACATATTACTAGCAACACAATATAATAGCTAGCAAAGGAGGTGGGATATTGCCTGACAAAAGCCGGGCTGAGTATTTTCGAAAGCGGCGTGAAACCATTGGGCAGTTCAGTGTTCCCATGTCGCGAGAAAAGTTAAACGCGCTGACAGAAAAATTAAATGAGCAGAACAAAACAAAGACCCAATGGCTCAACGAAAAAATAGACGAAGAACTCAGCCAATAAAAACAGGGTGCCGGCGGTCCGGGTCATGGTCCTGGGGCTGGAGGATGCAGGGAGCGAGTATACGGGTGCATTTCATGCTGTTTGGGATTATCTCGCTGAAGCGGAGCAGAAATTTCAAAAACAGCTTGCGGTCTGTCTGGAGATGGTGTAACAAATGGTGGTTTTCCTGTCATAATCCCCAGCCTGTCTCATACACTGTAAGGAACAAATACCGGCTCGCACAGCCGAAGGAGGAATTGCAGTGGAAGATCGCAAAATCTATGAGGATATTGCGCTCCGTACCGAGGGCGATATCTACATCGGCGTCGTGGGGCCGGTCCGGACAGGAAAATCCACCTTTATCAAGCGCTTTATGGAGACGCTGGTGATTCCTAACATCGAAAACGTCTACCGCCGGGAGCGGGCCCGTGACGAGCTGCCCCAGAGCGGCTCGGGCCGCACCATCATGACGGCGGAGCCCAAATTTGTCCCCGAGGACGCGGTAGCCGTCCAGGTGGACGGGGGAGCCGCCTTTCAGATGCGGATGATCGACTGCGTGGGCTACATGGTGGACGGCGCGGTGGGTCAGCTGGAGGGGGAGACCGAGCGGATGGTCACCACCCCCTGGTTTGACCACGAGATTCCCATGGCGGAGGCGGCGGAGATCGGCACCCGGAAGGTGATTTCAGAGCACTCCACCATCGGCGTGGTGGTCACCACCGACGGCACCATTACCGACATCCCCCGGGAGGACTACCTGGAGGCGGAGGAGCGGGTGATCTCCGAGCTGAAGGAGCTGGGCAAGCCCTTTGTGGTGCTGCTCAACTCGGCCAACCCCGCCTCGGAGCGGGCCAGGGCCATCCGGGCGGACATCGCCCAGCGGTACGATGTGACCTGCGTGGCGGCCAACTGCCTGGAGCTGGACCAGGAGGAGATCAACGCCATTTTAAAGAGCGTCCTCTACGAGTTCCCGGTGAAGGAGCTGGACCTGTTCCTGCCCCCCTGGGTGGACGCCCTGCCCCAGGAGCACCCCATCAAATCCGCCCTGTACACCGCCATCCGGGAGGGGACCGCCCAGCTCCACCGGGTGCGGGATGTGGACAGCGCGGTGAACTCCTTCCGGGACTGCGAGGTGGTCAGCGACGCCCGCATCTCCGGCATCGACCTGGGCACCGGCGTGTCCGCCGCCTGCCTGGAGCTGCCCCGTGGGCTGTTTTATAACACCCTGTCCCAGCAGTCGGGCTTTGAGATCGGTGACGACGGGGACCTGATGGCCCTGCTCACCCAGCTGGCCGGGGTGAAAAAGGCCTACGACAAGGTGGCCGACGCCCTCCAGCAGGTGGAGGAGACGGGCTACGGTATTGTGGTGCCCCCCATCGACTCCCTGGTGCTGGAGGAGCCCGAGATCATGAAGCAGGGGGGCCGGTACGGCGTGCGGCTGAAGGCCAGCGCCCCCTCCATCCATATGATCCGGGCGGATATAGAGACGGAGGTGTCCCCCATTGTAGGCGGCGAGAAGCAGAGCGAGGACATGATAAACTATCTCCTCCAGGAGTACGAGGGGGACTCCAGCCGCATCTGGGAGGCCAACATCTTCGGAAAATCCCTCCACGAGCTGGTGAACGAGGACCTGAACTCCAAAATCAACCGCATGCCCGAGGACGCCCGCACCAAGCTGCGGGAGACCCTCCAGCGGATTATCAACGAGGGTTCGGGCGGACTGATCTGTATTATTCTGTAAAGGAATGTCCCCTGCCTGCGGGCAGGGGACAGCTTTTAATAAATAGGGTGCCGCAGGAACCGGATGGCCTCCGGGAAGAAGGGGAACATCCAGAGGGCAAGGGCGGCACAGGCCGCGGCGAGCAGGAAAAATACCACGGTTTGAATGTTGTGCCCCTGTTTCCGCATCCGCCAGCTCTCCCGGAAAAAGACGAAGGCCAGCACCGCGCTGACGCAGGGAGTTAGCAGTATGATAGCAATACCAAGCGCCACAGGCACACCTCCTTTTTGAAGTCGCTTCCAGTATACCACATACCTCGGGATATTTCCACAGGGACGGCTTATGCCCGTTTCATAAATTTATTTAGACAAACGTGAAAGGCCGCAGCGTCCCTGTTGATTTTTTTGCGGGAGCACATTATAATGTAGAAGACAAAAACCGCCCTGAGGCGGCGAGAGCGGGTGAACGTAATATGGCCATCATCGGTATCGACCTGGGCACCACCAACAGTTTGGCGGCTGTGTGGCGCAACGGAAAAAGTGAGCTGATTCCCAACGGTCTGGGGGAGTATCTCACCCCCAGCGTGGTCAGTGTGGACGACGACGGGTCCATCCTGGTGGGGGCGGCGGCCCGGGACCGGCTGATTTCCCATCCGGAGCGCACCGCCGCCGGCTTCAAGCGGGCCATGGGCACCAGCCGCCGGTATGAGCTGGGGGGCCGGATTTTTACGGCGGAGGACCTGTCCTCCTTCGTCCTGCGCCGCCTGCGGGAGGACGCCGAGGCCTACCTGGGCGAGGTGGTGGACGAGGCGGTGGTCAGTGTGCCCGCCTACTTCGCCGAGGCCCAGCGCGCCGCCACCAAGCGGGCGGGCGCCCTGGCCGGTCTGACGGTAGAGCGGCTGGTGAACGAGCCCTCCGCCGCCGCAGTGGCCGGCCACATCGGTGAGGGGGACGAGGATAAGGTATGTCTGGTCTTCGACTTTGGCGGCGGCACCCTGGACGTCTCCCTGGTGGAGCGGTTTGACAACGTGGTCAGCGTCACCGCCGTCAGCGGGGACAACTACCTGGGGGGCCGGGACTTT
>CANSXE010000038.1 GCA_947650875.1 uncultured Bacillota bacterium | reverse complement strand
CGTCGTACAGGGGGACCACCACAAGGGAGTGGATGCCCTGCCGCTTCAGGTTCTCATACTGAAGCGGATCTGACTTGCGGATATCCTCCACGTTCTCAATCACAATATGTCTGCCGACGCTGAAATTCCGATACCAGCTGGCGCACACCTCCGGGGGGACATTTTGAAGGTTCTCCTGCTCCGGCTCCACGCCATCCGCCACCCACTCGTAGGTGTTATCGTCGCAGCCGGACTCGTTTTGCTCAAAGATATAAGTCCGCTCCCCGTTCAGCGCCCTTCCCAAATGCTTCAGCAGCACCTGGAGCGACTGGTCCGGGGTATCCTCCAGCAGAGCGACACGAAGTCCCTCGTTGATGATGGCCTCCAGATTTTGAACGCTCCGTATACCACTGTGCTGTTCGTGGGCTTCAATGAACGGAGTGTCTCCTCCGGTCAGTAAGACTTCCCCTGCGTAATCCATATGCCTGTCCTCCGTTTTCTTCTTACAGCTTGGCTGCAAAAGTCAGAAAATCCCTGTCATAATACCATATGGGTTTCACTGCGTCAATGATTAAGAAGTAAAAATCCAGATAGAACAGCGCGAATAAAAAAGTGCTTCCCATAACAGGAAATCTATGCTATAGTAATCCCAAAGTCTATCGCCCACCGGTTCAGTACAGCGTGTTGTTTCTGACTGATGGGGTGAGCGGCTTTTCTTGTAGCCGATTGACAAAAATTATCCAGAAAAGGAGCGACAGGAGCGTGACGGGAAAGCAAGCGGTCTCCCTCACAGGGCGGGGGAGAAAAAGGAGCCTGAATGGGCGGATATTGCGCAATACTACACTTAACATTTTGATTTTGGTGGTTATATGCTGCGTAATTATGGCCATGTCCCTGCAATCGCTGGCCAACAGCATATTGCTGGACAGTCTTCAGCCCATGGCCCGGCAGTCGGCCAAGACGGTGGAGGCCAATATTCACATGCTGGCCGACCGCATGATGACCCTTGCCAACGACCATGGGATAGAGACCGTGTTCACTGCCGGTCCGGACGGGGAGGAGCCCCGTCCCAATGCCGCCGCAACCAGGGCAAACCGCAGCGATGTTTTAAAGGAAGCGGCGGAGACCTACGAATTTTATACGGTCGCCCTGTATGACCTGGATGGGCGGCTGGTACAGGGAATCGACGGCGCACCGGAACAGCTGGACGGCGGTTTTTTCACCCTTTTGAAGGAGACAGATAACCTGACGCTTGACTCCTCTACGATCTTCCAGGGCAAGCTGGGCATTGTAATGGGAATACCGGTAAAGGAGAACGGCGAGACCGCCCTCTACTTGATGGGCGTCTATAAGTATGACCTGCTGAACGACGTAATCAGCGGTATCAATCTGGGCAGGAGCGGTATGGCCTACATGGTGAACCAGGAGGGTGTTGTTACCGGCCATCCCAGCCAATCCCTGGTTCTGAATCAGAGCACACTGGGTCAGCTCAGCGGCGGCAGCGGAGACGCGGCGGAACGGATTACCACCGATGAGACGGGCGCAATGGAGTATACCGTCGATGGGGAGAAGATGCTGGTGGCCTTTTCTCCTGTCCGGGGGACCCATTGGTCGCTGGTCATTCAAATCCCCAAGTCGGATTACAGCCACTTTATTAACGGGGCCATGCTGATCTCCATCTTTGCCACTCTGGTGGGTCTTACGGTCTCTGTCCTGCTGATTCTGCGGTTTGCCCGCTCCATCTCCCGCCCGGTGAAGCGGGTAACGGACCGGATGGTGGCCCTCTCCAACGGCGACCTGCACACAGAGGTGCTTCCCGTCAGTACCGGAGATGAGCTGGAGGTCATGACACAGACCCTGGACGATACGCTGGAGAGCATAAACCGGTACATATCCGACATTCAGCAGGTGTTGACCCGCGTTGCGGAGGGGGATCTGCGCACCGGTCCCCAGGTGGACTACAAGGGGGATTTTGAGCTGATCCGGGGCAGCCTGCACACAATTACCCAGTCTATGAATGAAACCCTCCTTGGGTTCCGGGCTGCTGCGGACCGGCTTACCGCGATGGCGGAGCAGTTGAGCGGCCAGGCTGCTCAGCTGCACCAGGCATCTATGGAGCAGAACCAGTCTGCCGAGGAGCTGGTCCACGAGGTGACCCATGTAAAGGACCGGTTGGCCGATGTTGCGGACAGCAGCGATCAAACCCGTTCTCAGACCGAGGAGATCGCCCGCCGCATTCAAAGCGCCAACGAGCAGATGGCCGCCCTGTCCTCTGCCATGGATGACATCAGCGCCAACGCCCAGCAGATTACCAAGATTGCAAAGGACATTGAGGATATCGCCTTCCAGACCAACATCCTCTCTCTCAACGCCTCTGTGGAGGCGGCCCGGGCCGGAGCAGCTGGAAAGGGCTTTGCCGTTGTGGCCAATGAGGTAAAGCAGCTGGCGGCAAAAAGCGCCGAGGCCGCACAGAGCGCAACTGAGATGGTCAATAACACTAAGACGATCATTCAGACCGGCGTGGTGCTGACAGCGGATACCGCCGATTCCCTCCAGGCGATTTCCGATGTCTCCACACAGATCAGCGCAATCTCGGATCAGCTGGCGGCGGCAGTGCAGGGACAGGGGCTCGCCTTAACTGTGATGGAGGAGCGGATTGCCGCGATCTCTTCCGTTGCAGACCGCAACCTGCAAAACGCGGGGGAGACGGAGCAGTCCAGCGGCTCTCTGGCCAAGGAGGCTGAGACGCTGCAGGCCCAGGTGCAGAAATTTATATTAAAGGAGAAGTGCAGCAGATGAAACGGATTTGTGCGATACTTTTAAGCCTGCTGCTGATGGCGTCGCTGCTGACGGCCTGTGGAGATCAGAAGGGACTTCAGGACGGATATTATACGGCCCAGGCGAAAGAATTCAGCCACGGCTGGAAGGAATATATTACCATTCTGGTGAAAGGCGGAAGCATTATCTCTGTGGAGTATAACGCGGAAAATGCCAGCGGATTTATCAAGAGCTGGGATAACGCATATATGCAGACCATGCTTCATGTCCAAGGGACCTATCCCAATGAATACACCAGATATTACGCAGGCCAGCTCCTGGAGGGACAGGGCGAGGGCAGCATTGACGCACTCGCCGGGGCGTCATCTTCCCATGTCTCCTTTCAGATACTGACCCAGGCTGTGCTGGAACAGGCCCGGAAGGGAGATTCCAGTATTGTGTTTGTAGATACGGAGCACTGAGAGCAAAAGTTCCCCTTGTGATGAACCGTCCCCGGCCGGTCAGCGGAAAGTCTTCCCATGGCGGGGAATGGGTGTCAACAGCCCAGACAACTGCATAAGCTGGTTACGAGAGGGGAACGCAGGTTCCCCTCCCGGCTATTTCTGCGGGGTGGATTGATTTCACCCTGAGAAGGGAACTATGCCATGCTCTATTATTTAATTGTATGCCGCTCACTGACCTATGCCCAGCGTACCGCTGCGGCGCTGGAGCGGGCGGGAATCACAGCCCGGGTGCTGCGCTCCCCCAAGAGCATCTCCGGCGAGGGGTGCAGCCACTCGGTAAAAATCTCCCAGCGGAATCTCCCCGATTCTCTGCGGATTTTGCAGCGGGTGGGGCTTACCCCCAAGCGGGTTTATATCACCGCCGGGGACGGCAGCTACCAGGAGGTGGCCCTATGATCTATCTGGACAGTGCTGCCACCACCATGCAGAAGCCGGCCGCCGTGGCGACGGCCACCGCCTGGGCCATCAACCATTTGGCCAGCCCGGGGCGGGGAGGACACTGGCCCGCCATGGCGGCGGCGGAGAAGGCCTTCGCCTGCCGTGAGACGGCGGCTCAGCTGTTTCATGTGAAGGACCCGGAGCGGGTGGTGTTCACCTTCAATGCCACCCACGGACTGAACATTGCCATCAAGACCCTGGCCAGGCCGGGCAGCCGGGTGGTGATCTCCGGCTATGAGCACAACGCCGTCACCCGGCCCCTTCACGCGTTGAAGGCGGATATCCGGGTGGCCCGCGGGGCTCTCTTTGACCAGAAGGCGGTGCTGGCGGCCTTCCGCCGGGAGCTGGACAAGGGGGCTGATCTGGCGGTGTGCACCCATGTGTCCAATGTCTTCGGATTTGTCCTGCCCATTGAGGGCATCGCCGCCCTGTGCCGGGTGCGGGGCATTCCGCTGATTATCGACGCCTCCCAGTCGGCGGGCTGTGTGCCCGTAGACTTCACCGGGCTGGGGGCGGCCTTTATTGCCATGCCGGGCCACAAGGGACTGTACGGCCCCCAGGGGACCGGCCTGCTGCTGTGCGGCGTTGACCCGGCCCCTCTGCTGGAGGGGGGAACCGGCAGCGAGTCCAGGCAGCAGGCTATGCCCGATTTCCTTCCTGACCGCCTGGAGGCGGGCACCCACAACGTCGCCGGCATTGCCGGCCTGCTGGAGGGCCTGCGGTTTGTAAACAACATGGGGGTGGAGAATATCGCCGCCCAGGAGACCAAGTTTATCCAGACCATGGGGAAGGGGCTTCGGGGCATACCCGGTATAACGGTTTTCCAGGCAGAGGACCCGGACGTTCAGACAGGAGTGCTCTCCTTCTGTATAAAAGGGCGGGACTGCGAGGAGGTGGGGGAGACCCTGGGCAGCCGGGGCGTGGCCCTCCGGGCCGGGCTCCACTGCGCGCCCCTTGCCCACGAGACGGTGGGCACCCTGGAGACGGGCACCCTGCGCGCCAGCGTCTCTGCCTTTAATACAGGCCAGGAGGTTGACAGATTCCTCCAGATTGTTCAGGAGCTCTGTGCGGCAAAAGGCTGAATTGATTGTCCCGGAAGGAGTGGCGTTCTGTCTCTCCCTTTCGGGCATTTTTTGCGGGAAAGGCATTCATAAAATTTTCATGTTGGAATTTGCCTTTTCGGTTGCCAAACCGCTGGAAATATCGTATAATACCATGATGAAGTATTTTGCGCTGTATTGAGAGAAGACGAGGTGGGTGCTGTGGCAGAGCTATTTCACAATCTGCAAATGTTTTTACAGTCCAATTTTCCCCTGCTTCAGATTCAGCTGACAGATATTTTGGACATCGCGATTTTGTCCTTTATTATCTATAAGCTGTTGTGGATGCTGCGCAAGACCAGCTCGGGCCGCCTGATGTGGGGCGTTCTGATTTTGATGGCGGCGATGTTTGTCTCATCCAAGGTCCTGTTCCTGACGGCCACCAGCTGGCTGCTGGATAAGGTGGTGCAGTGGGGACTTTTGGTGTTGGTGGTCCTCTTTCAGCCGGAGATCCGCCGCTTTCTGGAGCGGATGGGCAGCGGCCGTCTGGGCTTTGTCTTTGCGTCCAGCAAGGAGGCGGGGCAGGAGGTGGAGACCGCCATTACCCAGACCACCGAGGCCTATGCCGACCTGTCCCGGGACAAGGTGGGCGCCCTGATGGTCTTTGAACGGCAGAACCTTCTGGACGACGTCATCAAAACGGGTACCGCCCTGGACTGCGGGGTGTCCAGCGAGCTTTTGAAGAACATATTCTGGAACAAGGCCCCCCTCCACGACGGGGCGGTCATTGTCCGGGATGGCCGGATTGTGGGGGCGGGCTGTATGCTCCCCCTGTCGGGCAACGTAAACCTGAGCCGGGACCTGGGGATGCGCCACCGGGCGGGCATCGGCATGAGCGAGCACTCCGACGCGGTGGTGGTCATCGTCTCGGAGGAGACGGGCTCCATCTCCGCCGCTGTAGGCGGGATGCTCAAGCGGCATCTGGCCCCCGAGACGCTGGAGCGGCTGCTGCGCAACGAGCTGCTCAACGACAAACAGGAGGAGAAGAAGGGCGGGCAGTTCCCGCTGGTGGGTCTGCTTCTGGGCCAGAGCAGGAAGGAAGAGGGTGACCAGCTATGATGGTGCGGCTGAGAGAGAGCCGATGGGTATATATTCTGCTGTCCATCCTGCTGGCGATTGTCTTTTGGGCCTATATCCGGGCGGCGGTGGACCCAAACGGCACCGCTACAATCCATAATGTGCGGGTGGAGACCACAGGGAACAACGTTCTGACCAGCCAGGGGCTGGCTGTCTCTGAAATATCCCCCCAGGTGGTGGAGCTTCAGGTGGAGGGGCCCAACAGTGCCCGGACCAATCTGATTCGAAACCGAAGCGGACTGTATGTGCGGGTGGATGTCTCCAGCTGTGTGGAGGGGGAGAACACCCTGCGCTGGCGGGAGGTATGGCCGGAGAATATCAATTATGACGACCTGACCGCGCAGCGGTCCACCGTCACCGTAAAAGTGGAAAAGCTGTATACCAAGTCCTTTGACGTCCAGTTTCAGCTGGAGGGCAGGGTGGCCGAGGGTTATCAGATGGGTACCATAGCCATTGAGCCGGAGCAGGTGGTGGTCAGCGGCCCTGTGGAACAGGTCAACCAAGTGGATAAAGTGGTGGCCATTCTCAAGGCCGAGGAGCTGAGCGAGCGCTTTGCCGGCGACCTGCCGCTGACCCCCCTGGACAAGCAGGGCAAGCCCCTGAACGATCTGGAGCTTACCCTCAGCGCCGAGACGGCCTATGTGGTGGTGCCGGTGGTGATGATGAAGGAAGTGCCCCTCACCGTCAACCTTCTGCCCGGCGGCGGCGCCACCGAAGATGACGCCGTGCGGGACATTGATCCCCCGACCATTGTGGTCTCCGGCTCCGAGGCCGACCTGGAGGGTCTGGAGGAGATCTCGCTGGGCTCCATTAATCTATCCGATGTGGTGGGCACCAATTCCTTTACCCGGCCCATCACCCTGGATCCCAGCCTGACCAACGAGAGCGGCCTGACTACAGCCACTGTCAAGGTGACAGTGGAGGGGCTGGATACCGAGGTCTTTGTTGTGCCCAATATCCGCACCACCAACAAGCCCGACGGCTACACCGTAGACGTGGTGACCCAGAGCGTTCTGATAACGGTTCGGGGGCCGGCGGAGGAGCTGGCGAACATCGACGCCAGCCAGATACGCGTTGTGGCCAACCTGTCCGGCGTGACTACCGAGGGAACCCAGCAGGTGCGCGCCCATGTTTATTTGGACGGCACCAGCACGGTGGGCGTGATCGGAGAATACAGCATTTCGGTTAATATCAGCAGATAAGCGGGGAATATCATGGTTCAAAATGCGATTGTAAAGAAAATTGTTCGGGAGGGGGTGGCCGAGGTGTCCCTCCTGCGGCAGATGGAGTGCGGCCTGCACTGCGACGGGGCCTGCGCCGGCTGTTCGGCCAAGCCCCCTCAGGAAATTCTGGCCCTGGCCACCAACGGTATCGGGGCCAAGCCCGGCGACTTTGTGGAGGTGGAGCCCTCCGACGGACACAACATCAGCCCCTCGGTGGCGGTATTCCTCCTGCCCTGCGTGGGGTTGGGGGTGGGCTACGCCCTGGGGACGAATGTGCTCCATCTCAGCGAGCTGACCGCCATGGTGACAGCCCTCCTGGGGCTGGCCGCCGGCTTTATCCCCGCCTTTCTCATGAACCGGGCCATCACCCGGAGTGCCGCTCCGGAGTTTGCCATCCTGAAGCAGCTGCGGCGGGGGTAAGGGATGTTCGGCTATGTGCGCCCCTTCCGGCCGGAGCTGAAATGTAAGGATTTTGACCTGTACCGGGCGACCTACTGCGGCCTGTGCCGCTGTCTCCGGCAGCGGTACGGCCTGATTGCCCCCATGCTCCTCAACTTTGATTTCACCTTTCTCGCCCTGCTGCTGTGGGAGCCGGAGGAGGGCTTCACCCCCTGCCGGGGCCGGTGCCACGCCAACCCCCTGCGGAAGCTGCCCATGTGTCCCAACAGTCCCGCCCTGGAGCTGGCCGCTGACGAGAGCGTAATCCTGGCCTGGTGGAAGCTGCAAGACGGGGTGCAGGACGAGGGCCCGGTAAAGGGCCTGCCCGCCCGGGCGCTGTCCCTGCTGCTGCGGCCCGCCTACCGAAAGGCCGCCCGGCGCTGCCCCGCCTTTGACGGGACGGTGCGGGACTGCCTGGCCGAGCTGTCCGCCCTGGAGCGGGAAAGCTGCCCCTCGCTGGACCGGACGGCGGACACCTTCGCCCGGCTGCTCCGGTCCGCCGCCCCCCGGGAGGGGGAGCGGGGGCGGGTGCTGGCCCAGCTGCTCTACCACCTGGGCCGGTGGATTTACCTGGCCGATGCCCGGGATGATCTGGAGGAGGACAGGCAGTGCGGCCGGTACAACCCGGTGGCCGCCCGCTACGGCCCGGACGGGGACGACGAAGCCCTGCGGCTGACCATGGACAACTCCCTGGCTCAGATCGGCGCCGCCCTTCAGCTTGGGAATTTCGGCTGCCGGACGCCGGTTCTGGAAAATATCGTATACCTCGGCCTGCCCCTGGTGGAGAGGGCCGTGTTTGATGGGACCTGGCGCGACATAAAAAAACAAAAGATATGGAGAAACGACACATGAGAGACCCGTACAGCGTTTTGGGCGTGAGTCAGAACGCCAGCGACGACGAGGTGAAAAAGGCTTACCGGGAACTGGCCCGAAAATATCACCCCGACAACTATCAGAACAACCCCCTGGCCGACCTGGCCGAGGAGAAGATGAAGGAGATCAACGAGGCCTACGACACCATCACCAAGCAGCGGTCGGGGGGCTATTCGGGGAGCTCCCCGGGGGGCTATGGCGGCTACCAGCAGAGGAGCTACTCTTCCGGCGACCCCGCCTATGCCCGCATCCGCAATCTGATTAACATGGGCGACCTGAACCAGGCGGAGCAGCTGCTCTACGAGGTGGGGCAAAAGGATGGGGAGTGGTATTTCCTGTCGGGCAGCATCGCCTACCGGAAGGGCTGGATGGACGAGGCCATGCAGAACTATGTCCGGGCCGTGCAGATGGAGCCCAACAACATGGAATACCGTCAGGCCCTGTCTGTGATGCAGCGGGGGAACATGGGCGGTTACCGTCCCGCGGGCTACGCCACGGGGATGGACGCCATGGACTGCTGCACCACCATGATGTGTCTCAACTGCCTGTGTGGGGGAGGCCGCTGCTAAATGAACAGGCCGGAACGAAAGCGGAGCGCCGGCACAGCGCTGAGCGGTGTGATGGCTGCGGGCAGCCTGGCAGTACTGTGGCTGGCCTGCGTGGCCCCTTCCGGGCGGATTGGCCTTACCGCTGCCGCCGGGCTGTTTCCTGTGGCCGTCACCCTGTATGCCGGCCGGGCTGCAGGGTATCTGTGTTGGGCGGCGGCGGCCCTGCTGGGGCTTGTGCTGCTGCCGGACAAGGGGATTGCCCTGCTGTTTCTGGCCTTTCTGGGCCTGTATCCAGTGGTGAAGGGCCGCATTGAGACGATTGGCCGCATGGCGGTGGAATGGGGACTGAAGCTGTCCTGGTTCAACCTGACCCTGACCCTGTTCTGGTTTATCCTTCAGGAGCTGTTTCTCCCGGAGACGCCCGGATGGCTGGCCGAAAGCACCCTGCTGGTCTATTTTGGGGGCAGCCTGATTTTTATCATCTACGACATTGGATTATCCCGACTTATTACCCTTTTGCGCGCCCGTCTGTTCCGCGCAGGGGGACATTAAGGAGAGTGACAGACTTTGATTAAGAGCATGACCGGGTACGGCCGGGCTGAAGAGAATTTCAATGGCTGTACCATCACTGTGGAGCTGCGCTCCGTCAACAATCGCTATCTGGACTGCAATGTGCGCATCCCCAGGCTGTACCTCTTTGCTGAGGACGCCATTAAAACCCGGGTACAGGGGATCATCTCCCGGGGAAAAGTAGATGTATTCGTCACCATGGACAGCGCCGGGGCGGAAAAGGTGCAGGTGTCCGTCAACAAGCCGGTGGCCGACGGCTACTACCAGGCCCTGAAACAGCTCTCGGAGGACTACGGCCTGTCGGGGGAGATATCCGTGTCCCTGCTGTCCCGCTTTCCGGAGGTCCTGCTGGCCGAAAAGGCGGAGGAGGACGTAGAGGAGATGGCCGGAGACATCTGTTCCGTGCTGGACCGGGCGCTGGCCGACTTCGACCAGATGCGCACCCGGGAGGGGGAACGGCTGCGGGAGGATATCCTGTCCCGGGCTGCGGCCATTGAGGAGAAGGTGACTCTGGTAGAGCAGCGCTCCCCCCAGACAGTGGCGGAGTACCGCGCCAAGCTGGAGACCCGGATGAATGAAGTGCTGTCCAATACCCAGATAGACCCGGCCCGCATCCTCACCGAAGCGGCCATCTTTGCCGACAAGGTGGCGGTGGACGAGGAGACCGTCCGCCTGCGCAGTCACATCGGTCAGCTTCGGGAGATGCTCTCCAGGGGCGGGGCCACCGGCCGGAAACTGGACTTCCTCATTCAGGAGTTCAACCGGGAGGCCAACACCATCGGCTCCAAGTGCAGCGATATCGAGATTTCCGCCCAGGTAGTGGACATTAAGGCGGAGATTGAGAAAATCCGGGAGCAGGTGCAGAATATTGAGTAAGGGGGGACCCCTTTGAAGCTCATCAATATCGGTTTTGGCAGCCTGATATCCGCCCACAGGCTGGTGGCGGTGGTCAGTCCGGAGTCCGCCCCCATCAAGCGTATGACCCAGGAGGCCCGGGAGCGGGGGATTCTCATTGACGCCACCTACGGCCGAAAAACCAAGGCGGTTTTGATTATGGACAACGACCATGTGGTGCTGTCCGCCCTCTCGACTGAGGCCATTGCCGGCCGGCTGGAGGGCGGGGAGCCGGACAGCGGAGAGGAGGAGTAACCGTGCAGCGAAAGAAGGATAAGGGCCAGCTGATTGTGCTGTCCGGGCCGTCAGGCGTGGGCAAGAGCACCGTCATCGCCGAGCTGCTCAGCCAGCGGGACAACATCTATTTCTCCGTGTCCTACACCACCCGGCAGCCCCGGGTAGGGGAGCAGGACGGGGTAAATTACAACTTTGTGGACCGGGCGGAGTTTGAGCGGATGATCGCCGCCGGCGAGCTGCTGGAATACGCCGAGTATGTAAACAACTACTACGGAACCTCTTTGAAGGCCATCCAGGACAAGCTGGACGCTGGCGTGGATGTGCTGCTGGACATTGAGGTTCAGGGGGCGGCTAAGGTGCGGTCACGGTGTCCCGACGCCCTGTTTATTTTTATCATCCCCCCCTCCTTTGAGGAATTGTCACGCCGGCTTCACCGCCGGAATACCGACAGCGAGGATGTGATTGCCGGCCGGCTGGAGAAGGCCCGTGTGGAGTTTCGGGAAATTCCCAACTATGACTACCTGGTCATCAACGACAAGGTGTCTGGAGCCGTGGCAGAGATTGAGGCCATCCTCACCGCTGCGGAGTGCCGGGTGAACAACCGGAAGTCTATTTTGACGCAGTTCGCGTAACAATAGAGATATGTCCCCCTCAAGGAGAGGGGCGTTTTGGGAAAAACTTGAAAAGGAGTCTTTATTTATGATGCTGTATCCTGCCATGAAGGACCTGCTGGAAAAGGTGCCCAGCCGCTACGAGCTGGTAAACGTGGTGGCCTGCAAGGCCCGCCGTATTGCCCGCGACGCCGAGATGGCCGGCGAACCCCTGGAGGAGAAGCCGGTGAGCATTGCCATCCAGGCGGTGGCCAACGGCGAGCTGGACAACAGGGCCGGAGAATCAGAGCAGCCGGAGGAATAACAGGGGGCGGCGCCCCCTGTTTTTACGGGAGGTGGCGGCCGTGTCAAAAAAAATAGCGAAGGTGGCCGTTGCCAGGGCGGTGTACGCCATTGATAAGCCCTATGATTATATGGTGCCCCGGGAGCTGGAAGAGCGGCTTCAGCCCGGAATGCGGGTACTGGTGCCCTTCGCGGCGGGGAACCGGGGGTCAGACGGGCTTGTATTGTCAATTCGGGAGGCCCCGTCAGTCGGCGGGGCGCTGAAATCTATACAGGCAGCCCTGGATTCAGAGCCGGTATTGGATGAAAAAGGAATCCAACTGGCGTTGTGGATGCGGGAGCGGTATTTCTGCACCGTCTATGACTGCGTGAAAGCCATGCTGCCGGCGGGGCTGTATTTCTCCCTCCGGGATCAGGTGGCCATCCGGCCAGGGGTGGACCGGGAGCGGGCCTACCGTGCGGCGGAGAGCTCCGCTGCCGTCAGGCAGCTGCTGGACCTGCTGTGGAGTTGGGGCGGCAAGGGGGATATGGAGCAGATTCGTCTGGCCTTCGGGGCCAGAGACCCCAATCCCGCCATCCGCAGGCTGACCGAGTCCGGTGTGGCCGCCCTGGAGACCGGAGCCCAGCGGGCAGTTTCGGACAAGACGGAGAAGCTGGCAGTGCTGGCTGTCCCTGCGGAGGACGCCATGGCTATGGTGCGTCAGCGCCGCAAGGCCGCCCCTCTGCGCTATGCGGTGACCGAGCTGCTGTGCGCTCTGGGCGCCGCTTCCGCCAAGGACCTGTGCTATTTTACCGGGGCCTCCCCGGCTACCCTCAAATCTCTGGAGAAAAGCGGTATCTTGACGCTGGAGAAGCAGGAGGTGCTGCGCCGTACCCCACTGGAGGGCGTGGCCCCGGCGGAGCCGCCGGTGCTCAATGAAGAGCAGCAGGCGGCCTTTGAGGGGCTGGACGCCCTGGCCCGACAGGGCAGGCCCGCCGCCGCCCTGCTCTACGGGGTGACGGGCAGCGGCAAGACCCAGGTGTACATCCGCCTGATTCAGGAGACCCTGGCCCGGGGCCGAACCGCCCTGGTACTGGTGCCCGAGATCGTCCTCACCCCCCAGCTGCTGCGCATTTTTGCCGCCCACTTTGGAAAACAGGTGGCAGTGCTTCACAGCTCCCTCCGGGCGGGGGAGCGGTACGACGAGTGGAAGCGGGCCCGCCGGGGGGAAGCTCCGGTGGTGATCGGCACCCGGTCGGCCGTTTTCGCCCCCCTGGACAACCTGGGTCTCATTATTCTGGACGAGGAGCAGGAGAGCAGCTACAAGTCGGAAAACGTCCCCCGCTACCATGCCCGGGATGTGGCAAAATACCGCTGTGTCCAAAACGGGGCGCTGCTGGTGCTGGGCTCGGCCACCCCGTCGGTGGAGACCATGTATCAGGCGAAAGAGGGCCAGATCGGGCTGTTTCAGCTGAAAACACGCTACAACCAGAGGGCCCTGCCCCAGGTGCTGGTGGTGGACTTGAAGGAGGAGCTGCGCCAGGGCAACGCCGGGGCGGTCAGCTCCGTTCTGCGGGAGGAGCTGGAGAAAAACTTCCAGCGGGAGGAGCAGGCCATTCTGTTCCTGAACCGCCGGGGAGCCAGCCGGATGGTGTCCTGCGGGGAGTGCGGGGAGGTGCCCGAGTGCCCCCGATGTTCGGTAAAGCTGACCTACCACTCGGCCAACAACCGTCTCATGTGCCACCACTGCGGCCACTCCCAGCCCCTGCCCCCGGCGTGTCCCACCTGCGGCGGACTGCTCAATTTTGTGGGCACCGGCACCCAGCGGGTGGAGGAAGAGCTGCGGGACCTGTTCCCCTGGGCGGAGGTGCTGCGGATGGATACGGACACCGTCTCCGCCGCCCACCCCCACGAGGAACTGCTGGACCGCTTCCGCAGGGAGCGCATCCCCGTGCTGGTGGGTACCCAGATGGTGGCCAAGGGGCTGGATTTTGAAAATGTCACCCTGGTGGGGGTGGTAGCCCCCGACCTGTCCCTCTATGTAGACGACTTCCGGGCGGGGGAGCGGACCTTTTCCCTCCTGACCCAGGTGGTGGGCCGGGCGGGCCGGGGGGAGAAGCAGGGCCGGGCGGTGATTCAGACCTTCACCCCCAAAAACGACGTGATCCACTGCGCCGCCCTCCAGGACTACGACGGCTTCTATGGGCGGGAGATTGAACTGCGCCGCCTGCGGAATGACCCGCCCTTTGCCCAGCACATAGTCGTTACCGCTTCCGGATTGGAGGAAGGGGCGGTCTTGCGGTGTTGTTCCCGCCTGCGCCGGACGCTGGAGCGGGATCTGCCCAAGCTGCCTGGTCCTTGGCAGCTGCTGGGTCCCGCACCCGCTGCTGTGGTCAAGGTGAATAATCGCTACCGCTACCGTCTTACCCTCACCGGCCGGCCGGACAAGGCGTTTCGTACCCTGCTGGCATATCTGCTTCAGGCGGCTCAGAAGGATAAAGAAAATAAAGGGGTCTGCGTCTATGCAGATGTGGACCCATATAACAGCTAAAAATCGGACGATCCCAAAAGTCTCTCAGAGAGACGGAAAGAAAACGCCCAAAGGAGAAGGAAGTATGGCAATCAGGACGATTTTGACCCAGGACGACCCCGCGCTGAATAAGGTGTGCCACCCTGTCACCCGGTTCGATGACAAGCTGGCCGACCTGCTGGACGATTTGAAGGAGACCCTGACCCAGGCCAACGGCATGGGGCTGGCGGCCCCTCAGGTGGGCATCCTCCGCCGGGCGGCCATTGTGCTGCTGGAGGACGAGAGCATGCTGGAGATGGTCAACCCGGAGATTCTGGACCAGCGGGGGGAGCAGCCCGGCTGGGAGGGCTGCCTGTCCCTGCCCGGCATGTGGGGCAATGTGATGCGGCCCGACTGGGTAAAGATCAGAGCCCAGGACCGGAACGGCCAATGGTTTGAGATGGAGGGGACGGACATGACCGCCCGCTGCTTCTGCCACGAGATCAGCCATCTGGACGGCCACATGTACACCGAGCTCACCGAGCGCCTGTACACCGCCGAGGAGCTGGACGAGATTCTGGCTCAGGAGGGGGAGCAGGCGAACCATCCGAAGCGGGAGAGACGGGGAAGGAGAAGAAGATGAGAATCGTCTTTATGGGCACTCCGGAGTTTGCCGTCCCCTCGCTGGAGGGGCTGGCGGAGGCCGGACATCAGCTTGTGGGCGTGTTCAGCCAGCCGGATAAGCCGGTGGGCCGGCACCACAATAAGCTTCAGCCCACCCCGGTGAAGGAGCGGGCCCTGGCCCGCGGCATCCCCGTCTATCAGCCCGAGACCCTGCGGGACGGGACCGCCCTGGCCATTTTGCAGGAGCTGGCCCCGGAGCTGATTGTGGTGGCGGCCTACGGCCGTTTCCTCCCCGACGAGATTCTTGCCCTGCCCCCCAGGGGGTGCATTAACGTCCACTCCTCCCTCCTGCCCAAATACCGGGGCTCCGCCCCCATCAACTGGGCCATCCTCAACGGGGAGTGGGTAACCGGCGTCACCATTCAGCGTATGGTCCGGGAAATGGACGCGGGGGACATCATCCTCCAACAGGCGGTCAAAATCGGGAAGACGGAGGACGCCGCCGCCCTCTATGACCGCCTGGCCCAGCTGGGGGGGGAGTTGGCGGTGGAGGCTGTGGCCCAAATTCAGGCCGGGACAGCCGCCTACACCCCCCAGGACCACACCCAGGCCACCCAGGCCCCTATGCTCTCCAAGGCGATGTCCCCGGTGGACTGGACCAGGAGCGCCCAGGAGATTTTTAACCAGATCCGGGGCCTGTACCCCTGGCCGGGGGCCTCTACCACGGCAATCACCGGCGAGCCCATCAAGCTGTGGACGGCCCAGGTGGCGGAGCAGCATACCGATGCCCAACCCGGCACTGTGATTGCCGCCGACTGGGGGGGAATCGACGTGGCCTGCGGCGACGGCCAGGTCCTGCGCATTCTGGAGCTCCAGGCCCCGGGCAAAAAGAGAATGTCCGTTGCCGCCTACCTGGCAGGAAATCCGATTCAGGTGTGACATGTATGATTTTACCGGCTATGACCGCGTTTTAAATGCTCCGTGGCTCATGGAACGGTTCCGGGACCGCTATGTGGACCGAAAACGGCTGCGACAGGTGGGGCTGATGTGGAACTCCCTTCTCTCACAGTACGAGCCCCGTTGTCTTCCCACGGAGGAGATCGCGCAGCTGGGAATCCCCAGGGATAGAAAGGTGTTTTTCTATTCGGAGCGAATCCGTACGTTGTACTCCGCCAGCTTTGGCGCAGTGGTGGACTACGTGGAACAGCTGGAGCCCTGGGAGGATATCGACGCATATCTGTTTGATAGAACCATGGATTGGGTGGCAGCCATCACTCATGAGGACGTAACCCTTGTTTTAGGATTTAAAAGGCAGTGATTTGGTGAAGATACAAAAATCCGGTTCCCTCCGCTTCTGGGGGGACTGGTTTGGTCGGCCGATGGACAACTGCCACAAGCCGGTCAGCGCCAGCTATGACGAGGCGGAAGGGCTGCTTGTAATCCAGTTTGACGAGGGCGAGGCCTGCGAAATTTTCGGGGCCAGCGGCATTGTCAATACTTGGAATGACTTTCATGTGGAAAAGGCCGAGCGAATCGGGTGGACCTGGTACTATTACGGCAGGGAACGGATACCGGAGAATCTGCTGCGGCTGGAATATGTTCTGAAGGATGGGACTGTGACCCGTACAGAGTACCACAGGGAGAGACTTATCAGTCAGAAACGCTTTTCAGCGCAGGGAGAAAAAGCCTTTGCGATTTGTTGAGTGATGTAGGGGCGCACATTGTGCGCCCGTCCAGCCCCGGATGGGATAACGGCGGGCGGACAATGTCCGCCCCTACACCAAAAGAGAGGGAGGTGGATGTCCATGGACGCCCGTGAGGTATCGCTGTTGTCGCTGAACGACTGCCAGCGGCAGGGGGGATGGTCGGATGCCATCCTGAAAAAGCGGCTGGCCGCCGGTGGGCTGGACAGCCGGGATGGGGCGCTGGCCACACAGCTGTGCTTCGGCGTGCTGCAAAACCGGCTGCTGCTGGACTTTTACCTGTCACACTTCTCCAACCTGCCCCTGAAGCGGATGGAGGGCCGGGTGGTGGAAACCCTGCGGCTGGGGGCCTACCAGATGCTCTTTCTGGACAAGATTCCCCACAGCGCGGCGGTAAACACTTCGGTGGAGCTGACCCGGAAGCACTGCAAAAATCCCCGGGCGGCAGGGATGGTCAACGGCATCCTGCGCAATCTGGAGCGGAACCTGGACAGCCTGCCCACCATCCCGCAAAAGGACCCGGTGAGCTACCTGTCCACCCTCTACTCCCACCCGGAATGGCTGGTGAGGGAGCTTCTCACCGCCCTGGGCAGCGAGGAGACAGCCCGGCTGCTGGCCGCCAACAACAGCCAGGCCCCCATCACCGCCATGGCCAACACCACCA
>CANSXE010000037.1 GCA_947650875.1 uncultured Bacillota bacterium | reverse complement strand
TCTTGAAATCTCTCGGTTTTTTCACCAAAAATCTTTTTTGACCTCTTTTTCTGGCGCAGTAGGAGGGATTCGAACCCTCGAGCCCTTATCAGGCTACACGATTTCCAGTCGTGCTCGTTATGACCACTTCGATACTACTGCATGTATGTTGTTTTTAAATCAGCGGAACAACAATACACATTATACCATTTTTTTTTGAATAGTCAAGTCTTTTTTTTAAAGTGATATCGTGGATATCGTGGGGGACGAAGTACAGGCAAAGGTGAAGTTATTTAGGAGGTGCATTTTGCGCAAAAATGTGCAAAAAATGTGCAATTTCTGGATTTATGCAAAAATTCATTCCATTTTTCGTCCTATTGTGATAAAATACAACCAACCTCCGCCTATGGGGCGGGATAAAGGAGTTGACGGCCATGTCCCCAACTGATTCGCTGAACAAGCTTCAGGAACAGCTTTCCCTCACTGTAATTCTGGACAATATCGACGTAGGTGTAATCGTGTATGACGTACGGGGGGATGTGGTCTTTGTCAATACTGTGATGATTAATTGGCGCAATATTCCCCGCAACGAGTATCAATCCATGAATGTCCACGACTTTATGGGGGTTATTGATGTATGTGTCTTTGATTTGGTGTGTCAGGAGAAGCGGCGGATCAGCCGTCTTCAGTACTATCACGACTACCAGAAAACCGGCGGCCTGCCCCGGGTACGCATTGTTACCGGCTCTCCCATATTTGACGGCCAGGGCAATATCAAATATGTGATTACCATGCTTCAGGATGTGGACGACTTTCAAAAGCTCCACCGCACTCTGTTGGAGGAGAACAAAATTCTTTACACCCAGCAGCCCAAAAAACGGGGAGAGAAGGCCGGTATCGTGGCCAAGAGTCCGGAGATCAGACAACTGCTTTCGGTGGCGGACAACATTGCTCCGCTGGACTCCACGGTGTTGCTGTTTGGGGAATCGGGCAGTGGAAAAGAGGTTTTTGCAAACTATATCCATGAGCACAGCCGGCGAAAAAACGGGCCCATGATTACTGTGAACTGTGCCGCTTTTCCGGAAAACCTAATTGAAGCGGAGCTGTTTGGGTATGAAAAGGGCAGCTTTACCGGGGCCAGCCGTGAGGGGAAAATCGGGCTGGCCGAGGCGGCGGACGGCGGCACTCTGTTTTTGGATGAGATCAACTCCCTGTCCCTGGGGGTGCAGGGTAAAATTCTACGGATGATCGAGGAGAAGAGCATTCAGCGTATTGGAGCGGTGCGGAGCAAACGGATTGATTTCCGGCTTATCGCCGCCACCAACAGGGATCTGCTTGACATGGTCCGCAAGGGCGCCTTCCGGGAGGACCTGTACTACCGGCTCCATGTCGTTCCGCTCACCATTCCTCCGGTCCGCAGCCGGCCGGAGGACATTGTTCCCCTATGTCTCAACTTTTTGGAGCATTTTTGCAAAAAATACAACATGCGCAAAAGCTTTTCGGAGGGGGTGCTGGAGCAGATACAGCACTACTCATGGCCAGGCAATGTGCGGGAGATTCGCAACTTTGTAGAGCGTATGGTGGTGATGACCCCCTATGCCACGACTGAGATATCCAGCATCCCTGGCGGCATGCTCCCGGAGGACGGCCTGTCCCCTGTGGCTTTTCAGGACCCCTCCAGGCTCGACAGGCAGGGACCCGTCCGCCTGAACAAGGAGGTCATATTGGCCGCGCTGGCCGCCTGCGGCAACCATCGGGGCAGAACGGCGGAGTATCTGGGCATCTCCCGGCGGCAGCTCCAATATAAGATTCGCGAATACCACATCCCCTCCCGCTGCATCTATGAAAATGAGAAGTGATTTGTGATGTTGGAAAATTTTGCTTTTGCCTTTAACGCTGTATTTCCCATCCTGGCGCTGATGGTGCTGGGCTACTTTCTAAAATACATACAGCTGTTCAACGACGACACGCTGAAGCGGATGAATACCTTTGTGTTTCGCTGCGGACTGTCGGTGATGATGTTCTGCAACATCTATTCTCTGGATAACCTTTCCAACATTCCGCTGAATCTGATGCTCTTTACGCTGGGCAGCATCATCCTGCTGACCCTGCTTTATACCGGTATAGCAGTGATGGCCACCCGGCGGAATGACCGGCGAGGCGTAATCATCCAGAGCGGTTTTCGCAGCAACTTTGCGGTGATCGGTGCCGCGCTGGCCTCCTCTCTGTGTGGTACAGAGGGCCAGCTGCTGGCCACCGGCGTCCAGGCGCCCGGCATTATCTATTTTAATGTGGCCGCTGTCCTCTGTCTTACAGCCTTTTCAGGCCCCGGAGGGGAGAGGGTCAGTTCGGGTGTGATCTGCCGGAGAATTGCCGCCAACCCGTTGATTTTGGGGCTGTTCAGCGGTGTTGTCTGTCTGATTCTTCGGGAATTTATTCCGCGGAACGCCCAGGGAGAGCTGCTGTTTTCCCTGTCCCGCTCCCTTCCATTCCTCTATGCTCCGCTGAACAGTCTGGCAAATATGGCCACCCCGCTGGTGCTCATTGTCATCGGCGCGCAAACTGACTTTCACGCCACTTCCGGAATGAAACGGGAAATTGCAATCGGTGTGGCCCTGCGGCTTGTAGTCACTCCGGTGCTGGGCTTCCTCATGGCCTTTGCCGCCCAACGCGCCGGCCTGATTTCCTTGACGCCTGCAGTGGTCAGCGTACTGCTGGCCTTCTACGGCTCACCTGTGGCGGTGGCGGGCGCGGTAATGGCAGACAGCATGGGCTGCGACGGTGAGCTGGCCCGGCAGCATGTGGTATGGACCAACACCCTGAGCATGGTCACGCTCTTCCTGTGGATCATACTGTTCCGTCAGGCAGGATTGCTTTAATCAGACAGAAAACCGGACCGAAACTGAGTTTCGGTCCGGTTTTTGTGTGGCCGGGAAGGAACCTGAGGTGGAATATCGACTTTACTTCTTCTGGTTGATGGGAGCCTGCTCCTTGGAGATGCGGTCTCCGGTGTCAGGGTCCACATACCAGATGGCAAAACCGGTGGCTGCGGCAACCAGAGACAAAATCGGCACGATATAGGAGAGCAGGACCCAGGGGAGATACTCACTGTACAGTACGCCCAGAGTTCCGGTAAAGTAGACCGCGTTGGTATGCCAGGGCATCAGGCAGCCGCCCAGGGTACCGCTGTCCTCCATGGTTCGGGAGAGAACGTGGGGGTCAACGCCCTTTTCCCGGTAGACCGGAGCCATCACCTTTCCGGTGACCACATGGGACATGGACATGGTACAGCCAATGGCGCCGGAAATATAGGATACCAGCATGGTAATGCCCACCAGCTTAACAACAGAGTTGATTTTCTTGATTAAGCCGCCAATCAGGTTGCCAAGAACACCCATCTTGTCAAGGGCGTTGCCCATGCCCATGGCAAAGGTCATAATCATCATGATGTTATACATGCTGGAAATGCCGCCGCGATTGAGGAGTTTGTCCACCAGGAAGACACCGGAGTCGATGGAGAAGCCGCTCTTCATTACGTTGAAGCACTCCACCCAGCTGGCCCCCTGGGTCAGCATGGCGGTGATACCGCCGACAATGGCGCCGCAGAGAATGGTGGGGAGCGCGGGGACCTTGAGCATCAGCAGCACAATAACCAGGATGATGGGGATGAGACAGGCGATTCCAAGGCTGAAGTTGGCGGCCAGTCCGTCCATGTACTCCACCACGGTGGAGGGGTCGTAGCCCTCGGTGGAATAGCGGGTACCGGCGACAGCATAAATGACCATACAAATCAGCCAGCCGGGGAGGGTGGTGTAGCACATAGACCGGATATGTCCGAACAGGGTGCCGCCGGCCATAGTGGGAGCCAAATTTGTGGTGTCGGAGAAGGGGGACATTTTATCGCCAAACAGGGCCCCACTGATTACCGCGCCGGCAATCAGGCCGGGAGGGAAACCCATGCTCAGGCCAATGCCCATACAGGCCAGACCGGCGGAGGCGGCGGAGCCATAAGAGGTGCCGGTCATGGTAGACAGGATGGAACACAAAATCAGGGTCGCAGGCAGGAAAATTTTGGGGCTGATTATTTTAAGTCCATAATAGATCATCGTGGGGATGGTGCCGCCCAAAATCCAGGTGCCGATCAAAAGGCCCACCGCGCCGACGATCATGACGGATTGGAAGCCTGCGCGTACGCCGTCCAGCAGAAAGCCTTCAACCGTGCGCCAGTCCAGACCGCGAATCTTGACAAAGGCCCAGATGATGAACCAGGTCAAAAACAGGGGGATTTCCAGATTGAGCCCGGCACGGCCGCAGATTACAATCTCTGCGATAATGACCAGCATAAGGATAACGGAATCCATCATGGTAACGCTGAGCCGGTTTTCGGATGTGTTATTCATAGTTTTCCTCCTTAGATTAAAAAGTTGTCTGTTCTGTGCTGCTGTGGTAGACCCGGGCGACCCTTTGGGTAATGTGCGTAAACATAGCCAGGCGGGTTTCACCCATCAGGTGGCCAATTTCCAGCCCGGAAATCCGATTGCCCCGTCCGTCCTCACCAAAGAGTGTGACCGGGTCACCAATCTCACATTCCACACCGGTTACATCCACAAAGCTCTGGTCCATGGCAACGCCTACAAATTTACACCGGTGTCCGCCAATCAGCACCGGGGCGCCTGCGGCAGCAAAACTGCGCAGATATCCGTCGCCATAGCCGATGCCGATCACCGCCACTCTGGTTGGGGTGTCGGGCATAAAGGCCCTCCCGTATCCCACGCTCTCGCCCGGCTGAATATCACGGAGATTGACAATCAGGGTTTTCCAGCTTGCACACTCCTCCACGTTGACAGGGTTCCAGTCGTCCTGTACGGAGGAGTAGCCCAGGTAGAGACTGCCTACCCGGACATGGGTGCTGAGGGGATAGGCTTCCTTGAGCCATGTGGTCCCGCCGGTGTTGCAGCAGTGGATAAATCTCGGCGTAATCCCGGCATCCCGCGTCTGCGCCAGAGCCCTCTGAAACAGCGCCAGCTGCTGCCGGGTAAATGGATTGCCCTCTCCGTGCTGCGCCTGGTCGGCCGTGGCAAAATGAGTAAACACCCCGTCGATTTCAATGTTTCCCAATCCCTTGATATATCGGAGAAATTCCTCCAGCTCCGCTCCCGGCTTTACGCCGATACGATTCATCCCTGTCTCGATTTTTAAATGCGCTTTGACACAGGGCAGTCTGCGTCTGCGCGCTTCCTGACTGAGGAGCAGCGCGTCTGATTTCAAAAAAAGCGGGATTTGAATGCCCCTTTCCACGGCAGCGGGGATGGAGCAGGAGGGGACCGGTCCTAAAATCATGATTTCCGTCTCGGTACACCCTGCGTCCTGAATCTGACAGCCCTCAAAAATTCGGGCGGCTGCCAGCAGCCGGATGCCGCAGTTTTTAACCAGATGGCGGGCTATTTCCGCCGTGCCCAGGCCGTAGGCGTTGCTTTTAACAACCGGGAGGACCTGAAGTCCGCCTGTGTAGGCCCTGATTTTCTCTACATTTCTGCTGATGGCGTCAAGGTTGATATCCAACCTGCTGTTGTAGTAATTGATATCCATCTCTGAATTTCCGCTCATAAATGGAGCTCTTCCACCATTTTTTTCACCCGGGCCAGCCCTTCGACAATGTTCTCCTCTGAGGTAGCGTAAGAGAAGCGGACATATTTCCCGGTGTGCTCATCCAGACCCACAGCGGGTACGGTGGCCACATATTTCTCTTCCAGCAGCTTCATGGAGAATTCCATAGCGGTCATGCCCAGCCGGGACACGTCCACCATGATGTAAAATGCACCATAAGGCTTGCTGTAAGACAGGGCGGGAATTTCATCCAGCAGGCTCATAATCAGCTTTCTGCGGTTGGCAAAGGCTTCCAGCATCTCAGCAATCTGTTTCTGCGTCTGCTTGCTGTTCATGCACTCGGCCAGGGCCACCTGGATAAAGGTTGGGGAACAGGTGGTGGAATACTGGTGGACCCGCAGGATATGGCCTAACAGCTTGCGGTCGGTGGCCAGATAGCCCAGACGCCAGCCGGTCATGGCAAAGGCTTTGGAGAAACCGCTGACAATGATGGAGTGCTCCTTCATCCCCGGGAAGGAAGCGATGGAGTGGAATTCAGCCCCGTCATAGACCAGGCGGCTGTATATCTCGTCGGACAGAATCAGGAAATTGTGCTCTACAGCCAGCTGGCACAGGGCCTGCAAGCTCTCATAGCTGAACACAGCGCCGGTAGGGTTGCTGGGGCTGTTCAGCACCAGCATCTTGGTCCTGTCGGTAATGGCGTTCTTTACCGCGTCGATGTCTACCTGAAAACCGCGGCTGGCGTCCAGGGGGATATCCACAAAGGTGGCCCCGCACATGTTGACCAGGCTTTTGTAGGACACGAAGGCGGGAGTAAGGACGATCACCTCGTCGCCCTCGTCCACAAAGGCCATGATGGTGTTGTTCAGCGCTTCGGCTGCGCTGCTGGTGACCAGAATCTCCGTCTCCGGGTCATAGGAAATGCCAGTCTCGCTCTGGATATAATCCTGAAGCACCTTGCGCAGCGGGGGATAGCCCCGGTTAGAGCTGTATTTTGTCTGGTTGTTGGTAATGGCGCGGATGGCGGCCTCCTTAATGTCAGAGGGGGTATTGAAGTCCGGCTCTCCGGCGCTGAAGGGAATCACAGGCTTTCCTTCCCCCCGCAGAACTGCTGCGCGGTCCAGAATGGTGCGGATCAGGGAGGGCTCCACTTTTTCCAGGCGTTTTGCGCCGGCGCTGAGATCGCAGGTCTTTACCATAAGCGTTTATGCTCCTTTCTGTTTCGGCTGTTTTACGACTCCTTACCCGAAAACCGTTCGTGCTGGTAGACGGACTTGTCCACTACATTCTCCCAGCGCTCCCCCCGGCAGATGGCCAGGCAGCCCTCTGCGCACCAGGCGCCCATGCGGCCGGTGCCCTCCCGGGTCAGCGCGGCGGAATGGGGGGTGCAAATCAGGTTTTTGGCGGAAAACACCGGGTTATCCAAAACCGCAGGCTCCTCGCTGTAGACGTCTACAGCGGCCCCGGCGATCAGGTCCTGATTCAGCGCGTTGGCCAGGTCCTTTTCATTGACAATCGGTCCCCGGCTGGTATTGATGAGAAGGGCCGTCTTTTTCATCATGGCCAGCTGTTTGGCGGAGATCATATCCTGGGTCTCCGGGGTCAGCGGATTATGGATGGTGATAATATCGCAGTCACGCAGGAGTTGTTCCATGTCCTCGTAGTATTGGCAGCCGGCGGCTTCTACCTTGGCGCGGTTTCGGGAGTGGCTGAAGCCGGCTGTATCCATCCCCAGGGCCTGGCACAGCTCGGCTACGATTTTGCCGATGGCCCCCACGCCGATGATGCCCACCTTCTTGCCCTGAAGCTCAAATGCCTTTTGGACGTCCCGTATTTTCCAGTTTCCCTGGCGAAGCTGAGCGTCAGTCTCCGGAAGATTTTTGGCCAGGGCGAACATACAGGCCACCGCATGCTCTGCCACAGAGCGGTTATTTGCGCCGGGCGTAAATACCACGGGGATTCCCCGGGAGGTGGCAAAGGCGACGTCCACATTGTCATAGCCCACGCCGGTTCGGCCGATGACTTTCAGGTTGGGACACTGGGCGATGATCTCAGCGGGACACAGCCCCACGCGGATGATAAAGGCGTCGGCATCCCGCAGCTGGTCCAGATAGGTCTCCGGCTGAGCTGAATTGGCCACATACAGCTGGGCGCCGCTGGTCTCCAGCACATCCATGCCCGCCTGACTGAGCGGATGGGTCAGTACAATTTTCAAGTCTGATCAGTCCTCCTTTTCCTGCATTTCGTAGTTATACCAGCCTTTTCCCGTTTTACGGCCAAACTCCCCCTTTTTGAATTTTTCAATCACCAGAGGGCTGGGCTTATCATTCTCGTCTCCGCTCTCTGCATAGCGGTCCCGGCGCACATAGTAATTGACATCAATGCCGGTCATATCCATCAGGCGGAAGGGCCCCATAGGATAGCCCAAGCCCTTTTCACAGGCGGTGTCGATATCCTCCACGGAGGCAATGCCCTTCTCCAGCAGCAGGCAGGCCTCCCGGGTGACGGCGGCGTTAATCCGGTTTGCGACAAAGCCGGCGATCTCCTTATTGATGATGATAGGGGCCTTCCCGGTGCTGACGGCAAAGGTCCGGGCGGTCTCCAGCGCTTCCTCCCCGGTGTGTGGGCCGCGGACAATCTCCACCAGCTTCATAACCAGCGCGGGGTTGAAGTAGTGGATGTTCATGAGCCGCTCCGGGTACAGTGTCACGTCTGCCAGCTTGGAGCTGACCAGATTGGAGCTGTTGGTGCCCAGAACGGTATCCGGCCGGCACAGGCGGCTGATGCGCCGGAACAGCTCACGCTTGACGGCCAGGTCTTCAATAATGGCCTCAATGATAACATCAGCTTGGGCGGCAGCGCCGTCCACATCACTGGTAATGGTCAGCCGGGCGGCCACCTGGTCTGAGATTTCCTGTGTGATGCGGCCCTTGATTACCCGGCCCGCCAGATACTCAGAGACCCATGCTCTGGACTGCTCCAGCGCAGCGGGGAAGGAGTCGCACAGAATCACCTGATAGCCTGGGCCGTTCAGTGCGGAATTCATGGCAATCTGCCGGCCCATAGCGCCGGCTCCAATCACCACAACTGTTTTGATATCTTCTGTTCTCATGTGGATACACCTCTCTCAGTTTTCCCAAAATCAGTCTGTTGTTTCAATCAACGCAGCCATTGCCTGCCCGCCGCCAATGCAGAGGGTGGCCAGGCCCAAACGGCCGCCGGTGCGCTTCAGGTGATGAAGCAGCGTTACAATCAGGCGGGCTCCGGTACAGCCCAGCGGATGGCCCAGGGCGATGGCGCCTCCGCCGATATTGACCTTGGCGGGATCCAGCCCCAGGTCCCGGATGCAGGCCACAGACTGAGAAGCGAAGGCTTCGTTCAGCTCCACCAGGTCAATCTGGTCCAGCGTTATGCGGTTGCGGTCCAGAATTTTTTTGACCGCGTAGTAGGGCCCGTACCCCATAATGTTCGGGTCCAGCGCAGCGGTAACGATGTCCAGGATACGCGCCATTGGCTTTAAGCCGGTCTGTGCCGCCCTGCTGCCGGACATGAGTACCAGGGCGGCGGCCCCATCGTTCAGCCCGCAGGAGTTGCCGGCTGTGACGGTACCTCCCGGCTTGACAATGGATTTCAGCCCGGCCAGGACCTCTGTAGTGGTGCCGGGACGGGGGAATTCATCGGTATCGAACAGGAAAGACTTTTTCTTCTCCTGTACCGCAACAGGGACAATCTCCTCCCTAAAATACCCTGCATTGATAGCGGCCAGGGCCCGCCGCTGGCTCTCCGCCGCAAAAGCATCCTGCTCCTCGCGGGTGATATGGAATTGCTCGGCCACATTTTCGGCTGTCTTTGTCATGCTCAGCCCGGCTCCGTAAATGGAGGTTGGAGCTGCGGTGCTGCCCGCCTCAATGTTGGAGTCCACCAGTGTGTTTTTATTTCCGCCCCAGCGGCTGCCCCGGAGGTAGATAGGGGCCCGGCTCATATTTTCCGTGCCGCCGGCCACGATGACCTCCGCCTGCTTCAGCCAAATCTCCTGGCAGCCGCACAGAACGGCCTGCATAGCGGAAGCGCACAGCCGGTTGACGGTAAAGCCGGGTACATGCTCGGGCAGTCCCGCTTCCAGAAGCGCACAGCGCGCGATGTTAGAGGCCTCCGTGCTCTGGCGTACCTCGCCCAGAATCACCTCATCCACCATATCGCCTGCTACTCCGGCCCGTTCCAGAACGCTGCGGATCACCAAGGCGCCCAGTTCGTGGGCTGGGACACTTTTTAATGAGCCGCCATATTTTCCTATGGCAGTCCGTACCGCCCCCATAATATATACTTCTTCCATTCCCAAACCCCTTTCCACTCCACTGATGCTGAGGAAACGGCCCTGTTCCTCAGTTGGATGCCGCCCATCCGCGGGGGAGGGCAGCCCCTATGGCAGATAATAAACAAGCAATAATCGTGCCAATTAAATGGCCCCGCTCAATTTACAGCCGTTCCGCCTTCTTTTAAAAAGGGATATATGCGTCCGGCGCGTCTCAGCGGGCTGTCAACTGATGTTCTCTTTTGCGCTAAACACTGCACAACTGCACAATTTGTGCAATATGTGCACCCAAACCAAATTTGCCGCTGCACACTTTGCACCTGAATCCGTCCCTTTTTCCATGGAGAAAGAAAAACGCTCCGGCAGAACAAATCTGTTCCGCCGGTTTTTATGTCTTTTTCCAGCTTTTCCAGGAGGAATCTTCTTTGAATTCCAAGGATTGCTGTTTTTTTCAGCAGGTTCGCCGGCTGACGGACTTTGGACAGCGCAAACAGCATAATTGGCACGAAATATGCTCTTCATTTATTATTACAAACGAAAGATGTGGTCCGCACTTCTGGCGGAACGCATCCCTCTGTAAGGAAAGTGAGCTGCAAGCAATGAAGTTTGAAAATGTATCCTACGAAGTGCGGGACGGAATCCTGTACCTTACGCTGAATCGCCCGGAGACGCGCAACGCGCTGACGCCGGAGATGTGGCGGGACATCAGCGCCGCTGTCCGGTGCGCCCGGCAGGATTCGGCCGTCCAGGCGGTCATCGTCAGCGGAGCCGGGGACAAGGCGCTGGCCAGTGGAGCGGATATTCGGGAGCTCCACGACCGGGAGCATCTGGTTCAGATGGCCGGTACGGCCACCAACGCGCTGAAGGACTTGGAGGAGCTGGAAAAGCCTGTCATCTGTGCGGTCAACGGCTATGCCCTGGGGGGCGGCTGTGAGCTGGCCCTGGCCTGTGATGTCCGGATTGCCACCCGGCGCTCCAAGTTCGGCCAGCCCGAGGTCAGCCTGGGCCTGATTCCCGGGGCAGGCGGGACCCAGCGCCTGGTCCGGCTGGTGGGGCCGGGCAGGGCCAAGGAGCTTATCTTCTCTGGCATGGTGCTGACGGCGGAACAGGCGCTGGCCATCGGTCTGGTCAATCGGGTGACGGAGGACAGTCGGGAGGCCGTCATGGCCGAGGCGGAGACCCTGGCCAGACAGATTATGACAAAGGGGCCGGTGGCCGTTGCCCTGGCCAAAATTTGTATCAATATGGGCGGCAACACCGACATCAGCACCGGCCTGATGCTGGAACGGATGGCCCAGACAATTGCCCTGAGCACCCAGGACCGCAAAGAGGGCACAGCGGCCTTTCTGGAAAAGCGGCCCGCTCAGTTCCAGGGCCGCTGACCCGGCACCGGCCCGGAGACTGGGCCGCAATCTATAGTTTTGTAAGGAGCGTTTGCCATTATGAAGCCTTTGGAAGGAATTCGTGTTGTTGAACTGTCCACCATGCTGGCCGGTCCCATGACCGGCCGTATTTTGGCGGAGTGGGGCGCCGACGTGATTAAGGTGGAGTCTATGAACGGAGACGCCTGGCGCAAGCAGGCGGGCACCACCATGTCCCCCTGTACCCGGGAGGCCAACCCGAATTTTGATATGCAGAATCTGAACAAGCGGTTTGTCTCCTTGAATATGCGCACCGGAGAGGGACTTTCCGCCATGATGCGGCTGCTGGAGACCGCCGACGTGCTGGTTACCAACTACCGATCCCAGGCGTTGAAGGGGATGGGGCTTGATGATGAGACGGTGAGAGAGCAGTTCCCCCGGCTGATCTATGCCCATGTGCTGGGCTATGGGGCCCTGGGGCCTGACAGGGACCGGCCTGGCTACGATTACACCGCCTTTTTCTCCCGCTCCGGCCTGATGGCCGACCTGCCACCCGCAGGCGCCGGCCCCCTGGTGCCCATCGGCGGGGTGGGAGATCATAGTGTGGCTGTAGCCCTGGCCGGCGGAATCGCAGCCGCCCTGTTCCGCCGGGAGCGCACCGGTCTGGGGGATATGGTGGATGTCTCCCTGCTCCAGATCGGCAGCTTTATCGGCTCCACAGGAATCCTGAACGGCTTCAACGGACGCAGACTCCCCCGGGACCGCTACGACTGCGGCCATGCCGGGAGCAATACCTACCAGGGCTCCGACGGCGAGTGGCTCTATCTGGCCGTTATCGACTACCGCCGCTTCCCCGAATTCTGTAACCTGATCGGTATGCCGGAGATCGCTTCGGATCCCAAGTACTCCACCTCAGAGGCATACTACCGCAACAAGGCGGAGCTGACCAGAATTTTTGACAAAATTTTTGCCCAACACCCTGTCGCTTACTGGGACAAGCTGCTGGAGGAGCACGACCTGCCCCATGAAGTGCTGCGCCACTTTAAGGATGTCCCCGACGACCCGCAGGTCATCGCCAACCACTATGCCTTCAAGTATGAGTACCCCGATGGGACGAAAACCGTTTTTGTCAACGGTCCCGTCCACTTTGGCTCTGTGGACTTCACCCGGCTGCCCTGCAAAACCTCCGGCGAAATCGGCCGGGATACCACCGCTGTGCTGGAGGAGCTGGGTTATACCCGTGAAGCGATTGCGGAGATGTACACAAAAGAAGAGATACGCTGAATCCGGCCGGCGGATAGAGACCGGCAAAAGAAATTGATGGGAGGAGACGACCCTATGAGCGAACTGTCTGCCGCTGTACCGGCGGCTAAACCAAAACGTCCAAAACCGAAATCCATGCTCATGATTGGGGAGCAGACCGCTGCGCTGTTTGAAAATGCCCGTCTGGCTAAGGAACGGGGAGAAAAGGTGGGATGGTCCGCCTCCATTTTCCCCCAGGAGATTCCCGAGACACTGGGGCTGAATATCCTGTATCCAGAGAATCATGCGGCGGGCATTGCCGCACGGCATCAGGCGGACCCCTTTCTCCAGGCGTGTGAAGGGCCTTTGGGCTACTCCAATGACCTGTGCGCCTATGCCAAGGTAAATTTGGCTTATGCCGCCGTTCTCAACGGCGAGAGCGAAGTGGAGCTGCCCGACGGCGGCAAAATGGTCCGGCCGGATTTTCTGCTGCTTACCAACAACATCTGCAATCAGCTGACGAAATGGTATGAAAATCTGGCCCGTCAGTTGAATATCCCCATATTCTTTATCGACACCTGCTATAATCCCTTCGACTATGTGACTGAGACCCGCGTTCGCTATGTGCGTGCCCAGATTGACCAGCTGATTCAGGACCTGTGCGCCTTTACCGGAAAGCACTGGAACGAGGAACGTTTTCGGGAAGTGATGGCCGTCTCCCAGCGCAACAGCTCTTTGTGGGAGCGGGCCAACGACCTACTGCACCATAAGCCTGCGCCAATCGGCGGCTTTGAGCTGTTCAACTACATGTCTGCCATGGTATGCAACCGGGGCAAAACCTCTACCACCGCCATTATGGAACAGCTCAACGCCGAGATGGAGGAACATATCCGGGCCGGCACCTCCACCTTCCCCGCCCGGGAGGAATTCCGTGTCTCCTGGGATGGCATTGCCTGCTGGCCCTATCTGAGCCACAACCTGCGCACCTTGAAAAAATATGGCATCAACATGGTGGCATCCAGCTACGGCAAAGCCTGGGCAATCGAATACGACGACCTGGACGGCATGGCCCGGGCCTATTGCTTTGCTTCCACCAACGGCGACAACGCCACCACCATGATCTCCCGCCGCATGGAAGCGCTGAAGCGCTTTGACTGTGAAGGCACCATCTACCATGTCAACCGCAGCTGCAAGGTGATGGACTGCCAGATGATGGAGGTACAGCGGCAGCTGTCTGAGCTGGCCGGGGTGCCCTTCACCGCCTTCGACGGGGACCAGGCCGATTACCGCAATTACAGCGAGGCCCAGTTTGAAACCCGTATCCAGGGCCTGGTGGAGCTGATGAAGACAAACAAGGAGGTGAAATCCGGTGTCTGAACTGAATCAAATCCTGGCCGGCCTGCAGGCAGCCTGCGAGGACCCTGCCGCCCGTCTCCGGCACTATCTCAGCCAGGGAAAGAAGGTGGTGGGCTGTTTTCCGCCCTATACGCCGGAGGAGCTGGTACACGCTTCCGGCATGATCCCGATAGGGCTGTGGGGCGGCCATACCGAGCTCAAGCGGAGCAAGAGCTATCTGCCCCCGTTTGCCTGTCCCATCATGCAGGCCAACATGGAGTTTGGCCTGGGCGGGAGCTATCAGGGGCTGTCAGCGGTTATTATTCCTGCGCTGTGCGACACATTGCGCTGTATGACCCAAAACTGGCGTTTTGGGGTGAGAGATATCCCCATGATCCCAATCGTCTACCCTCAAAACCGCACTTCTCCAGCCAGTGTGGACTACCTGGTCAGCGAGTATGAGACCGTCCTCACGATGCTCTATACCATCACCGGACAAATGATGAACGAAAAAGCCCTGTGCGCCGCCATCGACATATACAATGAGCACAACGCCGCAATGCGCAGCTTCGATCGGACAGCCAATGACCACCTGGATATCATAACGCCCCAGGTGCGCCATACCGTTCATAAAAGCGCCTTCTTCTATGAGAAGAGTGAGCACACCGCCATCCTGCGCGCCATCGTCCGGGAGCTGGAGCGGCTGCCCGTCTGCCAGTGGAGGGGCAAAAAGGTCCTGCTGGCGGGGATTATGTGTGAACCGGCGGAGGTGCTGGATATCCTGGCCGAAAGCGGCATCGCTGTTGTTGCCGACGATCTGGCGCAGGAGTCCCGGCAGTACCGCACCGACACCCCCGTCACAGGGGGCGGCGGGCTGAAACGGCTGGCGATTCAGTGGAACAGCCGCCGCGGATGCAGTATGATCCATGAGCTGGACAAGCCCCGGGGGAAAATGATGCTTCAGATGTGCCGGGAGACCGGAGCGCAGGGAGTCATTTCCTGCATGATGAAGTTCTGCGACCCAGAGGAGTATGACCAGCCCTTCTATGAGACAGAACTGCGGAAGGCCGGATACCCCTGCCTGTCCATCGACATCGACCAGCAGAATACGAGCTTTGAACAAATCAGGACCCGTCTCCAGACCTTTGGCGAGATGCTGTAACAATTTTTTTCCTCTCTTTTTTGCTGCCCGCCGCAGACTGTCCCGGTCTGCGGCGGGCGGTATTTATGGAAAGGGCATAAAGAATTTGAGAAGATTTGGGGGGATTTACTCGAAATACACATATGGGTCTGAGGTGAGTGAAAAAATAACTTGCTTTCTTAGCCAAGATGTAATATAATAACCTCGCAAGCATCAGTGCTTGCACCTCATCATGGCAAAAAGCCCGATCGGGCTTTTTGATCTTCCGAACCGGAAGATCAAGGCCAATCTGAAAAATGGAGGAAGAGAATATGAAGAAAAAACTTGCATTAGCGCTTGCTCTGGTCATGACAATGAGTCTGGCGCTGACTGCCTGCGGCGGCGGCAAGGAAGGCAGCCAGCAGTCCTCTAATGGCGGCGGCAGCGGTTCCCAGCAGTCCACCAGCGGCAGCAACGGTGGGACCCAGCTCACCGGCGGCGGCAAACTGACCTTCACCACCGGCGGCGATCAGGGTACCTACTATGGCTTCGGCACCGTTCTGGCCGGCCAGATCAGCGAGCGCACCGACACCACCGTTACCGCCATCGTGGGCAAGGGCTCCAAGGCCAACATTGAGCTGATGGACCTGGGCGACGCCCAGCTGGGCTTCGTGCAGTCCGACGTTATGGCCTACGCCTACAATGGCGAGCGCCTGTTCCAGAAGAAGATCGAGGGCTTCTCCACTGTGGCCGCTCTGTATATGGAGCAGGTTCAGATCGTCACCCTGGACCCCAGCATCAAGACTGTTGGCGACCTGAAGGGCAAGAACGTCTCTGTCGGTGAGTCCGGCTCCGGCGTGTACTTCAATGCCGTTGACGTGCTGGCCGCTTATGACCTGGACGTTGAGAAGGACATCAACCCCACCTATCAGGGATTCGGTGACAGCGCTGACGCCCTCCAGGATGGCAAGATCGACGCCGCTTTCGTGGTCGCCGGCGCCCCCACCACCGCCATCACCTCTCTGGCCGCCAGCCGCAGCGTGTATCTGGTTGAGCTGGACGACGAGCACATCGACAAGCTGATTGAAGCTTCCCCCTACTACAGCAAGAACGTGATCACCGGCGCTGCCAAGGACGCTTATAAGCTGTCTGCTGACGCCACCACCGTGGCCGTGGGCGCTGTTATCATTGCCCGTGACGACTGCACTGAGGGTGATATCTACAATGTCTGTGCTGGTATCTTCGACAGCATTGATACCCTGGGTCACGACAAGAAGAACGAGCTGGATCTGGACTTTGCCGCCAGCATCACTGCTGTGCCCTATCATCCCGGCGCCGCCAAGTACTTTGCCGACAAGAACCTGACTGTTCCGACCAAGTAAATTGACTTTTAGCAGCCATCGGACTGCGGTGGATTATGCTCCGCCGCAGTCCGTTGTGTATTCTTGGCTGTCAATTTCTGCCCTGCTGGGGTGGAAATTGAAGATTCCAAAGAGGTGAAAGGAGAACAGTGCATGAGTGTTTGGAAGAAAGAAAAGGAGACACCGCCCCCTGTCAGCGGAGCTGTGGTTGATTCCCCAGACGTTGGAAGCGCTGCCGATGTGGACGAGGTGATGAAAAAGTTCGATCGGGAGTCCAATGTCCGCATCTGGGAAGGCGTACCCATGTGGATCGTGAAATTTATCATGATCGCCTTCTCTCTGTTCTGCATGTATCTGACCCTGTTCGACAAGGGACAGGCAGAGTTCCGCCTGTGTACCTTCCTGGGCGGTATCATTATCATCGGCTATCTGAACTTCCCCATTAAAAAGGGCAATGTCAAGGTGAACAGTCTGCCCTGGTATGACATCATTATCATGGTTGCGGGCTGCATCCCCTTCTTTTACTTTGCCTTTAATGCAGAGAAAATCGCGTTGACAGACTACGTCATCGTCACCACCGACTTTATGCTGCTCTCCTTCGCGGTGATCGGCATCCTGGCGCTGGTGGAGCTGTGCCGGCGCAGCGTGGGCCTGCCCATCCTGTGCGTGGCGGGCGCCCTGATTCTTTATACCCTGTTTGGGGCCAATATCCGTATCGGCAAGGCGCTGTTTGACCTGTTCTACACCACAAACGGGATCATCGGTACTCCCGTCTCCGCCTGCCAGAAGTTTATTGTCATGTTTATTATCTTCGGCGCGTTTTTGGAGCGCACCGGAATTTCTAATTTCTTTATCAGCCTGGCCAACTGTGTGGCCGGTTCCTCCTCCGGCGGTCCGGCCAAGGTGGCCGTTATCTCGTCCGCACTGTGCGGCATGGTGTCCGGCTCCTCCGTGGGCAACACTGTCACCACTGGCTCTGTTACCATCCCCATGATGAAGAAGACCGGTTACAAGGGCGAGTTTGCCGGCGCGGTGGAGGCTGCCGCCTCTACCGGCGGACAGATTATGCCCCCCATCATGGGCGCCGCCGCCTTTATTATGGCGGAGACCACCGGTATTCCTTATCAGGAGATTGTAGTGCTGGCCATTTTGCCCGCTTTCCTGTACTTTGCCGGTATTTTTATCGCCGTCCATCTGGAGGCCAAAAAGCTGGGTCTGAAGGGAATTCCCAAGGACCAGCTGCCCAAGTTCAAGGAACTGGCCCCCAAGCTGTATCTGCTGCTGCCCTTGATTATCCTGGTGGTCCTGGTTTCCACCGGCACCCGCAGCATGGCCTTCTCAGCGGCTATCGCGATTATCATCTCCATCATTGTGGGTGTTGTCAATATTTTTGTCAATAAGGCCCTTGGCCTTGAGGACACCTCTGATAATATCTCCTTCATGAAGGTGCTGGACTCCCTGGAAGCTGGGGCCAAGGGGACCATCTCCGTCGCTGCGGCCTGCTCCATGGCCGGCATCGTGGCCGGCTGCGTCACCAGCACCGGCCTGGCCAGCGACCTGCTGCGCACCATCCTGAAGGTGTCCGGCGGTGTGTCCATTATCGCTCTGTTCCTCACCATGATCTGCTGCATCGTGCTGGGCATGGGCGTGCCCACCACCGCCAACTACTGCATCATGG
>CANSXE010000036.1 GCA_947650875.1 uncultured Bacillota bacterium | reverse complement strand
AAGCACCCCTTCACCGGCGTGGACTATGTGGCCTACTACCAGGAGCTGATTCAGGACTGCGGGGCGGAGGTGGAAATCATCTTCGCCAACGACCCCCGGGCCATCCTGCCCTACACCAAGCATGTCCTGTGCTGCGACATCCACACCCGCCAGCGCACCAAGCGCCTGCTGCGGGAAGCCGGGGCGGTAAGCGTCTGCGGCCTGGACGATATCCTCACCGCTCCGGTTAACGGCAGCGGATATAATGAGAAATACGGCCTGCTGGGCTCCAACAAGGCCACCGAGGACCAGGTGAAGCTCTTCCCCCGGGACTGTCAGGATCTGGTGGAGGATATCCAGAAGCGGCTGCTGGACCAGACCGGCAAGCATGTGGAGGTCATGGTCTACGGCGACGGCGCCTTTAAAGACCCGGTGGGGAAAATCTGGGAGCTGGCCGACCCGGTGGTCTCCCCCGCCTACACCGCCGGCCTGGAGGGCACCCCCAACGAGCTGAAGCTGAAATATCTGGCCGACAACGACTTTGCCGATCTGTCCGGCGAGGCCCTGAGGGAGGCCATCAAGGACCGCATCCACAAAAAGGACGGGGACCTGGTGGGTCAGATGGTATCGGAGGGCACCACCCCCCGCCGTCTCACCGACCTGATCGGTTCCCTGTGCGACCTGACCTCCGGCTCCGGCGACAAGGGCACACCGGTGGTCTTCATCCAGGGCTATTTTGACAACTATACGACAGAATAAGAAACGTGTGCGCAATGTTGAGTTCAACATTGCGCACACTACTTTTAGGTTTTGTCTGTATCAGTAGAAGGAGATTTCAGAGATAACCGTGTCCATATATGTGGTTCCGGGGTAGACCGAAGAGATGGAGAGACGGATGCTGTCGGTCTCCACCGGGAGGAGGAATGGAATCTCCTGTAAGCTGTTCACATCCTGGAGGGCAACTGTCTGCTCTGTGCCGTCAGAGAAGGTTACGGTGAGCGCAGCCGGACGGTTATTCATTGTATACAGCTCCGCCGACTTCTGGTAACCGGCGTTGATGCGTATTCCGGAGACCAGATATGCCCGATCAAATTCAAACAGGATAAACTCGCCAATTCCATGTCCGTCGAGACCCTCCACCCAGGCGGTGCTCAGACTGCCGTCTACGGTGCGCTCCGGGGTGTGGTACAGGTTCAGATTGGGCTCGCTGAGGAAGGAGGAGGATGTGATGGACGTTATTCCAGCCATGGTCACAGGGGGTGTGTTGTCCGCCAGGGCGATGGCGTTCTCCAGCTCTCTGGCCTTATCCAGCAGGTCAGTGTGTGCCGGAACAAGAGCAAGTCCTGCGTCCAGTGCGTTTTGGGCCTCGTCAAAGCGCTTTTCTCCGATCAGCCGGTCCACCTCTTCCATGACAGCGGCGACACAAAGGTCCTCATACTCCTCAAGGGCATTTTTCAGCTTCCGGGAGTTGGGATACTCCTCCAGGGCGTCCTGGATGACGGTGAGGGCATTGTGGTACTCCCTGGCGCTGGCGTGAACGTCCGCCTGGTCGAGGGCCTTCTGGATCGCCTTGTCCTCAGAGTCCGTCTCGTCCTCCCCGGCAGAAGTGTCTTCCCGGCTGCTGTCCTCTTCAGAGGAGGAGACGTCCCCTCCTTTGTCCGGGAAGGGCAGGCCGTGTTCAAGGACATAGTAGGTTCCAAAGGCCACGGCGGCGGCCAGAACCAGCAGCAGGACCACCACAGCAACCGCGACGGCAATTCCCTTTTTCTTCTTTCCAGGCGGTTCCGGCCTGGGAGCGGGACGGGAGGGCGGCGGGGGCGGGGCGGGCCGTACCGGAGGTTTTGCAGCGGGCTGGGTGCCGTTCTCCAGAATTTCGGTTACCGCGGCGGATATCCCGGCGGAAACCAGCCGTTCCGTCCTTCCGTCCGCGGGGAGATCAGCGAACAGCTCCGGCGGCAGGGGTGTGCCGTCCTTGGTACAGAAGCGGCTCCTCTCATACAGGACCTCGCCGCAGGTCGGGCAGCGGGGAATCTTCTTTCCGCAGTTGGTACAGAATTTTACGCTGGTATCCAGTTCATAGCCGCATATTGGACAATTCATAACGATAAACTTCCTTTTCTCCCGGTTTGTTACATTTTACTACACCCACTGCCCCTTGTCAATGTGATTGCTCCAATTGGCGCTGGGCGTCTTTGCCGGGGAGATCCCGGATAGCGTCCATCTTCTCACGGTTGATAAGGGCGGTATCCGTTTCCTCCTAAAAATTTTCAAGAAATCTTCCGGAAAGGGTTTGACAAACGGTAACAAATGTGTTACAATTCGGTTACAGTTTTCAGTTACTACCTTTGAGGAGGCATATTATGGCAAACGAGAACTTCCCTCTTTCCTACAAGGGACACCCTCTGCGTCGGAAGGACAACCTGATTTATTACGGCACTATGGCTGAAAAATACATCATTATGCTCCAAGTTCTGTCCTCCAAGGACAAAAATGGCCTGGCTGTGGCGGATAAGGTATCCGTTCAGCTCCAGCTCACCGACCCCGATCTGAAAAGCCGGGACCGGGTGGTAAAAAAGAGTGAGAAGGACAGTCTCTACGCTGCGATGGATGTCGCTGCCGTCTGGCTGGACCGGGCGTTGGCCGGAAAGTAACAAAAGTTACAAAATAATTTACACTACTGATAAGCCGTCTATATAAAAACAGGAGGACGTCAATATGAATTTTAAGCGTACCGTATCCCGTCTGACCGCCGGCCTGCTGCTGGTCAGCGCTCTGGTTACCCCCGCCTTTGCCGCCACCGGCACGGTCAACACCGAGGGCAGCAGTCTTCGGCTTCGCTCCGAGGCCAACACCAGCAGCTCCGTACTGAAAACCCTGGGTCATGGTACTCAGGTAGAGGTCCTCTCCGATTTGGCAGACGGCTGGTATCAGGTCTCTTACAAGGGCACCACCGGCTATGTATCCGGCGAATACCTGACCATCACCGAAGACGGCGCGGCTGTCCAGTCCGCCGCTGAGCCCGCCGCCGATAAGATTTACATCAAAGTTACCGAGGGTCCCCTGAACATCCGCTCCGGCCCCGGCACCGATTACGACCGGGCTGGCAGCCTGTCCACCGGCCGGACCGCCGAGGTGGTTGAAAAGCTGGACGGCTGGTATAAGATCAGCGGCGGCTATGTCTGCGCCGACTATGTTACCGAGATTGATGCCGCTGCCTATCAGGCTTCCTACAGCAAGGGCCAGGAGATTGCCGACTACGCCCTTCAGTTCAAGGGTTACCGCTACGTTCACGGCGGCAGCTCCCCCTCCACTGGCTTTGACTGCTCCGGCTTTACCAGCTATGTGTATAAGCAGTTTGGCTACAGCCTGAATCGCACCTGCTCCGGCCAGCTGGACAACGGCACTCCCGTCTCCATGAGTGAGCTCCAGCCCGGCGACCTGGTCATCTTTAAAAAGGGTAACTCCAGCTCCCGCGCCACCCATGTGGGCCTTTACATCGGTGACAACCAGTTTATCCACGCTTCCACCGCCAAGGTGGGTGTCATCATCAACAAGCTGAGCGACTACTACTACACCACCGGTTTTGTGGGAGGCCGCCGAATCGTCTGATTTTCCATACATAATGCTTTTGTCCACCGCCTGAATTCAGGCGGTGGACATTTTTCTCTGTGTGTAGTGATGCTCTCCTTGGAAAGAAAATCTCCAGCCCCCTTTTCATCAGAGACTTAATGTTTGCCCGGTGAGTTTCATCTGTGCGGTATCTATGATTCTATGCGGTTTCTCCATCTGAGACGCGAAGAAATCAAGACTGGTGTTTCCGTCAAAAACAGAGGTGCTTTTGGCGGGTTCCGTAATCGGTTTTCTGTTCGTCATCTGTGCATAGGAAGATTCTACATCCTGCTTCATTCCGTTGAGTATCTTGGATGCGTTTTCTAACGCTTCCATAATTTCCCGGGGATCATCTGACAAATTGGAAAGCCCCAGGGATTCAGCGGAGATGGAGTCGAGCTGATTTTCCGTCACATTTGACGCCAGTCCGCCAGACAATTTGTCATATTCATCCACTGCGTACCGGTGTGGATTGATATGGCTTTGAATTATGTCGGTATAGTCGGATTGAATACTTTGCCTGTAGTTGTGCAGGTACGTTTCCGCCAGGTCTTTTGTCATGTTGGGATCACTGTGCGTACCGGTACCGTTCAGATAGTTTTCGAGTTCCTCTATTTTTGACATGGTGTGCTGCAATTTGGATTTTGCGTAGTCAATTATATCGGAAACGGTCTGTATCCCGTCTCTTTGCGCCAAAATCGACTGTTCTGCCCATTCCTCTTGGGTAAACATCCCGGGCGCATACTTCTGAAAATCGGAAGACGCTTCGGGCTTTTTGCTCTTATCTGCTTTTTCGGTTTTGCTGACATCCAGCAGCTCCAGGGCTTTTTGGCTCAGGGTAACCGTATCGCGGTTTTTCTGGCTGCCATAATTGACGTTTATCTGCTGAATCATCTTTTGTAAATCAGCGTTTGGCACTTGTCCCATTGTTCCCTGCGTTGGATTTTGCATCTGCGGCCCAAACACGTTCTGGCTGCTTGCCAAGTGTAACCTCAAAACAATTCACTCCTCTTCTCTGGTAGCGAGACAAATATCTTATATATCGTCTTAATGCGGCAAAAGTTAAGACAATAAAGAAAAAAACCTCGCGTGGGCGAGGTTTTTTGACAGGGATTGGTGTACAATTGTGAGTGCAGATTCTTACTCCTCGTGGTTCTTCATCAGCAGGTACATAACCGCCTTCTGGGCGTGGAGACGGTTCTCCGCCTCGTCAAAAATCTCCTGGGCGTGCTCCTCGAAGACCTCGGCGGTAATCTCCTCCCCCCGGTGGGCGGGGAGACAGTGCTGTACCATACAGCCCTCGTTGGTCAGGGCCATCAGCTCGCCGTTGATCTGGTAGCCCTGGAAGGCCTTCACCCGGATTGCCTTCTCCTCCTCCTGGCCCATGGAGGCCCACACGTCGGTAATCATTACATCGGCCCCCACAGCGGCCTCCTTGGGGGTGCGGAACAGGGAGAACTTATGAGCGGGGTCGCTGCGGGCGAAGTCCAGCACCTGGGGGTCGGGGTCGTAGCCCTCGGGACAGGCCACCGACACCTCCATACCCACCTTCAGGCCGCCCACAATGAGGGAGTTGGCCATGTTGTTGCCGTCACCGATGTAGCACATCTTCAGCCCCTTCAGCACCGCCTTGTGCTCCCGGATGGTGAGCAGATCGGCCAGCACCTGGCAGGGGTGGCAGAAGTCGGTCAGGCCGTTGATGACGGGAATCTGAGTGTACTGGGCCAGCCGCTCCACCTCCTCCTGGGCAAAGGTGCGGATCATGATGCCGTCGCAGTACCGGTCCAGCACCCGGGCGGTGTCCTCGATGGGCTCCCCCCGGCCAATCTGGCTCTCCTTGCCGGAGAGGAAGAGGGCGTGGCCCCCCAGCTGGTACATCCCCGTCTCGAAGGAGACCCGGGTGCGGGTGGAGTTCTTCTCAAAGATCATGGCCAGGGTCTTGCCCTTGAGGTAGTCCTTGTGGATGTTGTGCTTGGTCTCATATTTCAGCTGGTCGGCCGTGTTCAGGATGGTGATGATATCCTCCCCGGACAGGTCCAGCAGCTTTAACAGGTCGTTTTTCATAAGGCCCTCCTTAGTTGGTGAGCATGGTGCCCACGCCGGCGTCGGTGAGCAGCTCGGTGAGCAGGGAGTGGGACACCCGGCCGTCCAGAATGACGGCGGAGCCCACGCCGGAGCGGACGGCGTTGACACAGCAGTCCACCTTGTGGACCATCTCCCCGGCGATAACCCCCTCCCGCACCAGGGCGGGGACGGAGGAGAGCTGGAGCGCGGGGATCAGGGTGGTCTCGTCCGCCGGGTCGCGGAGCAGGCCCCGCACGTCGGTGAGGAGGACCAGCTTCTCCGCCTTCAGAGCCACGGCCAGTTTGGCGGCGGCGGTGTCGGCGTCCACGTTGTAGGAGGTAGGCTGGTCCGTCCCCTGGGCCACGGGGGCCACCACGGGAATGTAGCCGCTGCTCAGGGCGGAGGAAGCCATGGCGGCGTCCACCTTGGTGATATCCCCCACCAGGCCGTATTTCTCGTCCAGCACCCTGGCCTGGAACAGGCCGCCGTCCAGGCCGCACAGGCCCACGGCCTTGCCGCCCAGGCGGTTCAGGGTGGCCACCAGGTCCTTGTTCACCTGGCCGCACAGCACCTGCTGGACCACCGCCATGGTGGGGCCGTCGGTGTACCGCAGGCCGTCGATAAATTTGGACTCCCTGCCCAGCAGGCTGAGCATGTCATTGATCTCCGGCGTGCCGCCGTGGACCACCACCACCCGGATGCCCACCAGGGACAGCAGGATGATGTCGGAGATGACGGTCTCCACCGTCTCGCCGTGGACCGCGCCGCTGTCGTAGCGGACTACAATGGTCTTGCCGGTGAATTTTTGAATGTAGGGCAGGGCCTCCGCCAGAATTTGGGCCCGGTCCAGCTCGTTGAAGGACATATAGGATTCCTCCTTGTATTTTTTAACTGCGGTAATCCCCGTTGATGTGGACGTATTCGGCGGTGAGGTCGCAGCCCCAGCACTCGGCCTCGTCCTCCCCCTCGTGGAGGTCCACCGCAATGACGACCTCCTTCTGAGACAGGATATCCTTAGCCTTTGTCTCATCAAAGGGCAGGCCGTCCCCCTGGCCGCACACCAGGATTTCTCCGGCGGAGGAGGAGAAGGAGATGTCCACATGCTCCGGGCGGAAGGGGGCCTTGGAGTAGCCCATGGCGGCCAGCACCCGGCCCCAGTTGGCGTCCGCCCCGCACATGGCGGCCTTCACCAGGGAGGAGCCCACCACCGCCTTGGCCAGCCGCTCGGCGTTCTCCTCGCTGCGGGCCCCGGTCATTTTGCAGGTGACCAGCCGGCCGGCTCCCTCGCCGTCGCCGGCGATGGCCCGGGCCAGGTGGCGGCAGACCTGATACAGGGCGGCCTTGAAGGTCTCATACCCCTCGTCCTTCCACTCGACAAGGGGGTTGCCCGCCGCGCCGTTGGCCAGCACGACACAGGTGTCGTTGGTGGAGGTGTCGCCGTCCACGGTGACCCGGTTGAAGGTCTTGGCGGACACCTCCCGCAGGGCGTCCTCCAACAGCTCCTGGGTGATGGCGCAGTCGGTGGTGATGAAGCACAGCATGGTGCCCATGTTGGGGTGAATCATGCCGGAGCCCTTGGCGATGGCTCCCAGCCTGACCGTCTTCCCGCCCACGTCGAAGGAGAGGGCGATCTCCTTTTTCACCGTGTCGGTGGTCATGATGGCGGCGGCGGCGCGGTCGGAGCCGTCCTCACTCAGGGCGGCGGCCAGCTTCGGCATGCCGAGCTTGATGGCGCCGATGTTGATGATCTGGCCGATGACGCCGGTGGAGCAGACGGCGAAGTCCCCCGCTTCCCGGCCGGTGGCGGCGGCCGCGGCGGCGCACATGGTCTCCGCGTTCTCATGGCTGCCGGGACAGCAGGCGTTGGCGTTGCCGCTGTTGGCCACGATGCCCCAGGCCGTGCCGTCCTCCAGGTGGTCCATGGTCACATAGATGGGGGCCGCCTTTACCCGGTTCAGGGTATACACCCCGGCGGCGGTACACTCCCGGTCAGAGAGAATCATGGCCAGGTCGTTCTTGTCCGGGCTGCTGCTGGCCTTCACGCCGCAGTGGACGCCGCCTGCCTTAAAGCCCTGGGCGGCGCACACGCCGCCGGTGATTTCAGTAAACATAATTACTTCTCCTTCCGCTGTGCCACAAACTCCTCAATGAGGGAAATCTGCTTTTCCACGCTCTCCCTGGCCGGGCCGCCGTAGACCTTGCGGCCGTTGACGCAGGTTTTCAGGGCCAGAGCCTGGTAGACGTCGGCGTCGAACAGGCCGGAGATGGCCCGGAAGTCCCGGAGGGTGAGGGTGTCCAGGGTGTCGCCGGTTTTGATGCACAGATTGACCAGCCGGCCCACGATCATATAGGCCTCCCGGAAGGGCAGGCCCTTCTTTACCAGGTAGTCGGCGCAGTCGGTGGCGTTGATAAAGCCGCCGGCTGCCGCCTTGGCCATATCCTTGGGCCGGACGGTGAGGGTGTCCACCATGGCGGCGAAGACGGGCAGGCACAGCTCCACCGTGTCGATGGCGTCGAACAGGGCTTCCTTGTCCTCCTGCATGTCCTTGTTGTAGGCCAGGGGGAGGGCCTTCATCACGGTGAGCAGGGTGACCAGAGAGCCATACACCCGGCCCGTCTTGCCCCGTACCAGTTCGGCCACATCGGGGTTCTTCTTCTGGGGCATGATGGAGGAACCGGTGGAGTAGGCGTCGTCTAAATCCACATATTTGAACTCCCAGGAGCACCACAGGATGATCTCCTCGGAGAACCGGGACAGGTGCATCATCAGAATGGACAGGGCGGACAGCAGCTCGATGGCGTAGTCCCGGTCGGACACCGAGTCCATGGAGTTGTCGGTGGGCTTGGCAAAGCCCAGGGCGGCAGCGGTGGAAAACCGGTCCACCGGGTAGGTGGAGGTGGCCAGAGCGCCCGCACCCAGGGGGCACTCGTCCAGCCGCGCCCGGCAGTCCTCCAGCCGGGTGATGTCCCGCTTGAACATGTTGGCGTAGGCCATCATGTAGTGGGCGAAGGTGGTGGGCTGGGCCCGCTGGAGGTGGGTGTAGCCGGGCATGACGGTGTCCAGGTTGGCCTTGGCCTTCTTCACCAGCACCTCCTCCAGCGCCAGCACCTGGCCGATGAGGACGGGAATCTCCTCCTTCACATACAGCCGGGTGTCCACCGCCACCTGGTCGTTGCGGCTCCGGGCGGTGTGCAGCCGCTTGCCGGCCTCGCCCACCCGGATGGTGAGCTCGGCCTCAATGTTCATGTGGATGTCCTCGTTCTCCAGGGTGAACTCCACGCCGCCAGCTTCGATGTCGGCCAGGATGGCCTTCAGGCCGTCTACAATGGTCTCGGCTTCATGAGTCTCGATAATCCCCGTTTTACCCAGCATCTGAGCGTGGGCGATGGAGCCGGTGATGTCCTGCTTGTACAGCCGGGCATCGAAGCCGATGGAGGAGTTAAAGTCGTTGACAAGGGTGTCGGTTTCCTTTTGGAACCGTCCGGCCCAGAGTTTCATAGTAATCGCTCCTTAATCTTGCGAATTGCCCTGGTAGGGGCGGCCTTTGGCCGCCCGCCAATTACGCACCTAATTTATTCGGGCGGATCATATCCGCCCCTGTATACGGTGTTTCTGTAGGGACGCTTCACGAAGCGTCCTCTATGGCGCACCAGGCGATGGCGGACGCATCATGATGCGTCCCTACCGTTTATAATTTCCCCTGCTCCCGCAGCGCCTGTACCTTGTCGGGCAGGCCCCACAGGTTGATAAAGCCCTGGGAATCCTTCTGGTCATAGTCGCTCTCCTCAAAAGTCACCAGGTCCTCGGAGTACAGGGTGCAGGGGGAGGTGACGGAGGCGGTTATCACATTGCCCTTGTAGAGCTTCAGCTTCACGGTGCCGGTGACATACTTCTGGGTGTCCACCGCAAAAGCCTGGAGGGCCTCCCGCAGGGGGGTGAACCACTTGCCGTTGTACACCAGGTCGGCGAAGTCCACCGCCAGCTTGGTCTTCATGTGCTTGGTGTCCTTGTCCAGGGTGATCATCTCCAGAACCTCGTGGGCCCGGTAGAGGATGGTGCCGCCGGGGGTCTCATACACGCCCCGGTCCTTCATGCCCACCAGCCGGTTCTCCACGATATCCAGCAGGCCGATGCCGTTCTGGCCGCCCAGGTCGTTGAGCTTGCGGATGATGTCGCTGGCCTTCATCTTCTCCCCGTCGATGGCCACGGGCCAGCCCTTCTCAAAGTCCAAGGTGACGTAGGTGGGGGCGTCGGGGGCCATGGCGGGGGAGACGCCCATCTCCAAAAAGCCGGGCTTGTCATACTGGGGCTCGTTGGCCGGGTCCTCCAGGTCCAGGCCCTCGTGGCTGAGATGCCACAGGTTCTTATCCTTGGAGTAGTTGGTCTCCCGGGAAATTTTCAGGGGGACGTTGTGGGCTTCGGCGTAGTCAATTTCCTCGTCCCGGCCCTTGATGTCCCACTCCCGCCAGGGGGCGATGATCTTCATCTCGGGAGCGAAGCGCTTGATGGCCAGCTCAAACCGCACCTGGTCGTTGCCCTTGCCGGTGCAACCGTGGCAGATGGCGTCGGCCCCCTCCTTTTTGGCAATTTCAACCAGCCGCTTGGCGATGATGGGCCGGGCGAAAGCGGTGCCCAGCAGGTAGTCCTCATACTTGGCCCCCATCATCATGGAGGGAATAATCACCTCATCCACCATCTCGTCAGTGAGGTCCTCCACATAGAGCTTGGAGGCGCCAGTCTTGATGGCCTTTTCCTCCAGGCCGTCCAGCTCGGTGCCCTGGCCCACGTCGCCAGAGACGGCGATGATCTCAGGGTTGTCGTAATTCTCCTTCAGCCAGGGGATGATGATGGATGTATCCAAACCGCCGGAATATGCCAGCACTACTTTTTTTACCTTTGCCATGGTTCTTTTCCCTCCAAAATTCCGGATTAGAGCTGTTTTGGCCCTCTCCGTATCGTATGAGGACAGTCTACCACGGTTTTAACAGGATTGCAAGTGAATTTTTGCATGACTATACATGATGCACCTGTTTTTTTCCGGTTATTTTCACTAAAAATGAATATTATTTAGAATATAGCGTGTATTTATACATTAAAAGCTGTGCCGCCCATGGGCGGCACAGCTTCAGCTGATCTCTGTCAGGCGAGACGTTCCAAAATATAGGGGGAATATTTTCCGAATTCCTCGTCTAAAACGTGAAAGCCCATCACCTCGGACAGGGTATCCTGGCCGGAGAACAGGTCCACGCCAAAACCGAGCTGGTCCCCCTCGATTTGAAAGCCCATAGCGGAAAGGACGGTGGGGAAGAGGTCCACTGTGGTGAACTCCCGGTTTACCAGGCGGACGTCGTCCGGGGCGTCGCAGTTGATAAAGCAGTTGTAGACTGTTCGGTCGTAATAGTCCAGACCCTCCACCAGGCTGCTGTCCATTCTCGGGTGGTCTCCGATGATGACGATGACGGAGTCCTCATAAAAATCCTGCTGGGAACACCACTGGATAAATTCCGCTATCTGCCGGTCTGCGCAGGAGACCACGTTGCCTGTTACAGAGTCGTAGTCGTCCCCGCACAGGGGGCAGAGATATCCGTCCACATGATGGGTGTCAACGGTGAGCATATTAAAATTGAAGGGCTGGCCGGACTGTGCCAGCGCGGTTAATTTGTCCTTTGCGATTTGATAGAGAATGATGTCCTCATATCCCCACCATACCTTGTAATCCTCAGGGATATAGCCCTCTTCCCGGGCGGTAAACAGGTCGTAGACCTCGTAATTTCCGTGCTGCTCATAATAGGTTTTCCGTCCGGCAAAGTCCGCGTCTGAGCCGCAGAGAAAGATGTTTCGATACCCGTTTTCCGCCAAAATATCGCCCATAACGGTGCAGCCGGCGGCAAATATCGAATGCTGTGCCATGGAGTTGGCGCCGACCGGGAAGGAGAAGGGGAGACCGGATGTGGACGCAAAAATAGCGCCCATGGTCCAGGTTGCGCCGTGGCAGGTGTGAAAGCCGCCCAGCTGCTCTGAGTTGGAGAAGGAGAGGGCTTCCCGGGCCATGGCGGTCAGGTTGGGCATGTAGTTGTGTTCCGGCTGCAGCCCTCCGACATCCGTCGACGCGTAGGAGGTCTCCATGCTTTCCAAATAGATATAGATCAGGTTTTTTTTCTCTTGCGGCGGAGTAATGGCCACGCCGGCAGGGTCAACATAGTGGTCCTCGTAGAGGGTTGTGGAGTTGCGGCGCAGCTGGACATACTCCTCAATTCTCAAATTGACATAGAGAGAGCGGAGGGAGAGACACAGCGCGGCAATGCTCACAACGGACATGGCGCGGCACACAAGGGAGAGCAGGTCGGTCTGCCGCCGCCGGCCCCGAAATTGAAAGGACAGAGTGACTGCAACCCGTTTTTGAAGGGTAACGACAATGACCCCCAGGGCAATGAACAGCACGGACAGGCAGATATGGGGGAGACAGGCCTTCAAGCAGTTGAAGACCAGGCCGGTATCGCTGCCCACCAGCGGGGAGGTCAAGGTGTATAACAGCTCCTGAAAGTTGATTTGGAACGTCCTTTGGAACCATATGCTGACGCCCCAGAGGACGCAGGAGATTGTAAATACAGCGCATGCGGCGGCAAGTCCCAGGGGGAAGCCGGCACGGCGTTTATGGGAGTTCATGTGCTTCATCTTCTCAATCTCTTCTGTTTTCTTCAGTTCTGGAAATATCAATTTCCGGCTTGAGACAACGGACCACAATATGCGCCAGGAATAAAAGCCACGCGGCGAGCAGAGCGGCCAGGGTATAGCGCGCGGAGTCCAGGGGGAAGGCAATCCCCGTCAGTTTGAGGATAAAAAGGGTGATGACATGTGCAGCCACATGGTTGAGACATACAGTGATACAGTACTGGAAAAGCAGTTCCAGGCTGGGCGTGAGGGCCTGCCTGCGGCTGTGACAGGACAGATAGACAGGAAGTACAGGGACAAAGAAAAGGTTGATAAAAATAACCATGCGCAACGATGACGCGCCTCCTTTACTTGCGGAGCAGACCGTTATTTTTCAGCTGACTGTATAAAGCGTGCCATAAGGACATCCGCCCCTATGGCACATGTTTTGCGGACACCGCAGATAGGTCAAAGTGATATACTGCACCTTAAAACAGATTTAGGATAGCTTATCACCTGGGCAAGGGATTGTCAATAACTTTTTCCCGCACAAACGGCAGCCGCACTTTACAGTTTTTGATAGACATCCATGATCTGCCGGCACCAGCCGTCAATGTTGTATGCTTTGACAATCTCGCTGGAATTTGTTTGGCGCCGGCCCAATTCCAGCGCCCTTCCAATCGCGTTTGCACAGCCGGCAGCGTCCTCTGTGGAATAAAAGAAGCTGCTGGTGTACACGTCTGTCCAGCGGGTTCCCGGGATGTTGCTGACAACGATGGGGGTGTCCTGTGAGATTGTTTCCAGCAGTCCATAAGAAAATGCTTCTTTACGGCTGGCCGATATGTAGACGTCAATTGCGCGGTGGACGGCAAACATATCCTCGCAGCTGTCCAAATATTTAATCCAGGGCTCTGCCGGATCAATTCCGGTTTCGTTTCGGATAAATTCCTTGGCGGAATCGTCCGGGCCGGTTCCAATTCCCAACACGGCCAGACAAACGCACGGGTCAGATTCGCGGCAGCGCTGCACTGCCTTTAACGCGATGTCAAGCCCCTTTCGCTTCATGTCCCACCCAAGGAGCAGACAGACCTTATCGGTGCTGCGAAACCCTAAATAGGACCTGCATGCTTCCCTTGTCATAGAGTGGTCAATGTACCGCTCGAAGGAGATGCCGTTGGGAATATACCATTTTTTCCGTAAAAACAGGTAAGAGCGGTGCTTCCTTTGCATGACAGAGATAACATTGATGTTCTTCGCGGCGTATTTGGCGGACAGAAAAAATGATTTGCAGTAGTAGGCTATGAGATTGTATCTGATACCGAAATCCATATGGTCGTGTATGAGAATCTTTACGTCTTTAATAGCGGAACGGTTATGGAGAATTGCGTGGTGAAACATACCGAAGTGGGTGTGAATCAGATCAATTTTATATTGTTTCAGCAGGGAGGACAGGACAGGGAACTGGACATCCGGAGCCATGGCGTCTTTGCCCACAATAACAGCTTCAAACCCCTCGCCGGTGATCCAATCAATCCATCTCTGTTTCTCAGGGAAAGCAAATATGACGGTTTGTCCATCGGACCGTAGTTTTCTGGCCAATGTAATCAGTGATGCAATGAAGTTTCCGCTGGTAGGAGGACAAAAATCAGCGGCCATCAGTATGTTCATGGAAGTATCTCCTCTTTTAAAGTCCTGCTTGCTGATTTTCTAACTTCTGTTTTCATTATACTGAATTTAGATGGGGTTAGGGGAACACTCTGTCAGCAGACCCATGCTATCACTGCTTCTAAGTCGAATGTCCGTCTACAAATTAGAAAATACATCCATTTGCTTTTTCAGCTCCCCTACAATCTCCTGGTTGGTGTCCATGCCGACAGTAATGCCTGCCATGTCCTCTACCAGAACGCGGGTGCTGTCGGCAACACCGGTGACGTCAGAGACGGCGCCATCAATTGCTCCGGAGATGCTGGAGATTGAACCGGCGATATCATCCATTGCGGCCTTCAGGTGGGCGGTTCTGTCGTTGAATGCTTCCATGGCGCGCCCCACATAGTCGGAATCCTCACGGTACTGCTGCCCGGCCTGTACAGACCGCTCCAGCTGGGCCATAATTGCCTGGCTCAGGTAACCGGCCAGCTCCCGGGCGCTCTCTGAGAGGTAATCCACCGCGCCTGTGACGACCCCGCTGACCGCCTGAATATTGTTGGCCGTCTCAGCGCAGGAGTCAGCCAGATGACGAACCTCCTGGGCGACGATGGAAAATCCGGCTCCCGCCGCTCCGGCCCGGGCGGCCTCAATGGAGGCGTTGATGGCAATCAGGTTGGTCGAGGCGGAGATATCCAGAATTGCCTTGGTCAGCGCGCTGATCTGGTTCACACTCTGGCTCTTTTCAATGGCCTGATCCAGGAGGGCCATAATTTCCGCGGTTTTTTCCCGCACCTCCTCCGTCTCTTTCTGTGCGGAGCGCTCCATTTCCTCGGCCCGTCCCCGCATCTCCACAGAGTAGGCTGTGATGGCGGAACACTCCTCAGCCATATTACGGGTGTCTCCCTGGGTGCCGGACGCGCTGTGTCGGATGGCTGAGGTACTGGCAGCGATTTCCTCCAGGGCGGCGGAGAGCTGCTCTGCCAGGCCGGACAGGTCCTGGACGCTGCTGTTTGAGGTCTGCGTCCGCTGACGCACATCGCTGACCACGCCGCTGATGCGTTCAGAGCTGTCCTGAAGGGTGTTCATGGCGTCATGAATCGGGGAAATGACATAGTTTCGGATAATCCGGAAGGCCGCCACCACCAGGAGGACACCGGCAATCAGCGTAGCTGCGCTGATGATCAGAGCGGTTATGTACACAAAGGACAGGTGATTGCGCGCAGCTTCCGCCCGGCCGCTGACGGCGGCGTAGAGGGCGGCGACGTCCTGGTCGGCAGCCTTGCTCCAGTGGGCCACGTCCCCGTTGGCTGTGGCGTAGGCCTCCTGCGTCTTGCTGTCGGCGCTGGCGCACACCAGGCAGACCAGGGCGTGCTTAAAGGCGTCGTAGTCCTCCAGCAGGGACTGATAGAGCTCGGCGTCCTCTTTCGCAACAAAGCTATCATAGGCGGCCAGCGTTTCGTCCAGGGCGGTTTCTTCCGCTTTGATCTCCTGGACAAGTTGGATCATGGTGGCGTGATCCTCCGCCACGATGTGGGACAGCGCCAGCAGATGGATGTCCATCATGGAGCGCCTGATCTCCTCCAGCTTTCCCTCGCTGACCATATACTTGTCCACAATGGTTTTTGCGTTGGAATGGACGTTATTGATGCTGAATACCGCCAGGACGTTGGACAAAAACGCCACCAGTCCCAGCAGAACGATGGGCAGAATTAAGCGCTGCTGTAATCTCAGTTTGCTTCTCATGCGATTCCCTCCCAAAGTATCATATCTGTGCCTACCGCGCGGCGACGCCCTCTGCCAGCCGGTCCAGCTGTGCCTGAAGGGAGGTCCCGGTTGGATTCCCTGCCGCCAAATTTAAAGCAAATTCGGATACAGGGTCCCAGAACTTTCCGCCCACCCGCTGGAGCTGGGAATACTCCGACTGGGCCAGCAACGCCGCGATGGCCGGCGAGGACTGGACCTGCGTGGAATTTGCCGCGTTGATATTGGCCGGTCCCTGTCCCCGCAGCTCAAAGCGCAGGCGCTGGTTATCTTCGTTTGTAATCCACTCGGCCAGCCGCGCCGCCCACTCCGGGTGGTCGGAATAGGCGTTCACACCGATCAGCTTACAGCCGGAGAAGGAGGCCATCTGCACTTGTTTCCCCGCGCAGGTATAGGAGGGGAGCTTGGCTGCCCCCATGTTGTCGCCCCAAATCTCCTGAATGGCCACCGCGTTCCAGACGCCGCTCACTCCGGCGATGACAGAGCCGTCCTGCACACCGGCCATAAATTCCTGGTCCGTCATGCTGGCAAAGCCGGGACTGGAAGCAATGGACAGCATGGCCTCCGCCACATCCACGCCCCGTATGTCCCCCTCGGTGCTGTTCCAGGTACAGTAGTTGGTCAGGCCGTCGTCGTTGAGACCAACCGTCAGCCCGGTGTTGCCAAAAAAGGCGTAGACATACCAGGCGGAGGACCAGTCCATCGTCACCAGCCGTCCGGCCTGGGCGGCCAGGTCCAGCATCTGTTCCAGACTTTGGATATCCTCCTCAGAGAAATACGCTTTGTTGTAGTATAAAAAATAGCCGTTGTCCGCCGTCAAGGGGTAGGCGTAAAGGGAGTCGCCCACGCTGGCCGCTTCCACTGCGGCGGAGAGACTGGCATTTCGAATTGCCGCGCTGTCTTCAATGGGATCCAGGCCGCCGGCAGCCGCCAGAGCGGACACCTGGTCGTCTGCAAAGGCAAATACGTCCGCGCCCCCCTCCAGGTCGCCCAGCAGCGCGTCCTTGCAGTTGGATTCGCTCTGAGACTGGAACGTGATCTGAAAGCTGGCCTGACCGGCATAATGGGATTGGAATGAAGTGAAAATCTCCTGAAGCAGGGCTGCGTCTTCTTCCGCCCCCCACACAGTCAGTTTAATGGTCCCGGTTTCTGTTTCCGATTCCAGGGGGGGAGAAACTTCCCGGCCGCCGCAGGCAGCCAGTGAAACCAGCAGCAGAAAAGAGCAAAATAAAGAGAGATATGTTTTCTTCATCAGCAACCACCCTTACAATTTGTTCCAAGGTATTATAGCACAAGACCGGCGGCACTGACAACTCCCTTTGTGAGGAAACATGGAAATCAATTTTGTGAGATATCATCCAAAGTCCTTCAAATCATAAGCAGGAGCGGCAAGGCGAAAAGCCCTGCCGCTCCGTTGAGTTTCGATAGAGAGTTGTTACTTCTTCCCCGCCATATGGGTGGAGTTGACCACCACACTGGTGAGGGCAAACAGGGCCAGGGCGTTGGGAATGACCATCAGGTTGTTGAACATGTCGGTCAGCTCCCACACCAGGTCGTTAGACATCAGGGTGCCCAGGAAGATGAACACCAGGCCCAGAGCGGCGTAGATCTTGGCGGACTTCTTGCCGAACAGGTAGATCACGTTAATCTTGCCGAACAGGTTCCAGCTGAGGATGGTGGAGAAGGCGAAGAAGAACAGGCACACGGCCACGAACATGGCACCGGCGGTCTCGCCGAAGACCACGCCGAAGGCGGTCTGGGCCAGGTTGGCCTTGCCCAGGGTGGTGCTGTCGGCGGCGGCCCCGCACTCGGCCAAGGGGCCGTCGGCGGTGTACAGGGTGGAGATAACCACCAGGGCGTTGAGGGTGAGGACCACGAAGGTGTCCATAAACACGCCGATCATGGCCACCACGCCCTGGTCGTGGGGGTCGGTCACGTTGGCCTGGGCGTGGGCGTGGGGGGTGGAGCCCATACCGGCCTCATTGGAGAACAGGCCCCGCTTGGCGCCCTGGCTGATGGCGGTCTTGATGGCGTAGCCGAAGCCGCCGCCGATGATGGCCTGGGGCTGGAAGGCGTACTGGAAGATCATGCCGAAGGTGGCGGGGATATACTTGGCCCGGGCGATGAGGACCACCAAACCGCCCAGCAGGAAGATGGCCGCCATGACGGGGACCACCTTCTCGGTGACCGAGGCCAGCCGCTGCACGCCGCCCAGGAAGATAACGCCGCAGATGACCACCAGTACCACGCCCACAATCCAGTTGGGGACGCCGAAGGCGGTGTTGAAGGTGGAGCCGATGGAGTTGGACTGGACCATGCAGCCCATGAAGCCCAGGGCCAGGATGATGGCCACGGCGAAGAAGCCGGCCAGGAACTTGCCGAAGCCGCCCTTAAAGGCGGTGGTGATGTAGTAGACGGGGCCGCCGTGGTAGGAGCCGTCCTCGTCGGCCCGGCGGGTCTTGATGGCCAGGGTGGCCTCAGCGTAGATGGTGGCCATGCCGAAGAAGGCGATAATCCACATCCAGAAGATGGCGCCGGGGCCGCCGGTGAGGATGGCGCCGGAGGCGCCCACGATGTTGCCGGTGCCCACCTGGGCGGCGATGGCGGTGGCCAGGGCCTGGAAGGAGCTCATGCCCTGCTCCTGCCGCCCGCCACGGAGGGACAGATTGCCGAAGGTCTTCTTCATCCCCTCGCCGAAGCAGCGGACCTGGACGAACCGGGTGCGGATGGTGTACCACAGGCCCACGCCGATGAGGAGGAAGACCAGAATGTAGTTGGACAGGTATTCGTTGATTTTTGCTACGATGGGGAACAGTGTTGCTTCAAGCTGTGCCATGACGATGTTTCCTTTCTCTTTCCTTTATTTTTTGTCGCTGAAATACTCTTTGGTGATGGTTGCCACTGCCCCGGAGAGCAGCAGCAGGGCAATCAGGTTGGGGATAGCCATTGCGCCGTTGAGGGTGTCGGAGATGTTCCACATCAAATCGCCGGAGCCGGTGGCCCCCACGATGCAGAACAGGACGAAGATCACCTTGTAGACGGAGGTGACCACCTTGTTGTCCCGGGAGAGGTAGCCCCAGCACCGCTCGCCGTAGTAGCTCCAGCTGAGGATGGTGGAC
>CANSXE010000035.1 GCA_947650875.1 uncultured Bacillota bacterium | reverse complement strand
GAAAGGCCGGGATCATCACCACCCGCAGGATGGTCAGCTTATTGGCGGTATTCATAGCGGTTTACCTCATTATTCCTCAATTTCGCCGGTCAAATCCCCGTCGGAGACCCCGGTGATGCGCACATTGACAAACGCCCCGGCCGGCACCAGTCCGGCGGCGGTGAAGAGCACCCGGCCGTCGATTTCCACCGAGTCGGCGTAGGTGCGGCCGGCGTAGCAGCCCGTCTCCCCGTCGAAGCCCTCGCAGAGGACCTCCATCACCGTGCCCAGCCGCTCCTCGTTGTACCCGTCCATAATCCGAGACTGGAGGTCCACCACCAGCTCCACCCGCCGGGCGGCGGTGTCCGGGTCCACTTGATTCTCCATTCCGGCGGCCAGGGTACCCTCCTCCGGGGAGAACTGGAATACCCCTACCCGCTGGAGCTTCTGCTCCCGGAGGAAATGGCACAGCTCCTCAAACTCCCCCTCCCCCTCGCCGGGCAGGCCGCAGATGAGGGAGGTGCGAAGCACCACGTCGGGCATGGCCGCCCGGAGCTTGTCGAAAAGCTCCTCCAGCTCCGCCCTGGTGTTCCGGCGGCGCATGGCCTTTAAAATGCCGTCATTGCAGTGCTGGATGGGGATATCCAGATAGTGGAGCACCTTGGGCTCCGAAGCAATCACCTCAATCAGTTCATCGGTGATGGCCTCGGGGTAGAGGTAATGGAGACGAATCCAGTGAAAGTCAAGCCTGCACAGCTCCTTCACCAGCTGCGCCAAGGAGGTTTTCTCCGGCAGGTCCAGCCCGTAGCGGGTGATGTCCTGGGCAATTACGATAAGCTCCTTCACCCCGGAACCGGCCAGCTTTTTCGCTTCGACCAGCAGGGCTTCCATGGACCTGCTGCGGTACTTTCCCCGGAGCTTGGGAATAATGCAGAAGGCGCAGCCGTTGGAACAGCCCTCGGCGATTTTCAGGTAGGCGGTGTAGGGCGGGGTGGTGACAAGGCGCACCCCGTCTTCATAGGTACGGTGGATATCGGAAAAATATTCCGGCCGCTCCCCCGCCATCAGCTCCTCCACAGCACGCACCACGTCGGTATAACTCCCCGTGCCCAGCAAACCGTCCACCTCGGGCAGCTCGGCGCGGATATCGTCGGGGTAGCGCTGGCTGAGACAGCCCGCCACCAACAGCTTTTTCAGCTTGCCCGCCTGTTTCAGCCCGGCCAGCTCCAGAATGTTGTCGATGGCCTCGCTTTTGGCCGATTCTATGAACCCGCAGGTGTTCAGCACCGCCACGTCGGCCCCCTCCGGGTCGCCGGTGACAGTGTGTCCCGCCGCCCGGCACAGGGCCATCATCTGCTCGGTGTTTACCAGATTCTTGGCACAGCCCAAGGAGATAAACGCAATTTTATATGCCATGGTATCGCTCCAATTTCCTCATATTTTTCCAAAGGACGGCCCCTCAGTCCTCCCAGACCTCCATCCCATACCGCCGCAGGGCGTCGCTGATCTCAGGCCAGCGGTAGCCCCGGCGGGCCAGGGCGTCGGAGGCCCGTTTCACATCCTTCGGGTCGTGGCTGCCCTTCAGCTTTTTCTCCAGAAAGGTGTCGATGGCAGCGGCGTTGTCCTCCTCCTCGATCTGGGACAGGGCCTCGTTCCACAGCTCACGGGGAACCCCCCGGCGGTAGAGCTCGTCCCGGATTTTCCGCTCCCCAAAGCCCTTTGCGGCATAGTGCCGGACGATGCGCCCGGCGTACTCCGGCTCGTTGAGGTAGCCCAACTCCTCCATCCGGTCGCAGATGGCTTCGATCTCCTCGTCGGTGGCCTCCCACTCTCTCAGCTTCCGCCCCAGCTCTTTTCGGGACTGGGGCTTCCTCATAAGCAGCTCGATGGCTTTGGATTTCAGCCCGCTCCGATGGGCTGCATCCTGAAGGCGCTCCGTCTCCTCCTCAGACAGCTCCTTCCCCGCGTAGAGGGCAAACTCTACCACCTCGCCCTCGCCCACGCGCAGGATGGACCCGTCCTCCAGCACCGCCAGCCACCGCCCCTCCACATGTCTGGAGGGCTTTAACTCTTCGATTACCATGATTTGTACTCCGGTTCTCACGATTTCGTAGGGACGCATCACGATGCGTCCGCTCTTTCCGCTTCCATCTGCGACAGGCGGACGCTTCATGAAGCGTCCCTACGCCCGATCATCCCTCGTCCGCCGGAGCACCGTCGTCGAAGTCGTCGGCGGAGACATCCACTGCCCGGCCGGCGGCCTTGGCGGCGGTCTGGGACTGCTTGCTCATCAGCTTAAAGGAGTTGGCCCGGACCTGGTTCTCCACATCGGCCGCCACGTCGGGGTTGTCCTTCAAAAACTGCTTGGCGGCGTCCCGGCCCTGGCCGATGCGGGTCTCGCCCATGGAGAACCAGGAGCCCGACTTCTGGATAATGTCCAGCTTGACGGCCAGGTCCACCATCTCGCCCCATTTGGAGATGCCCTCGCCGTAGAGAATTTCAAACTCCGCCTCCCGGAAGGGGGGAGCCACCTTGTTCTTCACAATCTTGGCCCGGGTGCGGTTGCCGATCAGCTCGGTGCCCACCTTGATGGCCTCGATCTTCCGCACGTCGATGCGGACGGAGGCATAGAATTTCAGTGCCCGGCCTCCAGTGGTCACCTCCGGGTTGCCGTACATCACGCCCACCTTTTCCCGGAGCTGGTTGATAAAGATGACAATGCAGTTGGTCTTGGCGATGGAGCCGGCCAGCTTGCGCAGGGCCTGGCTCATGAGCCGGGCCAGCAGGCCCACGTGGCTGTCGCCCATGTCGCCCTCGATCTCGGCCCGGGGGGTCAGGGCGGCCACCGAGTCCACCACCACCACGTCGATGGCGCCGGAGCGGACCAGGGCCTCACAGATCTCCAGGCCCTGCTCGCCGGTGTCGGGCTGGGAGATGAGCATGGAGTCGATGTCCACCCCCAGGGCCCGGGCGTAGCTGGGGTCCAGGGCGTGCTCGGCGTCGATGAAGGCCACCTCGCCCCCCCGCTTCTGGGCCTCGGCCACGATGTGCAGGGCCAGGGTGGTCTTGCCGGAGGACTCCGGGCCGTAGACCTCAATGATGCGGCCCTTGGGCACGCCGCCGATGCCCAGGGCGATGTCCAGGGACAGGGAGCCGGTGGGAATGGCGTCCACCACCACGCCGGTGTTCTCCCCCAGGCGCATGACGGTGCCCTTGCCGTAGGTCTTGTCCAGCTGGGCCAGGCAGGTTTCCAGCGCCTTCTTCTTATCCGCGGCCGGCGCGGCCGACTCGATCATGGGTTTCTTCTGTGCCATGTCAATCATCCTTTCCCGCCGGCGGTTCAGGTCCTCCGGCCTCTTGCTGTCCCATATATTACTCTTTTCAGTGTCCGATAAAACGGACTATTCCCTACTCCTCCACCCACTCCTGCCAGCGTTTCATCCAGGGGATGCCGTCCCACAGCTTGCCGGTGTGGATAAAGTACTCAATGGCGGTCATCACCGCTTCCTTGTCGGCGGTAGTAGTCTCCCGGTAAATAATGGACTGTCCGTCAGAATGAGGGATATCCGTCTCCTCATCGGAGTCTACATATTCCGGGTCGTAGGTGGACCACCAGATTTGCCCCATATCCTCCCCATAACTCAGGTCGTAGAGGGTCCCGTCCGTCTCCAGGTCCAGGTAGTCCCCCTCCTCGTCGTTCTCATGATAGAGGTAGATATCCATCCACTCCCCATCACGGAGATTCTTCATAATCTGCTCCACATTGTCCGGGGTAATTTCTTTAAAATCTCCAGGCCAGCGGATATAATAGTGCGCGGCGATGCCATCCGGAATCTCCGCCGGGACCTCAGCCACGGGGATAAACTCTCTATGTTCAATACACTTGCTCATTGCGCATGTCTCCAGTCTAATTATTGATGGTCCCCTCCACCACCCGGAGGATGTTCTGGGTATCGGGCAGAACCTTCACATCCTCGTAGCCGTTTTTCTCCAGAATATCCTCCACAGCGGCGGCCTGGCCCAGGCCCACCTCAAAAATGAGGGTGCCGCCCAGCCGCAGGGCAGACTTCCACTTGGCGGCGATGGCGTGGTAGTAGTCCAGACCGTCGTCCCCGCCGTCCAGGGCCATGTGGGGCTCGTAGTCCCTCACCGACACGTCCAGCCCGTCAATATCCCCCGACGGGATATAGGGCGGGTTGCACACGATGGCGTCGAAGTCCCACAGGGTGGAGCTGGGGGCTTCCAGCGCATCCACCGACAGGCAGGTAACCCGGGCGTTCAGCTCGTTGCGGCGGACATTCTGCTTACACACCCTCAGGGCCCCCTCTGACAGCTCCCCCAGCACCACCCGGCACTCGGGGGCGTTGGCGGCAATGGCCAGCCCCACGCAGCCGCTGCCGGCGCACAGGTCCAGAATGCGGGCCCCCTCGCCGGAATCCCGGGCCTTGAGGATGCCCCGCTCGGCCAGCAGCTCGGTGTCCAGCCGGGGGATGAGGACATCCCGGGAGATGTCCAGAGACAGGCCGTAAAATTCCCACTCTCCGATGATATAGGCCACCGGCTCCCCGGCCAGGCGGCGCCGGACCAGCTCCTCCACCCTCTGCTCCATGGACCCGGAGACATAGAGGGACATGTCCCGGTAGAACTGCTCCCGGCTCTTGTCGGCGGCGAAGCAGATAATCTCCCGGGCCTCCAGCTGAGCCGACTCCACCCCCGCCCGCTTCAACCGGGCCCGGGTGTCCAGAAACAGATTGTTATAGGTGGTCGCCATCAAATCACCTTCCCGCTTGATTCTCCATATCTTTCAATATCATTCCATAGTCATACAAGCTGTCCTCCGGGCCGTTGGAAAACCGCTTCATTACCCGCTGAACAGGCCAGACCGTCCCACTGTTCATACAGACCGCAATATTGATTTCACCCTCCGGGTCCCGGTCATCTGTCTCCCACCGGCCGCCCAGCCGGGCAATCAGCGTCTGCCCCATATAGGCCCCCATCGCAAACAGCTTGCCGCCCACCTTACCCTCCAGAATACCGCCGGGTCGTTTCTGTTCGTCAATAAAGCGGTCCAGCTCACGAAAGCTCTCCAGTGTCCCGTCCAGGGAATATCCCGAGGAGGCCATCGCCTGGACAAACCACTCCTCAGCCTTTGGAATATCCTCCAACAGCGTCGGACCAGCCCGCTGCTTCTGTTTCCCGATTATCTTATCAAAAATTCCCACAGGTCTAACCCCTTTCTACCACGCGTCTGTGCCCTTCTCCTCGGGCAGGACCAGCTCCAGGGCTGCAATCCCCACCTCAATCATGGAGTCGTCGGGCTCAAAGGTGGTAAAGTTTTGCAGCCACAGGCCGGGGGCGGTAAAAAACCGGGTAACGGGCCCGTCGTGGCGGCCGGCCCAGCGGTTAAACTCATAGCTGACCCCCACGATTACCGGCAGCATGGCCAGGTGGGCCAGAAAGCGCAAAAAGGGGTTGTGCACCGGCCAGATGGCAAAGACCACGGTGGACACGATGATGGAAATGGCAATTACCATAAACAGAAAGCTTGTCCCGCATCGGGGATGGTGCCGGGGCTGAACCCGCACGTTCTCCACCGTGAGGGGCAGGCCGGCCTCGTAGCAGAAGATGGTCTTATGCTCCGCCCCGTGGTAGGAGAAAACACGCTTCATCTCCCCCATCCGGGAGCACAGGGCCAGGTAGGTCACAAAAATGAGCACCTTCAGCACGCTCTCCGCCAGATTCCGGGCCAGCATGGAGTCGGTGAGGACGGTCACCGCCGTGCCCAGCAGGGTGGGCAGGAAGAAAAACAGCCCGATGGACATAGCCAGCCCCAGCACCACCGCCAGGGTGGTAATCAGGGCGGTAAACTTCTCACTGCCCAGCTTATTGTTGAGCAAGGTCTCAAATTTGGAGGGCTCCTCGTCCTCCTCCCCGTCCTCGGGGAAAAATTCGGCGGAAAACATCAGGGCGGTAACCCCGTTGTACATGGAGTCGGCAAAGTTGACCACCCCCCGGATGAGGGGCCAGCCCAGGATGGGATATTTGTCCTTGATAAACCTGAGCTCCTTCTCCTGAATCTCCAGCTCGCCGTCGGGCTTGCGGACCACCACCGCCTGTTTTTTGGGGCCGCGCATCATAATGCCCTCAATGAGGGCCTGTCCGCCGCACATGGTTTTGAACTTGGAACACTGCTGATTTTGCTTGGACATTTGGGTTCTCCTTTGGTTTAACTTCTGTAGGGGCGGCCTGTGGCCGCCCGCTGGAAAATACTGCTTGTCCGGGCGGCCACAGGCCGCCCCTTCACATTCTATCAGACCCGCCCTCAGATTTCAATGGGCAGCCGGACCGTCACCTGGAATCCTCCGCCCTCGGCGTTGCCCACATCCAGGCTTCCTTCGTGGCGGCTGATAATTTCCTCGCACACGGCCAGGCCGATTCCCGACCCTCTGGCCTTGGAGCTGCCCTTGTAAAACTTGTTTTTCAGGAAAGGCAGTTCCCCCTCCGGGGCACCGGGACCGTAGTCTCGAATACAAATCACTGCTTCGTTTCTGTCCTGGCTCACCGATACATCAATCCGCTTTCCGGCCCCTCCGTGCTTGGCGGCGTTGTCCAGCAGGTTACAGAACACCTGGCGCAGCCGCTCCGGGTCGCCGGAGATGGGCAGTATCTCCTCCGGACAGTCAAAATATTCCAGTTCGATGGCTTCCTTGCGGAAAAACTCGGTGTAGGTATACACCGCATCCTCCAGCTCGGCCTTCAGGTCCAGGGGCTCCACCGACAGGGTAAACCGGCCGTCCTCTATGCGTGAGAACTCCAGCAGCTCCTCCACCATGTTGCTCAGGCGCTTGGCTTCAGAGACAATAATTCCCATCCCCTTGCGGATGTCGCCGGCGGAGCGGCACTCCCCGTTCTGGATAGTTTCCGCCCAGCCGGTAATGGCTGTCAGGGGGGTGCGCAGCTCGTGGGAGACAGAGGAGATAAACTCACTCTGGGTTTTCTCCGCCTGACGTATTTTCAGCGACATGTCGTTGATGGCGTCGGTGAGCTCGCCAATCTCGTCGTCGTATTTCTTCTCAATCTGTACGCCGTAGCTGCCGTCCGCAATGACCCGGGCAATCTCTGTAATACCCGCCAGCGGCTCCACAATAGAGCGCACAAAATAGAGATTGGAAAAATACACCATGGCAAAAATAGCCAGGGCAATGGCGGCAATCACCGTCATTGCAAAAACAAACTGCTGGTCAATCACCGTAAGCGAGGTGACATAGCGAATGACGCCCACCACCTCGCCCTGGTAGATCACCGGGCTGGAGGCGGCCAGAATGCGCTCTCCCGTGGAGGGGTCCCGCCCCTTCCAGGACTTGGCGCTCAGCTCGCTCATGGCCTGCTGAATATCCGGCGTGCCAGGCGTGCTGCCGGCGGTGAGATCGTTGCCCGAGTACAGCACAGCTCCGCCGGTGTCCAGAAACTGAAGCTCCAGGCTGCTCTTGTCCTCATAGCTGCTCACCGTCTGCTGGGCCGCCGCCCGGTAGTCAGAACGGGTATACATCCTGAAGCCGTTGGCGGAGGAGGTAGCCTTGCGGGCCAGGTCATCCGCCGTGCCGGTGTAGTAGTAGCTCCACAGCATGGCGGCAAAGGCGCCCACTGCCAGCGTTAAAATCAGCAGCACAATGGCCACGCTGTTCAGCAGCCACCGCCGCCGGATTCCCTGAATTTTTACCTGGTCCTGTACCGCTGTGGTCTTGGCCATTGTACCTTCACCTGCCCTTCCTCAATTTCCTGCAGGGCGCGCCCTATAACCGGTTCAGCTCCCCCACTTATACCCGTAGCCCCACACAGTATTGACAAAGGTGGGCTTTTGGGCGTTATCCTCAATTTTGATGCGCAGCCGGCGGATATTCACATCCACAATTTTCAGCTCGCCAAAGTAGTCCTTGCCCCAGACGGTATCTAAAATCTCCTCCCGGGAGAGGGCCTTGCCCGGATTCTCCATAAACAGCTTGACAATGGAGTACTCCACCTGGGTGAGCTTCACCCGCTGGCCGTTCTTCTCCAGGGTGCGGTTGCGGGTGTTCAGCAAAAAGGGCGGGTCGCTGATCTCGTCGGGGGAGACAGAGACCTCGTCCCCGCCGGTACGGCGGAACAGGGCGTCCACTCGGGCGGTGAGCTCCGCCGGAGAGAAGGGCTTGGTCACATAGTCGTCCGCCCCGGTCATCAGGCCGGTGACCTTATCCATCTCCTGGGTACGGGCGGTGAGCATGATAATGCCGATTTTATTGTCCATCGCCCGCAGGCAGCGGCAGACCTCAAAGCCGTCGATGCCGGGCAGCATAATATCAAGGAGGGCTACCTTGATATCCGGATTGCTGCGGACGGCCTCCAAGGCCTCTTCTCCGGTGCCCGCCTCCACCGTCTGATAGCCCGCCCGCTTCAGGTTGATGACCACAAAGCTGCGGATATTCTCCTCGTCCTCCAAAACCAGCACCTTGCGCATGTTGTTCCTCTCCTTAACAGGTTTCCTCCAAAGCCCTCCTTGTCACAGGGGCTTTATTCGTTGTACCAGCTTCTTTTGATGGTGTTGAACCGCTCCAGCAGGTCCATCTCATCCAGCCCGCAGTTCCAGCCGTCGTCATGGAAACGGGCGGAGTATGTGATATTCTCCTCCTCCCGGAGGATCACCCAGCCGTCTTCCTCCAAATCGGCGGTGCGGCTGCTGGACATGCGGTAGATGGACAAAAACGGCTCCGGCTCCCGCTCCTCCCCCAGCCAGTGGGAGAAAACCACCTCCCGCCGGCCGGTAACCTGATCGTTGCGTGAAATGGAAATCTGGCTCCGCCAGCTCTCCGGAATAATCAGATACCAGCCGTCGCTCACATTATGGTAGGTGGTGAGCACCGGATTGCGGTTCCCACGCTGGTCGTACTGTGCCCAATCAATGAGCCAGAAGTTGCTGGAGACGCTCTCCCCATAGCTGGGCAGCTGGAAGGGAGAGGGAATCTCGGCCACCCCATCCTGATTGATATCCGTGGGGTTGATTTCCGTATAGCCCTGAATCAGGTCCCGGCTGACCCCCTCCGGCCCCATGGAGACGTTGGTGAGCTCGCCATTCAAATAGGACACCACATCAATAACCCGTCCCCCCTCCACCAAGGTGCTGGTGACATAGAGGGCGGGCTGACTATAGCCCCCGGCCAGGTAATTGGTCCGGATACGGTTGATTGCATTGATGCCGGCGGACAGCTCAGTAACCCCCAGGGACGCAATGGCTCCATCCTCCCAGCTGTAGAGCTCCACCTGGCTGGGGCCGACCGCATCCATCCGGGTGACTAAAATTTCTATACGCGTGTCCTGGTCCATATCCAGCAGACGGCAGCCGCTGGAGCCGTCGCTGGCCACGCTGCACCGGGTAAGGAGCCGCTCGCTGCCCATCAGGTCGGCCCGGGTCATGGCCCGGACGGCGGCCAGGGCCTCCTCCCCGTTCATATCCTCGCCGGGCAGCTCCACCTCGTCCAGGGTGTACACCCCCAGCTGGTAGGCCCCGGAGTTGATCTGCCAGTTGACTGCCAGTTCCTTCCGGCCCTCGCCGTTGATCTGGGCGTAGGCGATGGCGTAAACGGCGCTGCCCTCGCCCTCCACCACGCCGGTGGGGACATATTCCTCCCCGATTTGGGTAAAGATGTAGATTTTAATGGGCTTTTCAATGCCGGGCACCCGGAAAAAGGTGACCGCGCTCTCCCTCAGGCCGTCCCCGTCCAGGTCCTGGAGCTGGATGCTGGCGGTGTTGTCCCCCGCCATGATGGTCACGTCCTCCACCCGGGTGCCAAACTCGGTCTCCAGACCGGTGCGTGCCGCCCGGATGGCAGCGTTGAGCTGCTCATAGCCCGGTGATTTCTCAGGCTGTCGGTACAGGTCGTCGGGGGGACGGAACAGACAGCCGCTCAGCGTGAGAAGCGCGGTCAGCATCAGGGCCAGTGCCATCCTCTTTTTCTCCACGGCGTCCACCCCCCTTTCCATACAAATTCACCACATAATGGCGGTATTTATCATCATACCACAATTCCTGAAAAAATCCATAGCTTTTTATAATTTTTATCCCGATGGAAAAAACCGCCCACCCCGGAAAGGGATGGGCGGTTTAAGCACCGCATTCAATTTGCCTGTGGCAGGGTGACAATGGCCTTGAACAGGTCGCCGTCCACGGCCAGGTCGAAGGTCCCCCCCTGGAGCTCGGTGAGGGACCGGGCGATGGACAGCCCCAGCCCGGAGCCCTCGGTGGAGCGGGACTCCTCCCCCCGGACAAACCGCTCCATCAGCCGCTCGGCGGGGACGTTCAGGGGGTCCCGGGAGATGTTTTTCACCGACAGGGCCACTTGCCCCTTCCCCCGCTCCAGGTCCAGATAGATTCGTGTGCCCTCCATGGCGTATTTGGCGCAGTTTGACAGCAGGTTGTCGATGACCCGCCACAGGTGCCGCCCGTCGGCATACACCCAGGTCTCCCCCTCGGGGAGGGTGCTCACCAGGGTGAGCTTCCTGTCGCTCAGCTTCTCCTCCCACTCGGCCAGGGCCTGGTCGATGAGCTGGCCCATACCGATCTTCTCCCGGGTCACCGACAGCACCCCCGTGGAGGCCTTGGAGGCCTCCACCAGGTCCTCGGTGAGCTTCTTCAGCCGCTGGGACTTCCGGTCCAGCACCTCAATATACTCCGCAGCTTTGGGGTCGGTCTGTTGGGTGGATTTTAGCAGGTTGACATAGTTGATGATGGAGGTCAGCGGCGTTTTCAGGTCGTGGGAGACGTTGGTAATGAGCTCCGCCTTGAACCGCTCGCTTTTCATCTTCTCGTCCAGCGCCCCCGCCAGCCCCACCGAGATGTTGTTCAGGTCCTCTGCCTGAAGGCGCAGGTCGTAGGGCATACGGGTGGTGTCGATCTGATACTCCAGGTCGCCCCCGGCGATGGTCTTGGTGCCCTGGCGCAGACGGTAGTAGCCATAGGCCCACCAGGCCAGGAAAAACAGTAGAACCAGCTGTAAACAGAAATACATCAGAATAAATCCTCCGCCATACCGGCCTTGGGTAATCAGCCAGAGTGTGCAGACCGTGTAACCCCCAAAGCCCAGCACCATCTTCCAGGTGAAGGGCAGGAAGCGAACAAAGTCATGGATGGTCCTTGCCATCCATGCGGCCACCCTGCACAGCAGGGTGGTTTTTCCCAGGCAGCGGGCCTTCACCCGCACGGCAAAGGTGCGCAGCAGCAGGGCAGCACACCCCACCCCGGCGGCAAACAGTGCTCCGGCCCCGGCGACGCCCAGGTTATAGAAGGAGGTATAGCTCTCGCTCTGCGCGGCGTAGACGCTGGCGGAGCTCCAGTAGAGCTGTTCCGCCAGCCCGACCGTGCAGAAGGCCAGAAAGACAATGGCTGCAATCATGATAACCGCGTACACGTCGAAGAAGATACGCTCCTGCCAGGTGAGGACGATTTCCTCCGCACCGGATTTATGCCCGGCGGTCCAGAGAATCCAAATGAGTGCCAGCAGGGTGAGCGCCCCCAGATTCAAAAAACCGGTGAGGTACTGGTCAAAGGAGGACCGGTCCATGTCCCACAGTCTCCAGATTTGGCTGAACTCGTCCTGGATGGAATCGTCAACCTTCTCGGGCACGCCATACTCCAGCACCAGCTTCATCGGCGGGGCGGTTTCCCCCTCGGGGTTGGCGTCTGAGGGGGACAGACCCAGGTCGCCCGTTTCCGAGTCATAGTTGACGCTCCCGTCCCAGAGCTCAAAGGAGAAGTAGTGCATCTCCTTCACCGTCCGGCTGATTGCCTCGTCGTCTTTGAGGTTGGTCCCCAGCAGGGTCTGCCCGTCGTCGGTGAGCAGCCGGAAGCGGAACCAGGTATTTTGCCGGGAAAACCGCTCCTCCACCCGGGCCTTCTCCTCCCGCAGGGCCTCCGCGTCGGCATAGGCCAGGGGGTTGGCGGTCCCCTCGGCAATCTGCTTCTCCAGCTCCTCCAGTGTCTGGGACAGCTCGATCCCCTCCACCAGGTCCCGGCGGCGTTCATCAATAGCGCTGTAGAAGCGGGAGCTGTACTGCCAGCTGCTTCTGGTAATGGAAACGGAGCTGATCAGCGCCCGCACCCCGAACACCCCCGCACCGAAGGCGGCGGCCAGCAGGACAAGTACTGCGCACACCTTTGCGGCGGTGCTGCATTGCAGCTTTTTCACGGCTAAGCCCCCTTCTCAATCTTATACCCCAGCCCCCATACCACTTTTAAATACCGGGGCTCGGCGGGGTTGATCTCGATTTTCTCCCGCAGGTGGCGGATGTGGACGGCCACCGTATTCTCCGAGCCGTAGGCCGGGTCGTTCCACACCTGCTCATAGATCTGGGTAGAGGAGAACACCTGCCCCGGGTGGGACAGCAGCAGCCTGAGGATGTTGTACTCGATGGGGGTAAGGCTGATGGGCTCCCCGTCCACCGTGACCACCTTGGCCCCGTCGTCCATGGCGATGGGCCCGGCGGTAATCAGGCCGGGGCCCTTCTCCGCCCCGCCCAGGGCGGTATACCGCCGCAGCTGGGATTTCACCCGGGCGATTACCTCCAGGGGGTTGAAGGGCTTGGTGATATAGTCGTCCGCCCCGATATTCAGGCCCAAAATCTTGTCGGTGTCCTCGCTCTTGGCGGTGAGCAGGATGATGGGCACGTTGCTCCCCTCCCGCAGCCTGGCGGTGGCCCGGATGCCGTCCAGCTCGGGCATCATGATATCCATAAGAATCAGATGGACCTCGTGGGTCTCCGCCGCTCGGATGGCCTCCCGGCCGTCGTAGGCCTTCACCGTCTGGTAGCCCTCGCTGGTGAGGTAGATATCCAGCGCGGATACAATGTCTCTGTCGTCGTCACAGATCAGGATCGTGTACATCTTGCCGCTCCTCTCCCTGTTTATTTCTGAATCTAGCATAGCACAGACAGTTTAAATCGCAAGTGGGAAAATATTAAGAAGTTTTTAAATTTGATAAAAGGGCCTGTTTTCTGTGAACGCGCAGGGGGCAAACCCCTGCGCCCTGCCCCAATGCGGCGGCGGCAGCCGTCAAAAGTGACAGCACAATCCAAAATAAACACTATACTTTCTTTGAAAATCATGTTAAAATGGCTGCGTGTCTAATTTCATATTGGGGGTATGTCCCATGCGTACAGCAAAAAGGACCTGGCAGAATATACTATTGATTCTGGTCTTATTGGCGGCAATTTGTCTGTTGTTCCAGTGGTACTCCTCCGCCAACAGGCGGCGCATTGAAAAACAAAATTTAAACTACGCTCAGGACTCCACCCGTCAAACCACCCGGCGGATTGCAAGCGAATTTAACAACGCCCTCTTGCGGGTGCGCAACTATGCCTATCTGATTGGCGTCGGAATGGACAAGTCAAACATCACCACAGACCTGTTGAAGGGGATGGAGGAAAACGCCTCCTTTGACGCAATCCGTTTTACCAATGCCGATGGAATTAACCTGGCTTCCGACGGTAAGACCAACAACAGCGCAGACCGGAACTATTTCATCAGCGGCATGCGGGGGGAGAGCGGCCTGGACGTAGTGCAATCCAGGCTGACCGGTCAAATGATGACGGTCTTTTACGCCCCAATTGAATCTGACGGCGAGATCATCGGAATGCTGCTGGGACTTTATTTCGCAGAGGATTACCTCCGCGATATGCTGACAATCAGCTATTTCGGCGAACCGGTTGACACTTTTTTATGCACCCAAAGCGGAAACATTATTGCCAGCTCCAATAACAGCAGCTTTGACCGTTCCCTGACCGACTTACTGTTGGAATCCGGCAGCATTGACGCCGGGACCGCGGACGCCCTTAGTGCGGCTTTTCAAAACGGCACAGAAAACGCGGGGTTTATATGTGCGCCCGGCAGTTTGACGGACAATCTGTGCATGTCCCGCGTTCCCAACTGCGAATATGTGTTGGTCCAGTCATTCCCCAAACTCGTAACCCAGAGCATGGTTCAGGAAGCCAACCACACCGGCATGGTGCTGCAGGCCATTTTAATCTTCCTGTTTGCCGTTTACATTCTTGTCCTTCTGATTCGGGCCCAGACGCAGAGAAAGACACTGGAGAAGCAAAACACCCAGTTCAGCTATGTTCTGGACGGCCTGAATATCCTCTTTTCCTCCCGCTACCTCACGGTGGACCTGGAACAAAATACCTACTCCTATATGGCCGGTATCCGTCCGCTGAGCAGCAGCCTGGCTATGGAGGGCCCCTATGACGATATCATACGCGTTCACAGCCAGGATATTATCGGGGAGGAGGAGCAGAAGCAGTTCCAGCAAACCTTCCAGATCGACTCACTCACACAAATTCTCTCAGAACAGGATACCTTTACATATGAGTGTCACGTCTCCCGGAACGGAAAGGAAGACTGGGAGCATCTAATTGTGGTGTGTCTTCAGCGCGAAAAGGGCCGGGCTGTCCGGCTCCTGTATGTCCGGCAGAATATCATGGAGCTGAAACAGCGGGAGCTTCAAAATCAAAAGGCCCTGTCGGTTATGAACCGGAAGGAGCGCCAGTATCGGATCGCCATCACCTCTACCGCCTTCTGCACCTTTGAGTTTAACCTTACCAGAGATCTCATTGAGCACGATATCACCCGGGTAATGAACGGACGCCAGATATCTCTGCTGGAAAAGGCCGGACTGAAAGCCCCCTGTCCCGCCTCCGTCTGCTTTAACCTATGGAAGTCCTTCGTTCTGGAGGACTCGCAGGAGGAGTACTGCGCGGCAGTAAACCTGGACCGGCTGCGGGAGCGGTTTGAGCAGGGCGAGATGGAGATCAACGTGGACTACTGGGGCCGGCTCGAGACCGACCAGCCCATGTGTGTGCGCCAAAACTTTATCATGACCCGGGACGACGACACCGGAGATATCATGGTTATGGTGGTATCCAAGGATATCACTGCTCAGGTCCAAAAGCAGCGGGAACAGACCCAGGCTCTTCAGGAAGCCCTCCAGCAGGCGCAGCGCGCCAACAGCGCCAAGACCACATTCCTGTCCAATATGTCCCACGACATCCGCACCCCCATGAACGCGATCATCGGCTTTACCACCATCGCAATCAGCCACATCGACAACAAGGACCAGGTTAAGGATTGCCTGCAAAAGGTACTGTCCTCCAGCAACCATCTGCTCAGCCTGATCAACGACATTCTGGATATGAGCCGCATCGAAAGCGGCAAGGTACAGATTAAAGAGCAGGAGTGCAATATCTCTGAGCTGACTCACAACCTGGTCAATATCATTCAGCCCCAGGTAAAGGCCAAGCAGCTGGATCTGTTTATTGATACCTTTAATGTGAGCAACGAGGATGTGATTGCTGACCCGCTGAAGCTGAATCAGGTGTTTATCAACCTGCTGAGCAACGCCGTAAAATACACCCCGGCGGGCGGGACGGTGTCCTTCCGCATCCAGCAGGATACAACCTTCCACCGGGGCTATGGGGACTATGTATTCATTGTCAAGGACAACGGCATCGGCATGTCGCCCGAGTTTGTGGAGCATATCTTCGACCCCTTTGAGCGGGAGTCCAGCACCACGAAAACGGGCATCCAGGGCACCGGGCTGGGTATGTCCATCACCAAAAATATCGTCGAGATGATGGGCGGCGTCATCACTGTCCAAAGCGAAAAGGACAAGGGCAGCGAGTTCCGGGTGGAGCTGTCTCTGAAACTTCAGGACACCGAGAAGAACGCCGTCCAGATCAAAGAGCTGGAGGGACTGCGGGCCCTGGTGGTGGACGACGACTGCGACAGCTGTGAGAGCGTAACCCGGATGCTCAAGCAAATTGGAATACAGGCGGAGTGGACTACCTCCGGCAAGGAGGCAGTCTACCGGGCCAAGAGCGCCAACAACGAAGGGGTCCCTTATCACACCTACATTATCGACTGGCAGATGCCTGAGCTCAGCGGCATTGAGACCTGCCGCCGTATCCGCGCCGCCGCCGGCTGCGACATCTCCATTATCATCCTTACCGCCTATGACTGGACCGACATTGAAGAGGAGGCAAAACAGGCGGGCGTTACCGCCTTCTGCGCCAAGCCCCTGTTTATGTCCGACCTGAAATCCGCTCTGCTGGCCGTCAATAATCCGGGCGAGAAAAAGGAGGAGTCCTCCTGGACACAGATGGATTTTGCCGGCAAGCGTGTTCTGGTGGTGGAGGACAACGAGCTCAACCGCGAAATCGCCCAGGCCATTTTGGAGGACACCGGCTTTACCGTGGATACCGCCCCGGACGGCAGCGACGCGGTGGAAATAATGCGCCAGGTGGAGGAGTATCACTACGACGCCATTTTAATGGACGTACAGATGCCTGTTATGGACGGCTACGAAGCCACGCGCACCATCCGCGCCCTGTCCAGAAAAGACGTAAAGGCTCTCCCTATCATCGCCATGACAGCCAACGCTATGGAGGAAGACAAGGAGGCCGCTTTAAAGAACGGCATGACCGCCCATATCGCAAAACCCCTCAACATCAATCTGTTTCTGGATATTTTGGGAAAATATCTGGACTAAAACGGCCGGATTCCCATTACAGCTCCGTTTCAATGTGCGCACAGCCGCAAACGAAATTCCCTCCCCCGCCGCACAGACGGGAGAGGGAATTTTATTACTTCAGCTCCGGGTGATACTGCGCACAGGTGCATTTTTTCCATTTCAGGCCGCTGCCGCAGGGGCAGGGGTCGTTGCGGCCGATCTTGACCACCTTGCGGACGGGCTGTTTGCGGACGGTGCCGTCGCCGGAGCCGCTCTCGCCGGTGACCTTAGCCACCCGCTCCCGTTTGACCTCCTCGTTCTGGCGCAGGCGGACCAGGAACAGCCGGCGCAGGGTCTCCTCCTGAATGGCGGCCACCATGTTCTCAAACATCTCGTAGCCTTCCTCTTTATAGGCCACCACGGGGTCGTTCTGGGCGTAGGCCCGCAGGCCGATGCCCTGGCGCAGCTCAGTCATGGCGTCGATGTTGTCCATCCAGTACTCGTCCACCACCCGGAGCATAATCACACGCTCCAGCTCCCGCATGAGGGGCGGGGTGATCTCCTGCTCCTTCCGGGCGTAGGCCGCTTCCGCCTTGTCCAGCACCAGCTGGGTCAGCTCTTCGGCGTCGTACCGGGCCAGCTCCTCGTCGGACAGCAGCAGGTCGGTGGGGGCCAGGAACATGGCACGGAAGTGGGCCACCGCCTCCCGGAAGTTGTCGGCGTCCATGTGCTTCTGCTCGCCCATGTGGCCCTGGATGGCGTTGGAAATCATGTTGCGCAGCATGTTCTGGATGGAATTTTGCAGGTCCTCCCCGTCCAGCACCTGGCGGCGCTGCTTGTAGATGATCTCACGCTGGGTATTCATCACGTCGTCGTACTGGAGCACGTTTTTCCGGGTCTGGAAGTTCCGGGACTCCACCTGCTTCTGGGCGTTCTCAATGGCCCCGGAGAGCATTTTGGCGTCAATGGGGGTGTCCTCGTCCACACCCAGCCGCTCCATCAGGTTGTACACCCGCTCGGAGCCGAACAGGCGCATGATGTCGTCCTCCAGGGAGAGGAAGAACCGGGTCTCGCCCGGGTCGCCCTGACGGCCGGCGCGGCCCCGCAGCTGGTTGTCGATGCGGCGGGACTCGTGGCGCTCGGTGCCCAGGATGAATAGACCGCCCGCCGCCCGGACCCGGTCGGCCTCCTCCTGGATTTCCGCCTTGTATTTGGCCTCCGCCTCGGCAAACTGCTTCCGGGCGTCCAGAATCTCCTGGTTGTCCGTCTCGGCAAAGCCGGTGGCTTCGGCGATGAGCTCATCGGACATCCCCGCCTTGCGCAGGTCGGCCTTGGCCAGGAACTCGGCGTTGCCCCCCAGCATGATGTCGGTGCCGCGGCCGGCCATGTTGGTGGCCACGGTGACCGCCCCGAACTTGCCCGCCTGGGCCACGATCTCCGCTTCCTTCTCGTGGTTCTTGGCGTTGAGGACATTGTGCTTAATCCCCTTGCGCTTGAGGATGGCGGACAGCTCCTCCGACTTCTCGATGGACACGGTGCCCACCAGCACGGGCTGGCCCTTGGCGTGGCAGGCCTCGATCTGCTCCACAATGGCCCGCAGCTTGCCGGAGACGTTCTTATACACCACGTCGGGCTGGTCCACGCGGGCCAGGGGCTTATTTGTGGGGATCTCCACGATGTCCAGCTCATAGATGGTGCCGAACTCCTCCTCCTCGGTGAGGGCGGTGCCCGTCATGCCGGACAGCTTGTCATAGAGACGGAAATAATTCTGGAAGGTGATGGTGGCCAGGGTTTTGGACTCGTTGGCCACCTCCACATGCTCCTTGGCCTCGATGGCCTGGTGCAGACCCTCGTTGTAACGCCGGCCGAACATCAGGCGGCCGGTGAACTCGTCCACAATGATGACCTGGCCGTCCTTCACCACATAGTCGATGTCCCGCTTCATCACCCCCCGGGCCTTGATGGCCTGGTTGATGTGGTGGGACAGGGTGGTGTTCTCCATGTCCGCCAGGTTGTCCACCTGGAAGGCTTCCTCCGCCTTTTTGATGCCCCGGGCTGTAAGCGTGGCGGTCTTGGCCTTCTCATCCACGATGTAGTCGGCGTCGATGTCCACGTCCTCTTCCTCTTTCTCGTCCACCTTCCGCACCCGCTGGCACTTCAGCCGGGAGACGAACTGATCCACAATGGTGTACAGCTGGGTGGACTTCTCCCCCTGGCCGGAGATAATCAGAGGGGTGCGGGCCTCGTCGATGAGGATGGAGTCCACCTCGTCCACGATGGCGAAGGCGTGCCCCCGCTGGACCAGCTCCTGGGAGTAGATGGCCATGTTGTCCCGCAGGTAGTCGAAGCCAAATTCGTTGTTGGTGCCGTAGGTGATGTCGGCCTGATAGGCGGCCTTCTTCTCCTCGCCCATCACGCCGTGGATCACCAGCCCCACCGTGAGACCCATGAAGCGGAAGACCTTGCCCATCCACTCCGAGTCACGCTTGGCCAGGTAGTCGTTCACGGTGACGATGTGGACTCCCTTGCCCGCCAGGGCGTTGAGGTAGGCGGGGAGGGTGGCCACCAGGGTCTTGCCTTCGCCGGTCTTCATCTCGGCAATGCGGCCCTGGTGGAGGACGATACCGCCCACCACCTGCACCCGGTAGGGCCGCAGGCCCAGCACCCGCCAGGCGGCCTCCCGGCAGGCGGCGAAGGCCTCGGGGAGGATGTCGTCCAGGGTGGCGCCCTGGGCCAGCCGCTCCTTCAGCTCGGGGGTCTTGGCCTGGAGCTGGGCGTCGGTGAGGGACTTGTACTCCTCCTCCAGGGCGTCCACCTTGTCGGCAATGGGGTAGATGGACTTCAGCTCCCGCTGGGAGGAGGTCCCAAAAATCTTGGTAAACAGGCTCATTGTGTAAAACACCTCTCGGTTGTATTTTGGAATCCCCCCGCCGCTTCGCGGCCCTCCCCCCTTTAGCAAGGGGGGCTTTACGGCGCAAATCGGTTTTGTTCCTGCTCCAAAGGCCCCCTTGTGAAAGGGGGCTGGCACCGCCGCAGGCGGTGACTGGGGGATTCCGTCT
>CANSXE010000034.1 GCA_947650875.1 uncultured Bacillota bacterium | reverse complement strand
CTCCGGTGGCCAGGGTGTGCCAGGTGGTGGCCATGGTGGTGACGTTGTAGAGCATATGGCACTCGGGCTTTTCCGGGGTGCCGAAGTAGGGGGCTACCTTGGCCGGCTCCATCACCACCTCCCCCAGCAGCAGCACGCTGGGACAGACAACCTCACACACCATACGCAGCATCCTGGCCAGGGTGTGGACCTGGGGCAAATTGCGGCAGCTGGTGCCCAGCTCCTTCCAGATGTAGGGGATGGCATCCAGGCGGATGACATCCACGCCCCGGTTGGCCAGAAACAGGAGGTTTTCCGTCATGTCATTGAACACGGTGGGGTTGGCGTAGTTCAGGTCCCACTGATAGGGATAGAAGCTGGTCATAACAATCCGGCCGTCCTCCAGCTGGGTAAAGCTGCCGGGGGCGGTGGTGGGGAACACCTGCGGAACCGTCTTTTCAAACTCCCGGGGAATATCCCAGCTGTTGTAGAAAAAATACCGCTCCTGATACTCCCGCTCCCCGGCCCGGGCCTTCCTGGCCCACTCATGATCCTCACTGGTGTGATTCATAACAAAGTCCAGGCAGACGCTGATCTTTTTCTTCCGGCAGGCGTCGGCCAGCTCTTCCAGGTCCTCCATCGTGCCCAGCCGGGGCTGGACGGCGCGGAAATCCGAGACGGCGTAGCCGCCGTCGCTGCGGCCCTTGGGCGATTTCAGCAGGGGCATCAGGTGAAGATAATTCACCCCGCACTCCTGGAGGTAGGGCAGTTTTTTCTCCACACCCTTCAGGCTGCCGGCAAAGGCGTCCACATAGAGCATCATGCCCAGCAGGTCCCGGCGGCGGTACCAGTTGGGGTCCTCCTCCCGTCTCTTGTCCTGGTTCCGAAGGGAGACCTTCCGCTCATCCCAGCAGCGCCTGAGCATGTTCAAAAAGTACTGAAAGGCCTCCTCATCGTGGTACAGCTCACAGTAGAGCCATTTCAACTCGTCATAGTGCCTTGCCAGACGGCCATCAAATACAGTTTGTCTCATTCCAAACAACCTTTCAGCTCAGCCAGGGTGGGCATAGCGGGGATGGCCCCGCTGCGGGAGCAGGTAAGGGACGCGGCCCGGTTTGCAAAGGTCAGTATGTTCTCCAGCTCCGCCCGGGTCAGGCCCTCCAGGGGCTTTTCTCCCCGGAGACAGAGACGGCTCAGCACGGCGCCCAGGAAGGTGTCCCCCGCTCCGTTGGTGTCGGCCACCTTAACGGAGACGCCGGGAACGGTAAAGCACTCGTTCTGCCAGCGGCAGAAGCTGCCCGCACCGCCCAGGGTGACAAATACCAGGGATATCCCCTGTTCCGTCAGCAGGCGGCTGCCCTCCTCCAGACTGTCAGAGCCGGTAAGCAGGGGCAGCTCCTCCTCAGACAGCTTAATGATGTCCACCAGCGGGAGTGGAATGCGCATCCACTCAATGGCCTCTGACTCATCCCGCCACAGGGCCGGGCGGTAATTGGGGTCGTAGCTGACCAGAATCCCGGCCTGTCTGGCGCTTCGGGCGGCGAAGATGGTCCCGTTCCGGGCAGCTCCGCCGGACAGACTGACCGAGCCGAAGTGCAGGAATTTACTGTCTCGGATGACAGACTCGTCCACCTCCTGGGGCGGGAGCTGGCAGTCCGCCCCCCGCACAAAGCGAAAGCTGCGCTCGCCGGTACTGTCTACCGAGACAATGGCCATGGTGGTAGCCTGTTCCCCGGTACGCAGACCGGAGCAGTCCACATGGTCTTTCTCCAACACACTGCGCAGATAAGCGCCGAAGCCGTCGTCACCCGTCTTGCCAATAAACGCAGTGGACGCGCCCAGCCGGGAGGCGGACACGGCCACATTGGCCGGAGCGCCGCCGGGGTTGGCCGCGAACAGAGGTACGCCTGTCTCACTGACGCCGGTCTGTGTTAAATCAATCAGAATTTCTCCAATGGCTGTTATATCCTTCATAAAGCAGCCCCCCTGTCAAGATTTGCCTGCCCATCCAGACATGGCTTATCTAAACTATATCAAACCTGAGCCGCTTTGTCCAGAGTCTTCCGGCCCTGGAAATGACAAAATCGGGCCGGAGGTTTAAATCCTCCGGCCCGATGCGCCGACAAATGAAACCAGATTATGCCCAGGGATTCTCGGTGGGATAGGGCAGGCCCTTGGGCTGGTTGTAGGCGATGTCCTGAACGCCCAGGAATTTGAACACCTCAAACAGGGCCTTGCCGTAGTGCCCGAAGGCTACCGCCCCGTGGTGGGGGTAGCGCTTCTGAATCAGAACGTGGCGGTAGAACCGGCCCATCTCGGGGATGGCGAACACACCGATGCCGCCGAAGGAGCGGGTCTTCACGTCCAGCACCTCGCCCTGGGCGATGTAGGCCCGGAGAACCCCCTCGCTGTCGCACTGGAGACGGTAGAAGGTGATGTCGCTGGCGGCGATGTCGCCCTCCAGGGTGCCCCGGGTAAAGTCGGGCTCGCTGTCCTTGGGCTCCAGCAGGCGGTGCTGGATCAGCTGGTACTTCACCGCCCGGTCGGAGCACAGCTTGCAGCTAGGGGTGTTGCCGCAGTGGAAGCCCATGAAGGTGTCGGTAAGCTGATAGTCGAACTTATCCTTGATGTCCTCCTCATAGATGGAGGCGGGGACGGAGTTGTTGATATCCAGCAGGGTGACGGTGTCGCCGGAGACGCACATGCCGATGTACTCGGACAGAGCGCCGTAGATGTCCACCTCGCAGGAGACGGGAATGCCCCGGCTCACCAGGCGGGAGTTGACGTAGCAGGGCTCAAAGCCAAAGGCCTCGGGGAAGGCGGGCCAGCACTTGTCGGCGAAGGCCACATACTGGCGGCTGCCCTTGTGGGCCTCGGCCCAGTCCAGCAGAGTCAGCTCCAGCTGGGCCATCCGCTGGTTCATCTCGGGGTAGTAGCAGCCCTCCCCCATCTCCCTGGCCATGTCCTCGCACACCTCGGGGATACGGGGGTCGTTGGCGTGGGCCTTGTAGGCCACCAGCAGATCCAGCTCGGAGTTCTCCTCGATCTCCACGCCGATCTCGTACAGGCCCTTGATGGGGGCGTTGCAGGCGAAGAAGTCCTGGGGCCGGGGGCCGAAGGTGATGATCTTCAGTTGGCTGAGACCAATCAGGGCACAGGCGATGGGCTTGAACTCACCGATCATCTTGGCGATGTCCTCGGCGGTGCCCACGGGGTACTCGGGGATAAAGGCCTTCAGATGGCGCATACCCAGGTTGTAGGAGCAGTTGAGCATGCCGCAGTAGGCGTCGCCCCGGCCGTTGATCAGGTCGCCGTCCCCCTCCGCGGCGGCCACATACATGCAGGGGCCGTCGAAGTTCTTGGCAATGAGGGTCTCGGGGGTCTCGGGGCCGAAGTTGCCCAGGAAGACCACCAGGGCGTTGCAGCCCGCAGCCTTCACCTCGTCCACGGCCTTGAGCATATCCTTCTCGTTCTCCACGGTGGTCTTGCACTCATAGATGTTCAGGCCATCCTTGGCGCAGGCGGACACGATGGCGGAGCGGCGGCGCTCAGACAGGTCGATGATAAAGCAGTCCCGGGAGACGGCAATGATGCCCAGTTTTACCTCGGGGATGTTAGTAAGCATGGTAATTCCTCCTCAATTCTAATTTGCGGTTTCTGCCCCTCGGGCGGGAGATCAGATATCCGCGGCAATGTCGATATTTTCGCCCTTCAGGCCGATATGGGCCCCCTGGGCGGCTTCGGAACTCTCCGGGTGGGCCAGCAGCCACTTGTTCCGGGCTGTGAGCCACCTGTCCTCCTCGTTCAGGGGCGCTGCGCCGGGGACGGCGGTGTTGGTGCCCCGGGGCAGGACAACCGCCACCCGGAAACCATCGCTCTCGTTGACATGGCAGGGGGCGTAGTGCAGTGTGGTGGCGTATACCTCCACCGCCACACCGGCGGGGACGCGGAAAGCCTTTACCCTGGCGGTGTCCAACTGACCGTCCACAATCTCGTCCTGTTTCGCCAGCAGGAGGATAAAGTCAACCGTGCCCACGTTCACCTCGCTGTCCCGGTGGTACTCCAGGCAGTTGAGCTTGGTATTCCGGCCCCAGCACATGCCCAGCTGGACGGGCATACCGCCGTAGGCGTTGTTCTGGAACTGGCCATAGGTGCAGGTGGCCTCCAGCACGGGGATGCTGGGCTCATAGGCCACCCCGCCCTCCGGCAGGGGGATGGTCTCCATAGCCTTTAGCAGGCAGGTGGTGTCGTAGCCCTCCAGTATCTGGCCGTAGGGCTTAAACTCGCTGTCGTGAATGGAATAGATTTTCATGGCGTATCACCTCGTATTTTGTTCAGGCAGGCATCACACAGTCTCCCGCTGATGGGGAGGAATACCTGGGCGCAGGGGCCCACCAGGCAGGCGCACACAACGGTGCCCAACCCCACCACGCCCCCCAGCAGCCACCCGGCCAGGGCAAAGAGGACGTCCACCCCCACCCGGACGGGGCCGAAGGGCTTTCCCGTCTTGTCGCTGAGCACCACCGCCACCAGGTCGTTGGGGCCTGTGCCCGCCTCGGAGCGGATGACCACCGTCATGCCGAAGGCCAGAATCACGCATCCGGCCACCAAGGCCAGCAGCCGCCAGGGCAGAGCCAGCTCCTCGGGGAACAGAGGGGCCAGAGGGAGGGTCCACAGGTCGATGATGGGCCCGCCCAGGGCCATGCACAGCACCGTTCCGATGCGCACATAGCTGCGGGCGACGGCCAGCAGCACCAGCACAATGAGCAGGCACACCAGCAGGTGGACCCGGCCGTGGGTCATCCACCCCGGCCAGGGCAGGGCCCGGAACAGGCCCTGCACCAGCACGTTGAAGGGGTCGGAGCCCAGGTCGGACTCCAGAAACAGGGTGACTCCCAGGTGGGCCACCGTCAGCCCGGCCAGCAGCAGGATTACCCGGACGGTGAGTTCGGTCCAGCTGGTCTTTTTCACGGCTGCACTCCGTTCATGGCAGCGAAGACGCCCCTCAGCGCCGGATAGACGGCCTTGAACTGCTGATAGCGGACCTCATACCGGGCGGCCAGCCCCGGGTCGGGGGTCACCGTCTCGGCGGTGCGGACCAGGGCTTCACAGGCCGCCGCCACGGAGGGGTAACGGCCGCAGGCCACCATGGCCAGCATGGCCCCGCCCATCCCCGGGCCCTGCTCCGACTCGGGAACATCCAGCTGAATGTTCAGCACGTTGGCCATAATGGTCTTCCACAGGGGGCTTTTGGCCCCGCCGCCGCAGATTTTGCTGCGGTGAATGGGGATGCCCAGGGCTTTGGCCACCTCGAAGCTGTCCCGGATGGCGAAGGCCACCCCCTCCAGCACCGCCTGGGTCAGGTCGGACCGGCTGGTGTCCATGGTCATGCCCACGAAGGTGCCCCGGGCGTTGGTGTCGTTGATGGGGGACCGCTCCCCCATGAGGTAGGGCAGGAAATACACCCGGTTGTTCCCCAGCTTGTCGGGGGTGATATCCGCCTGTTCGGCGGCGTAGTCCTGGGTGTGATAGATGTCCTCCATCAGCCACTTGTTGCAGCTGGCAGCGGAGAGCATACAGCCCATGAGATGGTAGTGCCCGTCGGCATGGGCGAAGGCGTGGAGGGCGTTGTTGGGGTCCACCCCGAACTGCTCGCTGGAGATGAACACGGTGCCCGAGGTGCCCAGGGAGATGTTGCAGGCCCCCTCCCCCACGGTACCGGTGCCCACGGCAGCGGCGGCGTTGTCTCCCGCCCCGGCGCAGACAATCACGTTCTCGGGCAGACCCAGCTGCCGGGCAATTTCGGGCTGGAGGGTGCCCACCTTCTCATAGCTCTCAAAGAGCTTGGGCATCTGGCCCTCCGAGACGCCGCAGAGCTCCAGCATCTCCCGGGACCAGCACTTGTGCTCCACATCCAGAAGAAGCATCCCGGAAGCGTCGGAGTAGTCGGTGCAGTGAACACCGGTGAGGAGGTAGTTGATATAGTCCTTGGGGAGCATGATTTTGGCGATCCTGGCAAAGAGGTCCGGCTCATTCTCCCGCATCCAGAGGAGCTTGGGGGCGGTGAAGCCGGCGAAGGCGATGTTGGCGGTGAGCTTGGACAGCTTTTCCTTGCCCACCACGCCGTTTAAGTAGTCCACCTGCTTTGCCGTGCGGCCGTCGTTCCACAGGATGGCGGGACGGATCACCTTGTCGTGTTCGTCCAGCACCACCAGGCCGTGCATCTGGCCGCCCGCTCCGATGCCCGCCACCTGGCCGGCGTCGAAGCCGCGCAGCAGCTCCGGGATGCCCTCCAGCACGGCCTTTTTCCAGTCCTCCGGGTTCTGCTGGCTCCAGCCGGGCTGGGGGAACTCCAGGGGGTAGTCTTTGGATACGATGTTTTTAATCTCGCCCTCGCCGTCCATCAGCAGCAGCTTGACGGCAGAGGTGCCCAGGTCGATTCCGATATACAGCATAGTACGCTCCTTATTTTGCGCCGGACTTGCGGCTGGTGACCACATCGAAGATTACGGCGATCAGCAGCACGCCGCCCTTGATGACGTACTTCCAGGCGTCAGGCAGGCCCATGATGGACATGCCCATGTTGATCACGCCCAGCAGCAGAGCGCCGATGACCACGCCGCCCACGGTGCCGCTGCCGCCGTATGCGGAGGCGCCGCCGATGAAGCAGGAGCCGATGGCGTCCATCTCATAGGAGGTGCCGGCGTTGCCGTCCACCGAGCCCAGCCGGGCGGTGACCAGCAGGCCGCACAGGCCGGCCAGCAGTCCCATGTTGGCGTAGGCCATGAAGTAGATTTTATCGGTGTTGATGCCGGAGAGCTTGGTGGCCTTCTCGTTTCCGCCCACGGCGTAGAAATACCGGCCGAAGGCGGTTTTGGCGGTGATAAAGTTATAGATCAGGCAGATGGCCACCACCCACACCAGCATGACGGAGATGCCCCGGTACTGGCTGAGCATCCAGCAGTACCACAGAATCAGGGCGGCGATGATGCCCGACTTGGTGAAGTCGGCCAGGGCGCTGTTCTGGCGGTAGCCCTTCTTGGCCCGATCCCGGCGGCTCTTAGCGGTGCTGAAGAGCACCCAGATCGCCACCACCACCCCCACAATAATGGGGGAGAACTTAATCTTGCCTTCGTCCAGACCGGGAATCTTGATGTAAGCGGTAAAGATATTTAAAAAGGTGGGGTCCTGGATGGCCACGGTCTTGCTGTCCAGCACCATGCGGCCCAGGCCGCGGAAGATAAACATGCCGCCCAGGGTGGTGATGAAGGGCGGGATGCGGACATAGCCGATCCAGTAGCCCTGCCACACGCCCACCACCAGACCGATGACCAGGCACAGCAGAATCACGGGGATGGCGGGCATGTGCATATTGGTCACCATTACGGCGGCGATGCCGCCCACCAGACAGATCACCGAGCCCACGGACAGGTCGATGTTGCCGCCCGTCAGGATACACAGCAGCATGCCGCAGGCCAGCACCAGCACATAGCCCTGCTGCAGCAGCAGGTTAGACATATTCTGGGGCTGTACCGTCTTCCCGTCGGTGAGAACGGCAAACAGGACAAAGACCACCACCAGGGCAATTACCATGGCGTACCTGGTCAAAAACTTCATCAAATTGAAGCTGTTTTTACTCTCAGTCATATTGTTACCCTCCCTTGTTACGCCTTGTTGGTATCGCGGATGATATAGCCCATGATGCCCTCCTGGGTGGCGTCCTTGGCGTCCAGCTCGGCCAACAGGCGGCCCTCGTTCATCACATAGATGCGGTCGCACATGCCCAGCAGCTCGGGCAGCTCAGATGAGATCATCATCACCGACTTGCCCTGGGCCACCATCTGGTTGATGAGACAGTAAATCTCGTATTTCGCGCCCACGTCGATGCCACGGGTGGGCTCATCCATAATGAGGATATCGGGCTCGGTGAACATCCACTTACCCAGCAGGGCCTTCTGCTGATTGCCGCCGGACAGGTTGCCCACCCGCTGCTCGATGGTGGGGGTCTTGGTGCCCATGTCTTTGGTCATCTGCTCGGCCACGCCAATCTCCTGGTCCGCGTCGATTACACCGCTCCGGCACACCTTGTCCAGCCGGGCCAGTGTGGTGTTGAAGCGGATGGACTCGCCCAAAATCAGGCCGTTGGTCTTCCGGTCCTCGGTGACGTAGGCCAGCCCCTGGCGGATGGCGTCCTGAGGGGATTTCAGCTCCACCCTTTTGCCGCCGATATACAGCTCGCCGGAGATGCCGGTGCCGTAGCTGCGGCCGAAGATGGACATGGCCAGCTCGGTGCGCCCCGCGCCCTGAAGGCCGGAGAAGCCCACCACCTCGCCCTTGCGGATGTGGAAGGAGATGTTGTCGTCAACCACCCGCTCGGGATACAGGGGGTGATGGACCGTCCAGTTCTTCACCTCCAGGTTGACCGCATCCTGAACGTTGCGCTCCCGGGTGGGGTAGCGGTCCTCCATGGACCGGCCCACCATGCCCTTGATGATCCGGTCCTCGCTGAACTCGTCCACACCCTTCACCAGGGTCTCGATGGTGGAGCCGTCCCGGATGATGGTGGCCTTGTCGGCGCAGTAGATAATCTCGTTGAGCTTGTGGGTGATGATGATGGAGGTGAGACCCTCCTTCTTAAACTCCAGCAGCAGGTCCAGCAGCATCTTGGCGTCCTCGTCGTTGAGGGAGGAGGTGGGCTCGTCCAAAATGAGCAGCTTTACCTTTTTGGAGAAGGCCTTGGCAATCTCCACCAGCTGCTGCTTGCCGGTGCCGATGTCCTTCACCAGGGTCTGGGCCGACTCATTCAGCCCCACCTGGCGCATGTGCCGCTCCGATTCGCTGTAGGTCCTGTCCCAGTCGATGTAGCCCATGGAGTTTTTGATCTCGTTGCCCAGGAACATGTTTTCCCCGATGGACAGCAGGGGGATAAGAGCCAGCTCCTGGTGGATGATGACAATGCCCAGGGCCTCGCTGTCCTTCTGGGTTTTGAACTGGCACAGCTTGCCCTCGTAGTAGATCTCGCCGGTGTAGCTGCCGGCGGGGTAGGTGCCGGAAAGCACGTTCATCAGGGTGGATTTGCCCGCCCCGTTCTCTCCGATCAGGGCGTGGATTTCCCCGGCCTCCACCCTCAGATTCACGTTGTCCAGGGCCTTGACGCCGGGAAATTCCTTGGTGATGGACTTCATTTCCAAAATAACGTCAGCCAAGGGGTAGTTCCTCCTCTCTATGGTCTGCCTGAAAATAAGGCGGGCGGGGCGTCTGCCCCGCCCGCCGGTGGTCCTTACATTGGGGGGTTATGGAATCAGCCGTTGGTGGCCTCCAGATAGCCGTCAGCGCCTACCTTGTAGTAGCCGGGGGTGACCAGCTTCTCTTCCATGTTGTCAGCGGTAACCACGTCGGGCACCAGCAGGAAGGAGGGGCACTTGTTGCCGGGGGTAGTCTCGTAGGACTCGGTATCAAAGGCACAGTCGAAGCCCCAGCCGGAAGCGGAAATCAGGCTCTCGTCAGCGGTCTTGCCGTCCAGGATGGCCTTGGCCAGGTCCAGGGTGACAACGGCCTCGTTGGCCACGGCCTTATACACGGTCATGGACTGCACGCCGTCCTTGATGTTGCGCAGGTTGGCCACGTCGCCGTCCTGGCCGGTGATGATAACAGAGTTTCCGCCGGCGTAGTCAGAGAGGACGGCCTGGGTCACGCCCAGAGCGGTGGAGTCGTTGGAGCACAGCCAGGCATCCAGCTTGGTGCCGTCGGAGTAGTAGGAAGCCAGCACGTTCTGGGCCCGGTTCAGGGCGGCCTCAGTCTTCCACTGCTCGGTGCCCACCACGGAGAACTCGGTCTGGCCAGACACCACGTTCAGCTTGCCGCTGTCGATGTAGGGCTTCAGGGTGTCCATCGCGCCGTTGAAGAAGAAGGGGGCGTTGTTGTCAGCGGGGTCGCCGCCGGTAAACTCGATGTTAAAGGGGCCGGCCGCGTTGTCCAGGTCCAGGGTATCCTTCACATAGGTGCCCTGGAGCTTGCCCACGGTGTAGTTGTCGAAGGACACATAGTAAGACACGTTGTCGTTCATAATCAGACGGTCATAGGCGATGACGGGGATGTTGGCGGCGCCGGCGTCGTTCATCACGGTGTTCAGGCCGTTGCCGTCGATGGCAGCGATGATCAGCAGGTCCACGCCCTGAGAGAGCATGTTCTGGATGTCGTTCACCTGCTGCTCATTCTTGTTGTCGGAATAGGTGACGATGGTCTTATAGCCGGCGGCCTTGAACTGCTCGTCAAGGTAAGCGCCGTCCCGGTTCCACCGCTCCAGAGACTGGGTGGGCATGGCGATACCCACGGTCTTGCCGGCCGCGTCGCCGCCGGTAGTGGTCTGGCTGCCGGAGACCTGGCTGCCGCCGGTGGACTGGCTGCCGGGGTTGGGAGTGGAGTTCTCGCCACCGCCGCCGCAGGCAACAAGGGAGAAGGACATGCAGGCTGCAAGGATCAGTGCAAGTGTCTTTTTCATTTTTATTTCCTCCTGAATCGTTATTTTCCCCAGGTATCCGGGGAAATCACAGAAGCAACTGCTTCTGTGATTTTAATTTTATAAAGTCGTTTTACTAATGTCAATCTTTTTTTAGTTTATCGCTATAACTTTGTTGGTTTTGTATGGAATTAAAGGATATAAATTGGGTATATCGACGAACTAAATTTTCAGATTAATAAAGTCTTTTTTGCGAACTTGGCACAAAGGGGTAATTTGCCGTGTTTTTTTACAAAATGGAATTGACTGTTTTAAACTTCGTGCTACAATAGAGAAAATGACTTGACAAAAGAGGAGAGGATGGGAATGGATTTCGACGCCGGTTTGACAGACCGCCGCCGACAGACCCGCAGCAGCATTTACCGCAACATCTACTACGCCAAGGGCTTCTGTTCCCGGCAGAGCCTGGCCCGGGAGCTGGGTCTCAGCCTGCCCACCGTGTATCAGAACCTGTCGGAGCTGATGGCCGCCGGCCTGGTGCGAGACTCGGGGGAGCAGCAGTCCACCGGGGGACGGAAGGCCAGCGGCCTGTCTATTGTGCCCGATGCCCGGGTGGCGGTGGGCATCTCGGTAACGGAGCACCGTCTGCGCCTGGCGGCGGCCGACCTGCTGCTCAACGAGCTGGCCTATCAGGAGGTAGATATCCCCCCCATCGTCCGCTTTGCCGACATGGGGGGAATGCTCTCCCGGGAGCTGGAGGGCTTTCTGGACCGGTTTTCCATCGACCGGGCCCGGCTGCTGGGGGTGGGCATTGCCTTGCCCGCCGTCATGTCGCCAGACAGCCGGTATATCACCGCCGCACCCACCCTGCGTTTGAAAGACACCTCCCTGGAGGGGCTGACCAGCTCCATCCCCTACCCTACCTATGTAGAGAACGACGCCACCAGCGGCGGCCACGCGGAGCTCTTTGTCCGGGAGGGCAACCGGAATATGGCCTACCTCTCTCTGGAGAACGGGGTGGGCGGGGCCATCCTTTTCGGCGGCGCACCCTATCTGGGAGACAACCGCCGCAGCGGGGAGTTCGGCCACATGTGCGTGGAGCCGGGGGGACTGCCCTGCACCTGCGGGGCTCAGGGCTGTCTGGAGGCCTACTGCTCCCCACGCCGCATTCTCAGCTCCTTCGGGGTGTCGCTGAATGAGTTTTTCTCTGTGCTGGAGCGCCGGGGCCCCCGATATGAGGAGTATGAGGCCCTGTGGGACAATATGCTGCGTCATCTGGCCATCGGCATCAACAACATCCATATGTCCCTGGACTGCGACGTGGTGCTGGGCGGCATCCTCAGCGAGTTTCTGGCCCCCTATCTGCCCCGGCTGCGGGAATACACGTCGGGCATCAACTATGTGGTCCCTGACGCCGGTTACCTCCACCTCAGCACCCTGCGGCGGCACACTGTCCCCCTCGGAGTAGCCCTCCACTTTGTAACGGATTTTCTGGAGCAGATATGAGCTCTTCCTCATGATCTCATATAAAATGCACGTCTGCAAAACAGACGTGCATTTTTTCATCCCTTGCTCACAAACAGGCACCGGATGGCGTTGAGCACCGCCAGAACCATAACGCCCACATCGGCAAAGATGGCCAGGTACATGTTAGCGATGCCCACCGCCCCCAGGATCAGGCAGGCGGACTTCACCCCCAGGGCCATGACGATGTTCTGGTAGACGATGCCCAGGCACTTCCGGGAAACCTGGATGGCCTTGGCAATTTTCCGGGGGTCGTCGTCCATGAGTACGATGTCCGCCGCTTCGATGGCCGCGTCGGAGCCCATGGCCCCCATGGCGATGCCGATATCCGCCCGGGACAGCACCGGGGCGTCGTTGATGCCGTCGCCTACAAAGGCCAGCTTTCCTTTGCCGGACCGCGCTTCCAGCAGCTTCTCCACCTGGGCCACCTTGTCCGCCGGAAGCAGCTCGCTGAACACCTGGTCAATGCCCAGGTCGGAGGCCACCTGCTCCGCCACCGCCCTTGCGTCCCCGGTGAGCATAACCGTCTTATCCACACCGGCGGACCGCAGGGCGGAAATGGCCTGCTTGGAGCCGGGCTTTACCACGTCGGAGACCACAATGTGCCCCGCGTAGGCCCCGTCCACCGCCAGATGGACGATGGTGCCGGCCTGGTGGCACTCCGGACAGTGGATGCCCAGGCGGCGCATCAGCTTGTCATTGCCGGCGGCCACCGCCGCCCCGTCCACCCGGGCGGTAACGCCGCAGCCGCTTTGCTCCTGGATATCGGTCACCCGGCTCCGGTCGATCTCCTTCCCCCAGGCCCGCTGCAAGCTCTTGCTGATGGGGTGGGAGGAGGCGCTCTCTGCCAGGGCGGCGTACTCCAGCAGTTTCTCCTCCGCCAGTGCGGCGTGGTGGATGCCGCTCACCTCAAAGACCCCCTGGGTCAGGGTGCCCGTCTTGTCGAAAACCACCGTTTTCGTCTGGGAGAGGGTCTCCAGGTAGTTGGACCCCTTAATCAGGATGCCTGCCTGGCTGGCCCCGCCGATGCCGGCGAAGAAGCTGAGGGGGATACTGATAACCAGGGCGCAGGGGCAGCTGATTACCAGGAAGGTGAGGGCCCGGTAGAGCCAGGTCCCCCAGTCCGGGGCCAGGCCCAGCCCCAGCATACGGACAAGGGGGGGCAGGAGGGCCAGGGCCAGGGCGCTGTAGCAGACGGCGGGGGTGTAGATGCGGGCGAACCGGGAGATAAAATCCTCCGACCGGGACTTTCGGGAGCTGGCATTTTCCACCAGGTCCAGAATTTTAGACACGGTGGACTCCCCAAAGGCCCGGGTTGTGCGGACCTTCAGCACCCCCGTCATGGAGATGCAGCCGCTGATGACCTCGTCCCCCGGGCCGGCCTCCCGGGGCAGGCTCTCGCCGGTGAGGGCGCTGGTGTTCAGGCTGGAGCTGCCCTCCAGCACCACCCCGTCGATGGGCACCTTCTCCCCGGGCCGGACCACAATCACAGCGCCCACCGCCACCTCGTCCGGGTCCACCTGCTCCAGCCGGCCCTCCCGCTCCACGTTGGCGTAGTCGGGGCGAATGTCCATCAGCTCGCTGATGTTCCGGCGGCTCCGGCCCACGGCGTAGCTCTGGAACCACTCACCGATCTGGTAGAACAGCATCACGGCGATGGCCTCCAGGTACTCCCCGTTCTCATAGATGGCCAGGGCCATGGCCCCCACCGTGGCCACCGCCATCAGGAAGTTTTCGTCAAAGACCTGCCGGTTGCGGACCCCCCGCGCCGCCTTGCGCAGGATGTCGTGGCCGATGAGGAGGTAGTCCAGCAGGTAGCAGGCGAACCGGGCCAGCCGGCCGGCGGAGGGGAACAGCAGGCGGTCCAGCCGGTTGAAGGCCTCCGCCGGCAGGAACTGGAGACCGAACAGCAGCAGGGCGGAGAGGAAGATGCGCACCATCATCTTCTTCTGCTTTCCGGTCATCCCGTCCTTCCCCTGCCCCGCCAGAAGGAGAAACAGCCCGGCCGCCGCCGTCACGGCGGCCAGCAGCGCGGTAATTATCACGTCCTGCATGGGAACGCCACCCCCTTAGAGGAAAATCTCGCAGTCGGGCTCCACCTTTTTGCAGGCCTTCTGCACCGCAGCCATCACCGCCCCGGGCTCCTGGCCCTCGGCAAACTCCACAATCAGCTTCTGGGTCATGAAGTTGACCACGGCGCTCTGAACGCCGGCGGTCTTCCGGGCGGCCTCCTCCATCAGATTGGCGCAGTTGGCGCAGTCTACCTCGATCTTATAGGTCTTTTTCATAAAAAACGCGTTCCTTTCCTTTTTCGGCAAGAATTTTATGATTAAGCACTTGTTTAATCATTGTGTCCGTAGTATAATACGGCCGGAGACGCAAGTCAACGCCCTGAGTGGTCTCTCTGCCAAATGGGCGAAAAGTATTTCCAAACGAGCGAAAGGGGGCGGCAGCGTGGACGACCTGAAGCTGCCCCACAGCCACGGGACGGAGCCGGCGGCGCTCCGGGCCCGGCTGGGGGACATTGAGCGGTTTCAGCGGGTGGCGGAGGTCTTCCGCCAGCTGGGGGACCCCACCCGGATACGGGTGTTCTGGCTGCTGTGCCACTGCGAGGAGTGCGTGGTGAATCTCTCCGCCCTGATGGGCATGTCCAGCCCGGCGGTGTCCCACCACCTGAAGGCGCTGAAAAGCGGCGGGCTGATTTGCAGCCGCCGGGTGGGGAAGGAGGTCTACTACCGGGCGGCGGACACCGGGGAGAGCCGCCTGCTGCACCAGATGACCGAGCAGGTGATGGAGATTGCCTGCCCCCGTCAGGCGGCGCTGGAGCCGTCCCCTCCGGCGCGGCTGGTCCCGCTGAACCAGGTGGAGGAGTACCGGGCGGAGCAGGTGGAGCTGGTCCGCCGGGTCCATGACCAGCTGCTGGCCCAGCTGGACCGGAAGACCACTATCGAGGAGCTGTCCCGGCAGTACCACATGAACCCCACCACCCTGAAAAACACCTTTAAAGAGGTATACGGCGTGTCCATTGCGGCCCACATCAAGGCGCACCGCATGGAGCGGGCCGCCCAGCTGCTGCGGGAGACCGGCTGGAGCGTGGCGGAGGTAGCCCGGGCGGTGGGCTACGACAGTCAGAGCCGTTTTACCGCCGCCTTCAAGTCGGTTTTCCATCAGCTTCCCCGGGAGTACCGAAAGGGGTAAAAGACAGGATGGGCTGTGCCCATCCTGTCTCTGTATTTTCAGGCTTATCCCAGCAGTTTCTCCACGGCGGCCAGGTTGGCGGCGGTGCAGAAGACCTCCATGGCCTGGGCCAGCTCGGCGGGGGAGGGGAAGGAGGGGGCGATGCGGATATAGCTGTCCTCCGGATCCTTGTGGTAGGGGTGGGTGGCACCGGCGTCGGTGAGGACCACCCCGGCCTCCTTGCACAGCTGAACAATCCGCCTGGCGCAGCCGGGGGCCATATAGGTGACGAAATATCCCCCCTTGGGCTTTACCCAGGCGCCCGCCCCGGTGGAGCCGACCTCACGCTCCAGGGTGGACAGCACCGCGTCGAACTTGGGCCGGAGGATGGCAGCGTGTTTGTCCATCTGGGCCCGGATGCCGTCCAGGTCCTTAAAGAACCGCACATGGCGCAGCATGTTCATCTTGTCCCAGCTGATGGCTTGGGCGTCCAGCTGTTTGGCGGTAAAGTCCACGTTGGCCTTGGAGGCGGCGAAGAAGGCCACCCCCGCCCCGGGGAAAGAAATCTTGGAGGTGGAGCCGAACATATAGACCATGTCGGGATTGCCCGCCGCCTTGCACTCCTCCAGAATGTTGAGCACCGGGGTGTCCTCATAGACGTAGTGGGCGGCGTAGGCGTTGTCCCAGAAGATGCGGAAGTCTTTGGCGGCGGGCTTCAGGGCGGCCAGGCGGCGCACCGCTTCGTCGGAGTAGGAACCGCCCAGGGGGTTGGTGTATTTGGGCACGCACCAGATGCCCTTCACGGTCTCATCCTCAGAAACCAGCTTCTCCACCAGGTCCATGTCCGGGCCCCACTCGGTGAGGGGGATGTTGATCATCTCAATGCCCAGGGTCTCGCAGATGGTAAAGTGCCGGTCGTAGCCCGGGACGGGGCAGAGGAATTTTACCTTGTCATATCTGCACCAGGGCCTGTCGCCCCCCAGCACGCCCAGCAGCATGGCCCGGGCCATGCAGTCATACATAAAGGTGAGGGAGGCGGAGCCCACCACAATGGTCTCCTCGGGGGTCACGCCCATATATTCGCCAAAGAGCTTCCGGGCCTCGGGGATGCCCAGCAGCTCGCCATAGTTGCGGCAGTCCAGGCCGCTGGCGTCGTGGCAGTCGCTCCCGGAGTTGAGGGCGTCCAGCATGGGCAGGGAGAGCTCCAGCTGATCGGCCCCCGGCTTGCCCCGGGCCATGTTCAGCTTGAGCCCCTTGGCTTGCAGACGGGCGTAGGCCTGCTCCAGCTGCTCCCGCTGGGCCTGGAGCTCCTCTCGGGTCATTTCCTGATACTGTTTCATGTGCGGTCTCCTTTTATCCATCAAAATTCGTCCTGAAAAGCCGGACATGGGCGATTCCCGCAGGCCGTGCTTCCGGTAAGCCATTATAATCGACTGCGCCAAGGAAAGCAAGGGATTTGAAAGATTTTGTTGCGAAATATGCAAAACAGGGGAAAGTCCGGGCTTGAAGCCGGGGCCGGACTGTGGTAAACTGAACGTATCCGATTACAAGGAAAGGAACAGAAACTATGGAACAACAGAACAATCAGCTGCGCTGGGCGGTGCTGGGCGCGGGGAGCATCGCCAACGAGATGGCCGACGCCCTGGCCCGGGACGGCCGTAAGCTGGCCGCCGTGGGCAACCGCACCCCGGAGAAGGCGTCGGCCTTCGCCCAAAAATACGGAATTCCCAAGGTCTACGAAGACCTTCGGGAGATGTTCACCGACCCCGACATCGACGCCATCTACATCGCCACCTCCCACAACACCCACATCGCCTTTATAGAAGAGGCCCTGTCCCATGGCAAGCATGTGCTGTGCGAGAAGGCCATCACCCTCAACAGCGGCGAGCTGGACCGGGCGGTCCGGCTGGCCCGGGAGAGGGGGCTGGTGCTGGCCGAAGCCATGACCATCTACCACATGCCCCTCTACCGCCTGCTGCGGGAGCGGGTGGAGTCCGGGGCGCTGGGAAAGGTGAATCTGATTCAGGCCAGCTTTGGCAGTCTCAAGCCCTACGACATGACAAACCGGTTCTTCAACCCCGCCCTGGCCGGCGGCGCGGCGCTGGATATCGGGGTGTACGCCCTGTCCCTGGCCAGGCTGTTTCTGGAATCCTCCCCCGACCAGGTGAAGTCCTTCGTCCGTCCGGCCCCCACCGGCGTGGACGAGACCGCCGGCATCCTGATGATGAACCCCCAGGGGCAAATGACCAACATCACCCTGTCCCTCCACTCCAAGCTGCCCAAGCGGGCGGTGGTTTCCTGTGAAAAGGGCTATATCGAAATTACCGACTACCCCCGGGCGGAGGAGTGCGTCATTGTAAACGCCGCCACCGGAGCCCGGGAGACCGTCAAGGCGGGCTGCACCGCCGACGCCCTGCGGTATGAGATCGAGGACCTGGAGCGTGCTGCCGCCGGCGAGGGGGACATGCTGCTGCCCTACACCGTGGATGTGATGGAGATCATGACCGCCCTGCGCCGGGAGTGGGGCGTGGTCTACCCCGAAGAGCGGGGATAACGGGCTCTGATAGGGAGAAAAACCCGTACACCGCCCTCCTTCCAGCCGGTGGACCCTTTGGTCCGCCGGTATTTTTTTGCTTTTTTTCATTTTTCCTCTTGACATTCCAGCGGGAGGAGGGTGTACAGTGGCGCTGTCCCGGAAAATCTTTCCCAAATCTTTACCCTTTTCTTTACCGCTGGCTTTATCCTTTTGGGCTAACCTGAAGGCCAGAAAAAATTTAATGAAACTTTCATCTTTTCTTTGGAAAAATGTAAGGTTTGCCCAGTACAATGTTCCATGCGAAAATCACCGGTTACCCGGTGTATATACAAGGGGCGCGGCCCCGGAGCAAAACAAGGAGGAACACCATGGAAACAACATCTGTCTTAATGCCGGAAACGCCCCAGGCTCCCCAAAAGGAGAAGCGTAAACTTCCCCGGCCCCGTCTGCCCAAGACAAAGAAGGGAAAAAAGCGGCTCAAATGGGGAATCATTGCGGCTGCGGTTCTGCTGGGGGGCTACTGGTTTTTCATCCGGGGCGGCCAGGAGAACGGCCTTCCCGCCATGGGGCAGTTCATCCCGGACACGGTACAGCGCAGGGACCTGACGTCAGCTGTGTCGGGCACGGGCACTGTCACTCCCATCGAGTCCTACTACCTCAAGCCCCTGGTCACCGGCGAGGTGCTGGAGGCCCCCTTTGAGGTGGGCGACCGGGTGGAGAAGGGGGACGTCCTCTACCGCCTGGACGCCAAGGATGCGGAGATGAGCATCCAGCAGGCCGAGCTGTCGGTCCGCCAGGCCCAAAAGAGCTATGACGACCTGGCCGGCAATCTCACCGTCCGGGCCGGCGGGGCCGGGGTGGTGCAGGAGGTGCTGGTTCAGCGGGGGGACCTGGTCTCCCCCGGCACCCCCGTCGCGGAGGTGGCCGACACCTCCACCCTCACCGTCACCCTGCCCTTCCACTCCGCCGATGCCCAGAACATCCGGGCTGGCCAATCCGCCCAGGTGACCATCGGCGGAACTATGGAGACCCTCCCCGGCACAGTGGAGTCGGTTTCCTCCGCCGAGCTGGTGGGGGCGGGCGGGGCCCTGGTGCGGCAGGTAAAAATTCGGGTGAGCAATCCCGGGGCCCTCACCGCCGCCAACTCCGCCACCGCTGCGGTGGGGGACATCGCCTGCGCCGGCTCCGCCAATTTTGAGGAGGCCCTGCGCCAGACGGTGGTGGCCCAGGCCAGCGGCGAGGTGACCGAGGTCCATGTCACCGCCGGCAGCAAGGTGTCCGCCGGGTCCGCCCTGGCCACTCTGGGCGGGACCGCCGCCCAGAGCTCCCTGGAGGACATGGCCATCGCCCTGGAGAACGCCCAGCTGGCCCTTCAGCGCTCCCGGGACGCCCTGGAGAACTACACCATCACCGCCCCCATCTCGGGCACCGTCATCGAGAAGAATGTGAAGGCGGGGGACAATGTGAACAACATCGAGGCGGGGGCGCTGGCCGTCATCTACGACCTGAGCTACTTAAAGCTGGAGATGAACATCAGCGAGCTGGACCTGAGCAAGGTGGCCGCGGGCCAGCCGGTGGACATCACCGCAGACGCCATCCCCGGCGAGGTCTTTGAGGGCCGGGTGGACCGGGTGAGCATCAACGGCACCACCACCAACGGCTTTACCACCTACCCCGCCACCATCCTGCTGGAGGACTACGGCGGACTGAACCCGGGCATGAACGTGTCCGCCGACATCGTGGTGGAGCAGGTGAAAAACGCCCTGTCCATCCCGGCGGCGGCGGTCCAGCGGGGGGACACCGTGCTGGTGCCCCTGGAGGGCTGCCTGTCCCCCGACGGGGCCACGGTGCTCGACCCCACCAAGACCGAGGAACGCACCGTCACCCTGGGCGGCGGCGACGGGGAGTATGTGGAGATCACCTCCGGCCTGAACGAGGGTGACACCGTTCTGGTCCCCCTCCAGGCCCAGGGCGGAGGAGCCGGGGGTATGAGCGGCATGGCCGTCGCCGCGTCCTAGGGAGGGCAATGAACCGTGGAACACCTCATTGAACTGAAAAACGTCTATAAAATATACCAGATGGGCTCGGAGACGGTCCACGCCCTGGACGGGGTGGACCTGACCATCGACCAGGGGGAGTTTGTGGCCATTGTGGGTTCCTCCGGGTCGGGCAAGTCCACCGCCATGAACATCATCGGCTGTCTGGACGTGCCCACCTCGGGCACCTACCACCTGGGGGGCGTGGACGTGTCCACCATGGACGACGACCAGCAGGCGGAAATTCGCAACAAGATGCTGGGCTTCATCTTCCAGCAGTACAACCTGATCCCCAAGCTGTCCGTGCTGGAGAACGTGGAGCTCCCCCTCCTCTACGCCGGGGTGCCCGGCGAGGAACGCCGGGAGCGGGCCCTCCAGTCCCTGGAGCGGGTGGGCCTGCGGGACAAGGGGAAGAATCTGCCCTCCCAGCTGTCCGGCGGCCAGCAGCAGCGGGTGTCCATCGCCCGGGCGCTGGCCGGAGACCCCAGCCTGATCCTGGCCGACGAGCCCACCGGCGCCCTGGACTCCCGCACCGGCCGGGATGTGCTGAGATTCCTCAAGCAGCTGCACCGGGAGGGAAATACGGTGGTCCTTATCACCCACGACAACTCCATCGCCGTGAAGGCCGACCGCATTGTCCGCCTTCAGGACGGCAAAATCATCTACGACGGCGACTCCCGCGACCCCCGGGCGGTGGTCCAGCCCCACGGGGAGGACGAGGAAGAGGAGGTGGGCGCATGAACTTTGCCCAGTCCTTCCGCCTGGCGATAAAATCCCTCACCACCAGCAAGATGCGGGCCCTGCTCACCATGCTGGGCATCATCATCGGCGTGGGGGCGGTGATTG
>CANSXE010000033.1 GCA_947650875.1 uncultured Bacillota bacterium | reverse complement strand
CCCGGTCGGCGTCCCGCTCGTCCACCAGGACGGACACCTTGATCTCGCTGGTGGAAATCATGTTGATGTTGATGCCGGCGGAGAACAGGGCCTCGAACATCTTGCAGGCCACGCCGGCGTTGTTGGCCATGCCGGCGCCCACGATGGACACCTTGGCCACCTCGGTGCTCACCTCGATAGCCTTGCAGCCGATGACCTCCTTGTTCTCCTCCATCAGCTCCCGGGCGGACTGGGCGTCCCCCTCCGCCACGGTAAAGCTGATATCCTTGCTGCCGTCACGGCCGATGGACTGGAGGATAATGTCCACATTGATGTTCTTCCTGGCCAGCAGAGAGAAAATTTTAAAGGCGATACCGGGCTGGTCCACCAGTCCAATCAGAGCGATGCGGGCCACCTCCTTGTCCTTGGCCACACCGCTGACATGGGTCTTTTCCATAGTCTTCACGACCTCCTTCACTTTTGTACCGGGCTTTCCGCTGAAGCTGGACAGCACCTCCAGATTGACGTTGTACCGCTTGGCCATCTCCACCGAGCGGTTGTGGAGCACCTGCGCCCCCAGGCTGGCCAGCTCCAGCATCTCATCGTAGGTGATCTCGTCGATCTTTCGGGCCCCCGTCACATGGCGGGGATCGGCGGTATACACGCCGTCCACATCGGTGTAAATCTGGCACAGGTCGGCGTGGAGGGCGGTGGCCAGGGCCACGGCGGAGGTGTCGGACCCTCCCCGGCCCAGGGTGGTGACGTCGTCATACTTGTTGATGCCCTGGAAGCCGGCCACCAGCACGATTTTCTTCTTGTCCAGCTCCTTCTGGATGCGCTCGGTGCGCACCCGCTTGATGCGGGCGGCGGAGTAGGCCGAGTCGGTGAGCATCCCCGCCTGCCAGCCGGTGAGGGAGATGGCCTGGTAGCCCATGCGCTCGATGGCCATGGCGCACAGGGAGATGGAAATCTGCTCGCCGGTGGCCAGCAGCATATCCATTTCCCGCTTGGAGGCCCCGGGGTGTATCTCCCGGGCCTTTTCAATCAGGTCGTCAGTGGTGTCCCCCTGGGCGGACAGGACCACCACCACGCTGTGGCCCTTGCGGTAGGTCTCGGTGACAATCCGGGCCACATTGCGGATCTTGTCGGCGTCGGCCACCGAGCTGCCGCCGAATTTTTGTACAATCAGTGCCATGTATGGTATTCCCCCTAAAGGTTAAAGTTGCGATATTTTGCAGGGACGGCCTGCGGCCGCCCGCGATTCCCAAACGGTACCATGTAGGACCGCCGAGGTCTCCGGCCCCTACATTCTATTCTGTCAGGCCAGCACCCGGAACAGGGAGCCCACGTCCAGACCGGCCAGCTTATCCTGAATCTCCGGCTGGGTCATGGGGGCGGTGAGGAAAGCGGCCTCCCCGGCGGGGGCCCCGCTGCGGGCCAGCAGATGAATCTCACCGCACTGCTTCCTGGCCTGGTCGGCGGACACCTGGGCCCGGACGTACCACGCAGAAACCAGGGAGTCGGCGGAGACCACCAGGTCGGGGGACCCCTCCTCCCAGCCGTTGTGCCGGTCCTTCTTCAGGTCCTTGGCGATGTCGATCACGTCGGCCACCACGGCGGAGGCGGTGGGCAGCTTGCCCGCGCCCCGGCCGTAGAACATCACGTCCCCAATGGCGTTGCCGGTGACGGCGATGGCGTTAAACACGTCCTCCACCCCGGCCAGGGGATTTTCCCCGGGCACCAGGTGGGGGGCGACGAAGGCGCACACCTTGCCCTCGGGCTGGCGGAGCGCCCGGCCCAGCAGCTTGATCTTATACCCCACCGAGTCGGCGTAGGCCACATCCTCCAGGGTGACCCCCCGGATGCCCTGGGTGGGCACCTGGTCGGGGTAGACGTGCCGCCCGAAGGCCAGGGCGGCCAGGATGCAGATCTTCCGGCAGGCGTCGTGGCCGTCCACGTCGGCGGTGGGATCCTTCTCGGCGTAACCGTTGGCCTGAGCTTCGGCCAGGGCCTGGTCGAAGGTGAGCCCCGCCCTAATCATCCGGGTGAGGATATAGTTGGTGGTGCCGTTGAGGATACCAGTGACCTGCTCCAGCTCGTTGGCGGCCAGACAGGAGCTCAAAGGCCGCAGGATGGGGATACCCCCGCCCACGCTGGCCTCAAAGAGGTAGCTGCACCCGTGCTCCCGGGCCAGCTGGAGCAGCTCATAGCCATGGGTGGCCACCAGCTCCTTGTTGGAGGTGACCACGCTCTTGCCCGCCTTCAGGGCCCGGGTGGTAAAGTCCAGGGCGATGGTCGCCCCGCCGATGGTCTCCACCACAATGTCCAGCTCGGGGTCGTTCTCCAGAACGGCAAAATCCTTCACAAACAGGTCCGCATACGGGCTGTCCGGGAAGTCCCGCACATCTACAATGTATTTCAGGCGCAGCTGATTGTTCACCCGGCCGTCAATGAGCCCGCCGTTGGTGGTGAGCACCTCGGCCACGCCGGAGCCCACCGTACCAAAGCCTAAAATTGCTACGTGTACCATTTTTGTTTCTCCTTATTTGATTATTGAAGGGGGCGGCGTCTTAGCGCCGCACCCGACTGTTACAGAATCCGGAAAGTGCGGGCCGCTACCCCGCCAGTATTTCGCACTTGATGACGCCGGGGCCGGCGGACAGGCCGTCCAGCACCCCCTCCAGGGAGTCCAGCACAGCGGAGGTCTCCGCCGTTATGGTGACAACGGCGCAGCCGTTCACCGGAATATTCTGGTTGATGGTGAGGATATTCACTCCGGTGCCCGCCAGCACGTTCAGCGCCCCGGACAGGACCCCGGGCTCATCCTTGAGCAGTGCCTGGAAGGTGACAATCCGGCCGTGGAGCATGTCGTTAAAGGGCCGCACCGCATCCTTGTACTTGTAAAAGGCGCTGCGGCTGATCTCCACCGCCCGGACCGCAGCGTTGACGGTTTTTTCTTCCCCTGTCTCCAGCAGGCGTCTGGCTTCGGCTACCTTTCGGAAAATTTCCGGCATAGCCTGGGCTTCCACAATAAAATATTTTGCCGGCTCGCTCATAGTCTCCTCCAATCTGCGCAGGGTGTTGTCCGTGTTACGCGGTCATTTGTTTTTAAGCTGTGGTCTATTGTATCATATCCTGCCATCAGTCGCAACATAAAATATTCCGTCTTTATCACGAAACTTTCCGAGAGAAAAGAGGGAGATTTTTGTCAAATGTCACAGCGTACAGATACAGCAGCGCCGCGGACAGAGGTCCGCGGCGCTGAATGGCACATGTTATCCTGCCATACTGTCGATAGGGGGCAGAGGTTCAATGGGGAGGTCCGGGGTAGTGGGCTGCGTGGTTCCCCCCGGATTATTGGGGTCGGTGGTTCCCCCCGGATTATTGGGGTCGGTGGTTCCGCCCGGGTTGCCGGGGTCGGTGGTCCCGCCGGGGTTGTTGGGGTCGATCACGCCCGGGTCGATGGGCAGGAAGGGGTTATTGGGGTCATAGGGGTTGTTGGGATCATTGGGGTCCACAACGGGCGCTTCGGTATGCAGCGTACACAGTCCGTAACTGGAAGCGGAGAAGTAATCCCACTGGGCGTCTCCGGCCACGGCACTGCCAATCTGCTCCCGGTTAAAGTTGGGCAGACAAATCTCCTTTTTGCTCTCCTCGGGGCAGAACTCCCCGGCCTGGTGGTAAAGACCGGTCTCGGTGCCGTCCTCCTTGAGGACGGGACACTCGGTACAGATGGTGATTACCGTCGCGGCGGTGTGGAAGGTACAGCTCTGTCCCTCGGGGTAGCTCTCCGGGAAGATGCTGCCCGATGCCGCCCGGCTGCCCCGGGGGTCCATGGAGCAGTAGCTGCCCGCCGGCATACCGCTGTCCATACAGTAGGTGATGGAGCGCCGTCCGCCGGGATCGGAATAGGTTTTGTCCTCAAGTCCCTCGTGGAGGGGCACCATAACCTTATTCCACAGCACCGTAGCGGGGTTTTTGCCCTTCAAATCCATCTTCTGGCCCTGCTCATAGCCGGTCCAGACGGCGGCGGTGTAGTAGGGGGTGTAGCCCACAAACCAGCGGTCCTTGTTGTCGCTGGTGGTGCCCGTCTTGCCGGCAGCGTGCTGGCCCTTAATGCCCAGGCCGTAGGCGGTGCCGGCCCCGTCGAAGACATGCTGCATCATGTCGTTCATATACCAGGCGGTGGTGGGCTTGATGACTTCGTCCCGCTCCAGGGTGTTGTCCACCAGGGTGACCTCCTGGCCGTCCACCAGCTGGGTGATCTTCACCACAGTACGGGAGCCCTGGTAGATGCCGTTGTTGGGGAAGACGGAGTAGGCCTCGGCCATATCACGGACGTTGGTGCCGTAGGTAAGACCGCCCATAGCCAGGGAGGTGGTGATGTCGGTCTTCCATTCGCCCTTGATCATCCGGCCAGGTTCCAGCTCGATGTGGTAACGGTCCTGAACGAATTTGAAACTTTCTTCCGGGGTGACATAGTCGTTCATCAGGCGGACAGCCACCGTGTTCAGCGACCGCATCAGGGCCTCGCGCACGGTGAGATGTCCCCTGTAGTTGGCGGAACCCGAGTTCAGGGGCCAGGCCTTGCCCCCCAGCACCTGATAGGGGTAGTCGTCCAGCACGGTGTAGGGGCTGACCTTGTTGAACTCCAGGGCGGGAGAGTAGACGGCCAGGGGCTTGAAGGCGGAGCCAGGCTGCCGGTGGCCGTTATTGGCGTAGTTGCTGCCCAGGTTGACGGTCTTTTCCCCAAACTGGCCGGCTATGGCCAACAGGTTGCCCGTCTCATTTTCGATGACGGCGATGGCCGACTGCATCTGAGAGCCGTCCTTGGCGGTATAGTCCAGATTTTCGCGGTTGGTGTATATCTCGTCCACAATGGCCTGGACATCGGGGTCATAGCAGGTGTAAATGCGCAGGCCGCCCCGCTGGAGGGCCAGCTCAGTCCGCTCATTGGACCACTGGAATTGGTCTGCCATGATCTCCTTTACATCAGAGATGACTGTTTCCTCATACCAGGAGTATGTCCGGCCGGTGCTGTGGCCCTGGTCCTGGATAAAGACCAGCTCCTGAGCTACCGCCTCGTCATACTGCTCCCGGGTGATATACTCCTGCTCCAGCATCTGGTTGAGGATGACCTCCTGCCGGTACTTATTCCACTCCCGGCCGCTCCAAATCTCCTCAGTGTTGAAGCCCTTGGAGCGGGCGAAGGAGTAGGGGCCGTATCTGGAGGGGTTGTTGGTAATTCCGATGAGACTGGCACACTCGGCCAGAGTGAGCTCCGACACAGACTTGCCGAAGTAGCCCTGAGCGGCCGCCCCCACCCCCTTGTACTGCCTGCCCTGAAGGTCGCCCCCCAGGGGGATGGTGTTCAGGTAGTAGGTGATGGTGTCCTCCTTGGAGTTGTTTTGGGTGAAGCGGAAGGCCCGGACAATCTCGGTGATTTTTCGCTTGACGGTGGTCTCGTTGTAGTTGGTCTGGTTTTTAATAAGCTGCTGGGTGATGGTGGAGCCGCCGGAAATCTCCTGGCCGGTGAACATGGAGATCACAGCCTTACCCGTCCGCCGCCAGTCCACGCCGGGGTGGGTCCAGAAGCGCCTGTCCTCAATGGCCACGGTGGCGTTAATCAGGTCCTTGGGAATCTCCTCAAAGTCCACCCACACCGAGCTGGTCAGATTGTGCAGCTCGGTCATCTCCACATACTGCCCGGTGTTCTTGTCCTGGTAGTACATGATGCTGTCCTCATTAAAGATAAAGTCGTCCGGGCTCAGGTCAGCGATGGGGACAATGACGTCGTTGATGTATACCGCGGCGAAGCAGCAAACCAGTGCGCCGGTACACAGCCCAATGAGGATGAGGGTGCCGATGGTCTTAAAAATCCAGCCGATCACCCGGCCCACGGTGATACCTCTCTTCTTCTTTTTCCGTCTCTTTTTGGGGGCGTCAGGCGCCTGACGGCTTCCCCCGGAGGACGCCCTGTGGGAGGGCGCCTGACGGCGGGAGGGGAAGTCGCTGTTTTCATACAGCGAGGAATGTTCATTGTAATCAGACACGATAAATACCTCCAGCTGGTCCGGGAGCCCCCGGCGTTCCAGCCTGCGTTCAGATTTCGACGGGCAAATGACCAGGCTGGTCATTTACCCAGGCGTGCGGGACATGGCTGCATTCTTATGCGTCCATTTTAAAGCAATCATACAATTTAGAGCAATTATACCATAAACTTCTGGATTGTCCACCCTTAATTGCGGCAAAGCTGGAAACTTCAAAATTTCTTAAAATTTACCTGCACTTCCCCCTTGCATTTTTCCCGCAGTCGGGTTAAAATAAAAGCACAAAACGACAGGAGGACGCCCGCTTTATGGAAGAGAACTTCGGCCCCGATTTTATCACCGTCACCGACGAGGACGGCAATGACTTTGAGCTGGAGCTGGTAGACACGCTGGAGCATAAGGGCGTCACCTACTACGCCATGTTCCCCGCCGTGGAGGAGGACGAGTCCACCGGTGAGCCCAGGGACGTGGACGCCGACGACGAGGAGTACGGCCTGGTTATCATGAAGGGCATCCAGGAGAACGGCGAGGAGCTGCTGTCCACCCTGGACTCTGACGAGGAGCTGGACGAGGTTTACGAACTGTTCATGGAGCGCTTTTTCGAGGAAGAGGACGAAGGGTAGAAACCGGGACCGCTCCCCCTGATATTGCCAGTCCGCCGAGGGCGGCGGACCCTGTGATGTACAATATATATTCCTGCTCGGTGCGTGATGGGCCCTTTTAAACCCACATTTTTAAAACGGGACGCCCACCTCACGGCGCGGCTTGCAGGCCTCCCGGCCCCCTTATGAGGTCAGCTGGACGTTGGAAGCAGAAAAACGTCGTGGAGGCGACCCACCTGCCACTTGTGCAGGTTTTAATCGGGTCCACACGGCCAGAGCGGGGTATAAAAAGCCATAGTAATCCCAGCATTTTGACCGCGGCAGTTTGCCGCGGTCTTTTCTGTTCCATTAAAGTTGCTCTTTCCCTGACCGGAAAAGTGTGTTAAGATAAACACGGTAAAAACCCTCGTCAGAGGGATAGCAGAATAGGGAGGATCACCATGAGTATTGTAAAAGATATGTCCCTGGCCCCCTCGGGCCACCAGAAAATCCAGTGGGTGCGGGACTTTATGCCCGCCCTCAGCGGCATCGAGGAGCGGTTCCGCCGGGAAAAGCCCTTCGCCGGCCTGACCATCGCCGTCTCTGTCCACCTGGAGGCCAAGACCGCCAACTTAGGCCTGGTCCTCCGGGAGGGGGGCGCCGAGGTCCACCTCACCGGCTGCAACCCCCTGTCCACCCAGGACGACGTGGCCGCCGCGGTGGCCGACTCTGGGGTGGCCACCTACGGGGTCTACGGGGTGAACATGGAGGAGTATGAGAACCTTCTTATTGAGACCCTGAAGTGCCGCCCCCACCTCATCGTGGACGACGGCGGCGACCTTATCAACCTTCTCGGCGGCAAGTGCGCCCAGTACGGCGACCGGCTTATCGGCGGCTGTGAGGAGACCACCACCGGCATCCACCGCCTCTACGCCCGGGAGCGGGAGGGCATCCTGCCCTGTCCCATGATGGCGGTGAACGACGCCAAGGCCAAGCACTACTACGACAATAAATACGGCACCGGCCAGTCCACCTGGGACGCCATCATGCACACCACCAACCTGATCGTGGCGGGCAAGACGGTGGTGGTGGCCGGCTACGGCTGGTGCGGCAAGGGCATCGCCATGCGGGCCAAGGGGATGGGGGCCAATGTCGTCGTCTGCGAGGTGGACCCCTTCAAGGCCCTGGACGCCACCATGGAGAACTTCCGGGTCATGTCCATGGACGAGGCCGCCAAAATCGGTGACATCTTTGTCACCGCCACCGGCTGCAAGGACGTCATCGTCAAGCGGCACTTTGAGGTTATGAAGAACAACGCCGTGCTGTGCAACTCCGGCCACTTCGACTGCGAGGTGGACGTGGCCGCCCTGCGCTCCATGGCCGCGGAGACCTTCCCCCGCCGGCAGAATATCGAGGGCTTCAAGCTCCCCGATGGCCGCATCCTCAACGTGCTGGCCGAGGGCCGCCTGGTCAACCTGGCCGGGGGCAACGGCCACCCCGCCGAGATCATGGACATGTCCTTCGCTGTCCAGGCCCTGTCTCTGGAGTGGCTGGCCAAGCACAAGGAGGGCCTGGAGAAGAAGGTGTACATCGTTCCCGACGAGATCGACGACCAGATCGCCCGGGTAAAGCTGGCCGCCATGGGTCTCACGATTGACACCCTCACCGAGGAGCAGAAGGCCTATCTGGCCGGCTGGGAGGCGTAACGTGCATAACGAGCTCACAGCCATCGACCTGCAAAAGATGCAGGAGGAGCTGAACTACCGGCGCATCACCCTCCGGCCCCAGCTGCTGGAGGAGGTCAAGGTGGCCCGGGGCTTCGGCGACCTGAGCGAAAATTTTGAGTACAAAGCGGCCAAGCAGGAGAAGAACAAGAACGAGAGCCGCATCCGCTATCTGGAGAACATGATAAAAACCGCCCGGATCATCGAGGACCACTCCGACAACCACACGGTGGGCCTGTACGACAAGGTAACCATCTGGCTGGAGGACGACGAGGAGGAGGAGACCTGGCAGGTGGTGACCACCGTGCGCCAGGACGTCTCCCACGGCCTGATCAGCAAGGAGAGCCCTATGGGCTCCTCCCTGATGGGGAAGAAGGTGGGGGAGCGGTTCTATGTTCAGGTAAATAAGGACTTTGGCTACTATGCGGTGGTCCGTGCCATCAAGAAGGGCCATGACGACGGAACCGCGGAGCTGAACCGGTTTTAAATGACAGAGTTAAGACGCCCTGCGGGGACGGCTTTTCATCGGTCTCTTTCAAGTGGAGTTTCGTTGATAAACTAATGTACTGAAGTGAGAATGTTGATAGTAGGTCAATATTTGCAACATTTAGGCCCATTTATGCGAAGACTTGCCACTGTTGATATGCTAAGATAGGCCCATCGGGTGCCGCAGCTGGAAGAACGGCGCCGAAAAAGGAATGAAAAGGGGTCAAAACTATGGCAATTCAGAACATTTTTGTAGTGGGCGCCGGTCTGATGGGCAGCGGCATTGCTCAGAACGCCATCACCAGCGGCTACAACGTAACCATCAACGATCAGCGGCAGGAGGCCCTGGACCGGGCCAAAGCCGGCATCGAGAAGGCGCTGAACCGGGACGTGGAGAAGGGCCGCATGGCGGCGGAGGACCGGGACGCCGCCCTGGCCCGTCTCACCCTGGACGCCACCCTGGACGGGGCCAAGCAGGCCGATCTGGTTATCGAGGCCATTATCGAGGACCTGGGGGCCAAGCAGGCGGTCTTTACCTCCCTGGAGGACATCTGCCCGGAGCACACCATCTTCGCCTCCAACACCTCCTCCATCTCCCTCACCGCCCTGGCCGCCGCCACCAAGCGGCCCTCCCGGGTGGTGGGCATGCACTTCTTCTCCCCCGTGCCCCGGATGCGGCTGTGCGAGGTCATTTTCGGCCTGCTCACCACCCAGGACGTGCTGGACGCGGTGAAGGAGGTAGCCGAGAAGATGGGCAAGACCATCATCCAGGCCGACGACAAGCCGGGCTTCATCGTCAACCGGGCCCTGCTGCCCATGCTCAATGAGGCCTGTGTGATTGTGGGCTCGTATATCGGCTCGGTGGAGGAGATGGACAACGGCATGAAGCTGGGCTGCAACCACCCTATGGGCCCCCTGGAGCTGGCCGACATGATCGGCCTGGACGTCCTCCTCAACGTGATGACCGTAATGGAGAAGGAGATCGGCTCCAAGTACGCTCCCTCCCTGCTGCTGCGCAAGCTGGTGGTGTCCGGCTTCCTGGGCCGGAAGAGCGGCGCGGGGTTCTATACCTATGAGAACGGCAAGAAGACCGGCGTCAACCCGGTTCTGACCCACTTCCAGAGCCTGGCACGGTAAAAAACGTTTTCAGGGCCGCCTGCGGGCGGCCCTTGCTTTTTTGCGCCAAACAGTTATAATATAGGCGAAGGATAACAAGGGGGAGAGGAACATGCTGAACATTCGCCAGGCAGTCCCGGAAGACCTGACCGCCATTGTGGAGCTTTACGACGGGGTGATCGACCTCTTTCAGGCCCAGACCGGGAACGTAGGCTGGCGGAGGGGAGTATACCCCACCGAGACGGACTTCCAGAAGGCAATCGAAACCGGCACGCTGTACCTGGGGGAGCTGGAGGGCCGGCTGGCCGCCGGGATGATCCTCACTCAGGGGACGGACAAGACCTACGGCGAGCCCCCCTGGCGGGTGGACGCCCCGGACGAAGAGACGGCGGTAATCCACACCCTGGGGGTGTCCCCGGCGTTTTCCGGCCGGGGTTTGGCCCTCCAGATGATAGAGGGGGCCGTCACCCTGGCCCGGGAGAAGGGCTGGAGGGCCCTTCGGCTGGACGTGCTGGAGGACAACGTCCCCGCCCAGCGTCTCTACCAGCGGGCGGGCTTTGTGTACATCGAGACGAAACAAATCTGGTATAAGAGTACCGGCCTGGCCAACTTCCTGCTGTACGAATACGCGGTATAAGCCGGAACGTCCTGTAGGGCAGGGGCCTGCCCCTGTCTGTCCCCGAAGGGGGTAACGGAATCCCCCCGCCACCGGACTGCGTCCGGCGGCCCTCCCCCCTTTAGCAAGGGGGGCTTTCGGCGCAATCCGGTTTGTTCCTGCTCCAAAGGCCCCCTTGCTAAAGGGGGCTGGCATTTGCGCAGCAAATGACTGGGGGATTCTAAAATACCGCTTGACAAGCCCCGCGTTCCCGCGCTATAATAATCCCACACAACTGAATAGCCTTATCAAGAGCGGTGGAGGGAACGGCCCGATGAAGCCCGGCAACCTGCGGCAACGCAAGGTGCTAAATCCGGCGGTAGTGTATCGAAAGATGAGGGTGCAACCAGACATAACGCTCCGCCGTCCGGCGGGGCGTTTTTGCGCTCCACAGAAAAGAAAGGAGAAAAACATCATGGCAAAGCGACTCTTTACATCCGAATCCGTCACCGAGGGACATCCCGACAAAATTTGTGACCAGATCTCCGACGCGGTGCTGGACGCCATCATCGCGAAAGACCCCCAGGCCCGGGTGGCCTGCGAGACCACCGCCACCACCGGCCTGATCCACGTAATGGGGGAGATTACCACCTCCTGCTATGTGGACATCCCCAAGGTGGCCCGGCAGGTGGTGAAGGACATCGGCTACGACCGGGCCAAATACGGCTTTGACTGCAACACCTGCGCGGTAATTACCTCCATTGACGAGCAGTCCGGCGACATCGCTATGGGAGTGGACAAGTGTCTGGAAGCCAAGGAGGGCGAACAGGACGACGGGCTGGACAACGGCGCGGGCGACCAGGGCATGATGTTCGGCTACGCCTGCGACGAGACCCCCGAGCTCATGCCCCTGCCCATCTCCCTGGCCCAGAAGCTGGCTATGCAGCTCACCAGGGTCCGCAAGGAGGGCCAGGTGGACTACCTGCGGCCCGACGGCAAGACCCAGGTGACCGTGGAGTACGATGAGGAGAACAAGCCCATCCGGGTGGACGCGGTGGTGGTGTCCACCCAGCACAGCGCCAATGTGGAGCTGGACCAGATTCGCAAGGATATGATCGAGCTGGTCATCAAGCCCATTATTCCCGCCAATTTGCTGGACGGAGATACCAAGATTTATGTCAATCCCACCGGCCGCTTTGTCATCGGCGGCCCCCAGGGGGACTCCGGTCTCACCGGCCGCAAGATCATCGTGGACACCTACGGCGGCTCCGCCCCCCACGGCGGCGGCGCCTTCTCCGGCAAGGACCCCACCAAGGTGGACCGCTCCGCCGCCTACGCCGCCCGCTGGGTGGCCAAGAACGTGGTGGCCGCCGGCCTGGCCTCCCGCTGCCAGGTCCAACTGGCCTACGCCATCGGCGTGGCCCGGCCCGTCTCCGTCCGGGTGGACACCTTCGGCACCGGCACGGTGGCCGACGCCAAGCTGGAGGAGGCAGTGGAGAAGGTCTTCGACCTGCGTCCCGCCGCCATCATCCGGGACCTGGACCTGCGCCGGCCCATCTACCGCCAGCTGGCCGCCTACGGCCACTTCGGCCGGGAGGACCTGGGCGTGGCCTGGGAGAAGACCGACCGGGTGGACGCCCTGAAGGCCGCCCTGTAAAACGGACATAAAATACCGCTCCGGCTGTCGAAAAGCCAAAAATGTGCTTTTCGACAGCCGGATTTTTTCACTTTCCACAAATAGACAATTGGGGGCATGTGGGGTAGAATAATACGGCAAAAATGAAAACCCGCCGGAAAAACCGGGATAATTCCACCGAAATGGCGGGGAAAGGAGCAAGCATGATGGAACAGAACGAAATTTTAAGCCGGGTAGACCACACCCTTCTCACCCCCACGGCCACCTGGGAACAGGTCAAGGCGCTCTGTGACGAAGGGAAGCAGTTCGGCGTGGCCAGCGTGTGCATCCCGCCTCGCTATGTAAAGCGAGCCAACGACTACGCCGGCGGCCTGAAGATATGCACCGTGATTGGCTTCCCCAACGGCTACGCCACCCCCGAGGTAAAGGTCTTCGAGACCGAGGACGCCATCCGGGACGGCGCGGACGAGATCGACATGGTCATCAACCAGGGCCTGGCCAAGGCGGGGGACTGGGAGGGCGTGCTCACCGAAATCAAGGCGGTAAAGGAGTCCTGCAAGGGCCGCATCCTGAAGGTTATCATCGAGGCCTGCAACTTTACCCAAGAGGAGAAGATCACCCTGTGCCGGGTGGTGTCCATGTCCGGGGCGGAGTTTATCAAGACCTCCACCGGCTTCGCCGCCGGCGGGGCCACGGTGGAGGATGTGCGGCTTTTTCGGGAGCACATCAGCCCCGACATGCGGATTAAGGCCGCCGGCGGCATCCGCACCTTTGAGCAGGCCCAGGCCATGCTGGAGGCGGGAGCCGACCGCATCGGCGCCAGCGCTCTGATTGCGCTGGTCAAATAAGGAAAAAATCCTCCATCCCGATTTTGGATGGAGGATTTTTTTCTTATGCGTTGATAAAGCTCATGCCCATACCCCTGCTGATGGTCCAGCCCTGGGTGGCGCTGTCCGCCAGCTCCAGATAGTCCTGGTTTTGCAGCGCGGCGGTGACGCTCTGCCGCCAGATCGGGTCGTTGTTGGACACATAATACATGATGTGCCAGCCGAATTCGGTCTTCACCAGGTCCACATCGCCCTCCTTGCGGGCGGGGTCGGTGGCCCAATCCCGGAAGGCTTCCGTATAGCCGGAGGTGCTGGTGATGTCGGCGTACAGACCGCCGGTAGAAGCAGAAGCGGTATCATTGGTGTTGGCAGAGACGAGGGCGGCGAAGGAGTCCTCGGTTTTCTCGCCGGCCTTCCACTCGTTCAGCAGGGACGTTGCCTTCTCCTCGGCTTCGTCATACTGCTCCTGGGTGGGATCGGTTGTACTGCTGTCGCCGGCGCGGACCAACAGGTGGCGCACGGTGTTGGTCCGCTCCTCGTCCAGGTCGCGGCCTTCAAAACGAACCACATAGTAGTAGTAGGCGGAAGCTCCGGCGGCGCTCTCAACTACGGTGATGTCGCCCTCCCGGCGTCCGCTCTCCAGCAGCCACTCGTTGTAGGGGAAATAGGTGAGGTCGGCGGAGGTGTAGCCCCTGCTGACGGTGGAGGTGTACAGCTGCTCACTGTACTCCTCAATCAGGTCCTCGACCTCCGCGCCCTGCTCCAGCTTGGACCGGACCTCCTCGGCAAGGGCCTTCTGCTCGGGCTTCAACTCCTCCAGAGCGGCGGCTGTCTCCGCATCGGTCCGCTGAATGGCATTGCCGTCACTGTCTGTACTGGGGACGCTGGCCCGGAAGGTGATTTGGGAGAAGGTGACGGTGTCCAGCTCGTCGGCGTGCTCCTGATAATAGGTCTGATAATCGGACTCCGGGTGATCAATGGCGTCCAGCTTGGACTGAGCGTAGTCGGTTGCGGTAAACTCCAGGTTGATGAGCGATACAAAACGGTCGTAGCTCATATAGGTCCCGAAGTTGGCCCGGAGGAAGGCGTCCCGGCTGGACATGTTGCTGGAAATCCAAACGGTGTCCAGCTGGGCCAGGGTGGCGGCCATGGCGTTTTGGGCGTCCTCAGAGAGGGTATAGCCCTCGCTTTGGGCCTGCTGGGCCAGGGCGGTATTGCGGGTCAGCTGCTCCACGGCCAGGTCCATCAGGTGGTCATACCAGGTCTGACCGGTGGTCTCATCATAGACCTGCCGCTTTACAGAGGTGCTGGAATCAAAGGCGTAATTCCGCTCCTGCTCGTTGTAAATGCTGTTGTAGTAATATTGAATATCCACAGCGGTATACTTTGTGCCGTTGATGTTCAGGGCGGTGAGGTTGCGCTGGAGAATTCCGCTGCGCCAGAACATAGCGGCAATTGCAGCGACCACTACAAGAACGGCCACCACCGTATACACCACTACGGACCGGTGGTCCCTCTGTTCCTCCAGACGGTGCTTTTCCGCCCGTTCGGCCTTGGTCTGGGCCTTTTTCTCTGCACTCACAGTTGTTTCAGTCCTCTCATGTTCAATAGTATACAGGTGAATGCCCACACAGGCATTTCCGGGACATTATACTAAAATCCGTCTCTGATTGCAAGAGGGAGGGCGGACTTTTACACTTTGTTTATAAATGCGAAAAGGCGCGCTCCTGGCGTCCACTGCAATTTGTTTACACTTTAGACGTAGATTTTTTTCCTAAAACCGGGTATAATGAGCGTTACGAATTTTACTGGAGGAGGGTCTGCCCTTGAAAACGCTTTCCCGCTGGATTTCCAGGTTTTGTTACAACCACCCCAATTTCGGCATCCCCAACCTGATGCTGTACATCGCCGTGGGCAATGTAGCCATCGGTCTCATTGATAATTTCAGCGCCTACTCCCTCTCCAGCGCCCTGTTTTTTTTCCGCCCTGCCATCTTCCATGGAGAAATCTGGCGGCTGATCTCCTTTATTTTTGTGCCCATCACCGGTGACTTCGGCATTCTGAACTTTACCGTCCCCGGTACCTCCTTCTTCATGACCGTCCTTTCCGCCTACTTCTACTACTGGGTTGGCAGCCTGCTGGAGCGGGAGTGGGGCACCGCAAAATTCAACTGTTTCTTCTTTACCGGCGTGCTGCTCAACATTATCTTTGGTATGATTATGGGGGTCTCCTCCATCGCCTATGTCAATTTGTCCATGTTTTTTGCCTTCGCCGTTCTCTTCCCCGACATGCAGGTGCTGTTTATGTTTATCCTGCCGGTAAAGGTAAAGTGGCTGGCCTGGATTGATGCCGCCTTCTTCGCCTGGGCGATTTTCAACAACCTGCGGATGGGGCTGTGGCTGTTCGCCCTCCTGCCCCTGGTGGCCATTTTGAACTTCTTCGTCTTTTTCTGGGAGGACATGATGGACGCACTGGGCCGGGGTAAGGCCCGGGTGGCACACAAGCACTCCGCCCAGACGATCAACTTCAAAAAGGCCCAGAAGGAGCTGCGCCAGCGGCGGGGCTACCTCCACAAATGCGCCGTCTGCGGTGTCACCGACCAGAACGACCCCAACATGGAGTTCCGCTACTGCTCCAAATGCAACGGCTACTACTGCTACTGCGCCAACCATATCAATAACCATACCCATGTGCAGTAAAGCAGCCCTTTGGAGGGATACTGGTAAAGAACTTAAATACCCCCCTAAAAAAGCACGATTGCAGAATCGTGCTTTTTTACATGCATTTGCCCCTGCTGCGTAACATGAGGGCATAAAAAAGCGGCGTTCCTGTTCTCCCTGTATTGGAATAGAGAAACGCCGCGTCCGCGCCGTATTCAGTTTTCATTTATTCTTTCTCAATGCTGTGTGCCGGTGGCTGGGCTTGCAGAGTTCCGGGCGGCATATCCAGGATTTTTTGAGATAATCAACCATTTTTACCAAAATACGACGTATGAGAAAACGAACAAAATAACCTTCGCCAAGCCGCACGCCCCGTCCGGGGCGCACATCCTGAAGTCTCCTTACAGTCCCAGCGTAAGCCCCTCTTGGTCGGACAGGCCGTCCTTGGCCAGCATCCGCTCCAGCACCTCCACGTCGGTGGTGATGTCCATGGCGTCCCCCTGGAAGAGGAGGTCCAGCTGTTTCTCAAAGCCCTCCACCACCTTGTCCATCATCCCCTCGATGCGGGACATGGCGGCGGTGATGTTCTGGCCGGAAATCTCCTGGTCCTCCAGCTGGGCGTAGGCCCGGAGGATTTTCAGGGTGGTGGGCAGGTAGTAGCTCAAAAAGCTGTGGAGCTGAACGGCCTTGTCGGGGTGGGTCTTCTGGTAATCCAGAATCTTGGCGGTGATGACCCCGATGCGGTCGATCTGGGCGGACATCTTCTCGTTGTCGATGGCGTCGTTGATAGACTTAATCTCGTTCAGAATGGCGTTCTCGTCCGCCTTGGGGGGCGGGGGCGGGGTCTCCGCCTGCCTGGGGGACTCGGTGATGCCGTCGCCGGTGAGGATCAGCCGGTCGCCGCCGTAGTCCAGAAAGCCCTGAGGGAAGATGCCGTCGTCCAGCATGTCGGCCAGGTCGTCCCGCACCTTGCCGGGGGACAGTCCGGTGGCCGAGGCCAGGGCGGAGACGGACACCGAGCGCTGCCGGCCAATCATAGCCATATAATTGCGGTAGCGGCGGGCCTGCTTGCGCTTGCGCAGGCCGGCCCACACAAAGCCCAGCCCGCCGGCAGAAACACAGGGCAGGATGATCAGGTCCATCAGCTCCCGGAGGAACCAGGAAAAGTCGCCGTTGAACAGCCAGTACATCGCGTCGCTCAGACCGGCGATAAAGCCCAGCATACAGCCCGCGGCCACAGCGCCGCCGATGACGGCCCAGCTCTTGCCCTTTTTGTCCAGCTCGGAGATCAGGTCCCGGCCCTTGCCCTTTTTTTGCTTTTGCTTGGGCTTGAGGGGGCCCTGTGTCCGGACAGGCTCCTCCCAGGAAGGAGCGGCCTGGGAGGGCTCCTCCCAGGAGGGGGCTTCCCGCGTGGTCCGCGCCCCCATGTTCCCCTGGCTGTACTGCTGCTGATAGTAGGGATGTCGGCCCTTCTTCTTGTTGCCGCTGAGCATTTTCAGTACAATCATCAGCACGCCCACCGGGGCGGCAATTCCGGTGAAGATCAGTCCCAGGGCGATGAGCCAATAAAATCCATCACCGCTGTTTTTTTGGCCCCGATAGTCAGACATGTCGTACCCCCTAAATTGTGATATCAATACTATAGCAGAAAATCCCCAAAATGGAATTGATTTTTTCTTAAAATTCGGTGAAGAAATGCGGCGGCGTGTCATAGACCTTATCATAACGCACACCGGGGAAAAAGTAAATGGTTCAGACTGGTTTTTTGGTGAAAACTTTCCGCAGACTTGTAACTATTCTGTAATTGTTTCAGGCAGACCTCCGTGCTATAATAGAAAACTGGTATGCAATATGCGGCCATTACATCAAACGGTACACACAGCATCCTGTGGGTGCCGATTCGGGCCTGGCCCGGACAGGAAGGAATCGTTAAATATGGATGGACAGCGAGTAGACAAGAGCGCGGGCGGCAGCAAGCTGCCCTGGATCATCACCGGCACGGTGGTGGGACTTCTGGCGGCTGCCTACCTGGGCGCCTGTGCCTGGGCGGCGGGCCGGAGCACCATTCTGCCCAACGTGTCGGTGGCGGGGATTGACGTCTCCAACATGACGGTGGAGCAGGCTGGGAAGGCCATTGAGGATACGGTGGAACAGAAGGGCGGCAATATCTCCTTTGCCCTGAAGTATGAGGACATTGAGGAGAGCCTGACCGCCGACCAGCTGGCCATTGACGCCGCCCAGAGCGCCCGGAACGCCTGGAACGTCGGCCGCGGAAACTTTTTTGTTGGCGGGCCGCAGCTGGTGGGCCACATGCTGGGCGTGTCCGGCGAGGTGCCCCTGGCCCTGCCCGAGGACGACCCCGCCCTGACCGACCTGATGGACCGGATGGAGGAAAAGGTAAACGCCGCCGCCGGGGACCACGGCTATCAGGTGGAGGACGACAAGCTGGTGATGACCAAGGGAGCCCCCGTGGTCACAGTGGACTGGGAGACGGCAAAGGCCCAGACCCGGGAAAATCTTCAGATCACCTTGAAAAATGGCCTTGCGAAGGACGGAAACGGGCCGACGGCGGGCGATCTGACCCTCTCCACGTCACAGGGCCAGCAGGAGGACCCGGATTTCGAGGCCATCCACCGGGAGGTGTATACCGAGCCCAAGGACGCCTCCCTGGACCTGGAATCTATGGAGATTACCGACCACGCCATTGGAATGGACTTTGATGTCCAGGCGCTGAAAACGGCCTACCAGAACGCCAAGAGCGGCGAGACCTTCTCCGTTCCCCTCACCATCACCCGGCCCAAGGTGACCAGGGAGGACCTGGGCGGCCAGCTGTTCAAAGACCTGCTGGGGGAGGGCACCACCCGGGTGTCCGGCTCGGCCAACCGCAAGCACAACGTCAAGCTGTCCGCCGAGGCCTGCAACGAGAAGATTCTCCTCCCCGGCGAGGAGTTCTCCTACAACACCACCACCGGCAGCCGTACCGCCGCCAAGGGCTACAAGAACGCCCCCATCTACCAGCAGGGCCAGTCGGTGGACGACATCGGCGGCGGCATCTGCCAGACCTCCTCCACCATCTACTACGCCGTCCTCCACACCAACCTGGAGGTGGTGGAGCGCCACTGCCATCAGTTCAACACCGGCTATGTGGACCCGGGCATGGACGCCACCGTCTTTTACGGCAGCCTGGACTTCCGCTTTAAAAACAGCACGGACTATCCCATTAAAATCGTCACCAACAGCTACGACTCCAATGGGAACCGCTACCTGAACGTAAAGATATACGGCACCAACCCGGAGGGGGTCTATGCCGTTCCCAAGAGCAGCACCTTCGACCGGGTGGCCCCCACCGTGGCCTATGTTGCAGACCCCGGCGTACCCCAGGGGACCCTGGTCAAGGATCGGCAGCAGAACGCCTATACCGGTCTCAGCGCCCACACCTACCGGTATGTCTACGACAAGGACGGCAACCAGATTGACAAGCAGGACATGGGGGGCAGCAAGTACAAGATGCGCCCCACCACCTACCACTACAACCCCGCTGACGGCGACCCCGCCACCTGGGTGAACGGCCAGCCCGGCACCGGCGCCACCACCGACCCCGGTACTACCACCGACCCCGGCACCACCACCGATCCGGGTACCACCACCGATCCCGGCACCACCACTGATCCGGGTTCGACAACCCCGCCGGTTGATCCCGGCACGACTGTGCCCCCCACCGACCCCGGCGCCACCACCCCGGAGACGCCGTCTCCCTCCGACTCAGGGATCACACCCATTGACCCCAGCCAGATGGCGGGCTGAACAGGAAAGCTCCCGTCCCCCGACCGGGGCGGGAGCTTTTAGAAAGAAGGAAGGGCTATGTTTCAAGGCTATACCCAGGGCGCCATCGACTTTTTATGGGGCCTGAAGCTGAACAACGAGCGGACCTGGTTTCAGGAGCACAAGCAGGCGTTCACCGACCTGGTGGACCGGCCCACCCGGGAGCTGGCCGCCCAATTGACGGAGGATATGACCGGAGCCTTCCCCAGGCTGGGCCTGGAGCTGAAGGTAAGCCGCATCTACCGGGACGCCCGGCGGCTCTTCGGCCGGGGGCCCTATAAGGACCACCTGTGGTTCTCCCTGCGCAAACCGGGGGAGCACGACGGGCGCATCCCCTGCTTCTGGTTTGAGGTGGCCCCCGACCACTACGGCTACGGCATGGGCTGCTGGGAGATGCTCCCCGCCACCATGGCCAAGCTCCGCGCCCGCATCGACCGGGACCCCAAGCCCATCGAAAAGCTGGCCCGGGCGGTGGAAAAGCGGGGAGAATTCCGCCTGGAGGGTCAGGAGTACAAGCGCCCCAAGGGGGACCCGGGTCCGCTGCTCTATCCCTGGTACAACCGGAAGGGAATCGGCTTTAGCTGCGAGCACAACTGCGAGGGGGTGTTCTTTACTCCGGAGCTGGCCGGCCAGGTGCTGGAGGGGTGGAAGTCCCTGGTGCCCCAGTATCAATTTCTGTGCGCCCTGCCCGGGGACCAGGAACCGGAACATATGTGAGCATAGAGGGCCCTTCCTGCCGGAAGGACCCTCATTTTGCAGGATTCTGCCTGAAATTATGCAAAACGTAAAAATCCAGGGGTCATATTTGTTGAATAAAACGAACAAAAATACTTGACAGGATTACATTAGTGTGGTAAATTATAACCAGACAAAGGAAAGGTGAGTCCAATGTACAAGTAAGAGCCCCGGCAACTGAAACTGAGTGTCTGGTCAAAATATTCTGTGTTAAAAATCTGTGATCGGCCATGAGAGGGAGCCAAGGAGAGACAACCAAGCTTCAGGATTTTCGAAAAGATCTGGAAATCAGGGTATCTCCAAAACGACCGGAAGAGACAGGCAGTTTCAGTCAGCGCAAAGCGGCAGACCTGACAGCAAGCAGGAAGGGAATCCGACCGAGGGTCCTCACATATGAGGAGTTGGGCCGTAATAACGGCAACAAAAGAGATGGTCGTAGAAGAACTGGAGGATTGCTGAGGGAAAGCGGCGGAGCGTATCCAATAGAAACGGAGGTAGCCATATGATGTTAGATAATAAG